>CANRIX010000015.1 GCA_947630765.1 uncultured Clostridia bacterium | reverse complement strand
CTTAACTGGTTCTCTCCTAAAGATGTCCTCTTTTCTTTTCCTGACTTTGTAACACATCATTGACAAACCTACAAAAAGCAGCCTGATGATCTTCGACCGACACGCCAATTTGAAATACAAGTACGGGAGCAGGAATTTCTGGTGCAGAGGATATTTCGTTGATACGGTAGGACAAAACCGCAAAATGATTGCGGAGTACATCCGAAATCAGTTGGAAGAAGATTACGCGCAAGATCAGGCAAGTATCAAGGAGTACACCGACCCGTTCACGGGTAGCAAGAACAGTTAGGCAAAAAGTGGACAGCCGCACGTGAGCGGCTGCCCGAAATGGTAATGCGGTGTCAAGCTTTCAGTGCCCCTTTCAGGGGCTATGCCTGTATGAGCCCCTTTTAGGGGCTGTGCAAGCCACCGGTTTACCGGTGGTCTTGACTGACTGCGGTAAAAAGCATTATTCGCTTACTCACTTGCTCCTCCTTTCTCCCCAAAAAGTCTTACGGCTTTGCGGAAACCCTATACTTAGCAAAACCTCGCGGTTTGCCGCGAGGTTTTTTGCAAATCGTAGCTTCCATCTCATTTGCGATTCAACCAACTGATGGTGGAATTTTCCTGTTTCCAGAACATAGTAAATAACATATTAAATATACAAAGGAAACTTCTGAATTTATTTCTATTTCAAAATCTCACAGAGTATGGAAGCCAAGTTGTCTGCATCAATCATTCGCATCATTTGTTAGATACCTAATCTGAAGATATATATTATCTTCCATATATATTTCCCAGATCAAAGGATTGTCGCAAAATATAAATGATACATGTTGGCACCTATTGTTAGTATCTTTTGTTTGCGAGTCCTATCCTTAAATATACGTAACCTCCATTGTGAATCTTGAAATCTTTTTTGCTTTTTTAGTCTCGGCTTGATGGGGATTAAATCAGAAATTCAGTACTGAGATTTTTCGCGTTCCGTGTTACCCGTTCAGGAAGGACATGAACGCGTTCTTGTTTTCGATGGCGCTGGTCGTCGGGCGACCGAGGTCCGCGCGGGCGCCGATGGCGCATTTGATCTCGAGGAAGGTCAGTTCGCGGCTCTCCTTCGCCTCGCGCAGGGCGGTTTCCAGTTCCGCCGCCGTCCGCGCCGTCAGGACGCGCGGATAGCCGCACGCCTTCGCGACCGCGGGCAGGTCGACGCTTCCCGCCGCCGTCGGCATGCCGCCGACGCTCTCGTGGGCGTTGTTGTTGAGCAGGACGTGGACCAGATTCTGCGGTTTCACGCTCCCGATGACCGCGAGCGCGCCCATGTGCATCAGCAGCGCCCCGTCCCCGTCGAGGCACCAGAACTTTTTTTCCGGCTTCTGCAGGGCCGCGCCGAGCGCGATCGACGAGCTGTGCCCCATCGACCCGACGGTCAAAAAGTCCCGCCCGTGCCCGACGTTCGCCGCTTCGCGCAGTTCAAACAGCTCGCGGGACGCCTTCCCGGTCGTGCAGACGACCGCGTCCTCCCCGCTGACGGCGAGCAGGCGGCGGATTGCCTCCTCCCGCGTCAGGGAATAGCCGTTGCGGTAGACCCTGCGTCCGTCGTAGGTCAGCGCACCCTTGCGCACGACGAAAGCGACCTGTTTTCCCGCCGCAAGCAGTTTCCGAAAGCCGTCCATCGCCTGCCGCAGTTGCTCCACGGTCGTTTCCTTCCCGACGACGAAACAGGAAACGTCCAGCGTTTCGAGCAGGCGGACCGTCACTTTCCCCTGAAAACGGTGCTGCGGCTCGTCCGGCACGCCCGGCTCCCCCCGCCAGCCGACGACGAACACGCACGGCACGGCATAGACGGCCCCGTTCAGCAGGGAGGCGAGCGGATTGACCGCGTTCCCCTCCCCGCTGTTTTGCAGGTAGACCAACGGGACCTTGCCGGTCGCAAAGTGGTAACCGGCGGCGAGCGCGACGCAGTTTCCCTCGTTCGCAGCGATCAGGTGCCACCGAGGGTCCTCCCCGTAGGCATCCAGCAGGTGATCGCAGAGCGGGCGAAGCAGGGAATCCGGCACGCCGGTATAGAATCCCGCTCCCACAATCTGTAGGAAATCGGTAACTTGCATGGCAGTTCCTCCCCCGTCAGAGTTCGTGGATAAGGGTGATGATGTCCTTGATCGGCAACAGCCGGTCGTCGACTTCTTTGGCGCGGTGGTAGCGCAGAATGTCCTCCGCCGTGCGCTGCATCGCCGGGAAGGCGCTTCGCGTGAGTTGGTTGGCGTAGATGACGATGTTGACCCCGTGATCCGCCAGCTCCTCCTCCGTGACGCTGTTGAACGAGGACGGCACGACGACGATGGGGGTGTGCGCGTCCGTTTCGCGGAAGCGGTCGCAGAATTCGAGGATTTCCGCCGGGTCCTTCCGGCGGCTGTGAATCATGATGCCGTCCGCCCCCGCGCCGACGAACGCCGCCGCGCGCGTCAGCGCGTCCTCCATGCCCTTTTCGAGGATCAGGCTTTCGATCCGGGCGATGATCATGAAGTCCTCGGTCAGCTGGGCGTGCTTGCCCGCCGCGATCTTGGCGCAGAAATCCTCGATGGGCGCCTGCTCCTGTTCGACCTCCGTGCCGAACAGGCTGTTCTTTTTCAGCCCCACCTTGTCCTCGATGATGACCGCGCTGACCCCCATTCGCTCCAGCGTGCGGACGTTGTAGACGAAATGTTCGGGCAGTCCGCCGGTGTCGCCGTCGAGGATAATCGGCTTGGTCGTGACCTCCATGATGTCGTCGATCGTGCGCAGGCGGGAGGTCAGGTCCACCAGTTCGATGTCCGGCTTCCCCTTCGCCGTCGAATCGCAAAGCGAGCTCAGCCACATCGCGTCGAACTGGTCCAGACGGCCATTGTGCTCGACGACGGTCTTTTCGGCGATCAGCCCGGTCAGCCCGCTGTGCGCCTCGATCGCCTTGACGACCGGGCAGATGCGGATCAGTTGGCGAAGCCGCTTGCGGCGGTACTCCGGCATGGCGAGTTTTTCCTTCAGCTGGGTATCTACCGCGCGGACGGCCTCGGTCCGGGTGTACGGAATATCCAGAATCTGCCCGCCGTAGGCGGACAGCAGGGATTCGACGCTCGCGCGGATGCCCGCCATCGGGCCGGTCAGCCAGTTGTCGCCGTGGATCACATAGTCCGGGCGCAGGGTCGGAATGACGTCGCCATACAGCATGTCGTTCTGCACGACGACCTCCTCCACCCCGTCGATCTCGCCGTACAGCCGCATACGCTCCTCGAGCGACCGGGTCGGGAAGCGGTTGAAGCGGATCAGCGCTTCGTCCGAAAGCGCCCCGACGACGACCTTGCCGTAGCGATGGGCCTGTTCGACGATATTCAAATGCCCCTCGTGGATCACGTCCGTGCAGAAGCAGGCGTAAACGGTTTTCACGGGAATTCCCCCTCTCCTTTTGCGTTTTTCGCGCTCAGCGGAATTTTTCGATGATCTCGCGGACGAGAAAGTCCGCCGTTTCGTCGATGCGGTCGAACGGGACGTGCTTGGGCAGGTCCGCGCCGAATGCGGTCCGGCACTTTGCGAGCAGTTCGTCGGTGTAGGTCAGAACCCCGTCCTCGATCCGCTCGATCCCGTCGAGGTAGATGGATTCGCGGTTCTTCCGCCGCATTTCCGCGAGCGAAAACGGCTTTTCCAGAATTTTCGCATGGATATGCGCCTCCCGCCCGTCGAGCAGGACCGGGTATCCGCCGATCTCGCCGAACGCGCCGGGGATATGCAGTTTGCGCACCTCCCGCCCCCGCGCGACGGCGAGACAGGCGCGCAGGATCTCGTAGTCGCTCGACGCGTTCATCATGTTCCGCTTCGCGTCGACCGGCATGGGGATGGCGCAGCGGGCAAACAGCTCGCTCTGCGGGACCGGCAGGACTTCCCCGCGGTAGCGCAGTTCCAGCAGCAGCGTCTGCCCCTCCGACTGCCCCTCCTTGCTGATGCAGACGTCGTGGAAGTGGGAGGCGGCGAAGGTCACGTCGATGTTGTACGGATCGGGGATCCCGAGCAGTTCTCCGGCGGCGAGCTTGAAGCGGTAGACGAGGTGGTTGAGGTTGCCGCTGCCGAAATCCGGGCACGGAAGCCCCGCGGACTTCAGCCACGGGAGGATCGCGTCGGAATAGGACGTATTGACGACGATCGCGTCCGAGCCCGCCGATTCGCACGCCCGCATGAGGTTGCGCACATACTTGACCGAAAGCGGCGCCCAGATGCCGTAGGCGCGGACGTTCTTCCACGAGATACTGCCGTACTTCAGCCCGGCATAGGCACGGCTGCTGTTGACGATCAGGTCCGGCTTCCACGCCGAAAGCACCGACGCGACGGACGGAACGTCGTCCAGATCGACTGTGTCGAAAATGCGGACCGGGGCGCGGTAACGCCCGCGAATGGACGTCGCGACCCGCAGAATGTTCACGTCGGACGCCAGTTTTTCCGGGTTTCGCCCGGCGACGGCGAGTTCGACGCCCTCGTCCGCGTCCGAAAGCAGATAATCGAGCAGGTAGTGTCCGACGCTCCCGAGCCCGACGATAAGGATCCGTGCCTTGCGGGTCTTGCAGGCTTCCCGCAGCAGATCGAGTTTGCGTTCCAACGGTGTCATGTCGATTCCTCCCTGTTTTTGGGTATTCTGTCGAAATCCGAAACGGTGTTGCAGTTGATCCAGTCGGCAAACGGAAGGACGCGGTAGTTTTCCCGGTCCTCCCCGCCGAAATACCGTTCGATAAGGGTCAGGTTCGTCCCCTGCCAGTCGCTTTCGGGCAGTTTCCGCACGAGCGCACGCAGGCGGTCCGGGTCGGCGAACTTCCAGACCTGCCCGGAATTGCGGAGCTCCGTGAAGGGTTCGTCGATGCGCAGGGCGCCGTGACCGGTGTCAAAGCGGTAATGCACGCGTCCTCGCAGATCGAAATAGAAAACGACGGAACGGTCCGCGAGAATGGGTTCACGGGTGTAGGTCAGCACGTCCGACGGGGCTTCGCACACGGCGGAAAAGGACGGGGGATCCAGGTACAAATCGCCCTCGGCAAAGACCAATTCGTCGAACGGCTCCCGGCACGCTTCCCGCAAGCCGCAGTACAGGCTCCAGCCGGACCCGTACCGCGCATAGGACAGGTTGTTCACCAGCGTCAGGCGGTCCGCAAGGTCGGGGAACTCCCGCCGGACGGCTTCCTCCAGCTCTGCAAAGCGGTATCCGCCGACGAGGAGATAGCGGTCGAACGACACCGGCTGCCGCAGCAAACGGGACAGCAGGCAGGTCGAAAAATCCCCCCGGCGGTACAGGCACTTGACGCATTCCCGCCCGACCGAGCGCGAGAACCGCGTCGCCATCCCCGCGACGGTCACGACCAGCGCCCGCGTCATTTCGTCAGCTCCCGCACGCAGGCCTCGATCCCCCGTTCGAGCGGGACGGACGGCGCCCAGCCGGTGCGCCAGCGGATCTTTTCGGTGTTCAGCACCCGCCGCTCCGGGTCGGACGCACGGTACCCGTTGAACGTGACCTGCGGGTCCGCCACGCCGAGCTTATCGGCGCACAGCCGCACGAGGTCGAGGATGGAAATTTCCTCCTCCGTCGCGACGTTGTAGACGCTCCCGTCGAGGGCGGACGGCGTGCGGATCAGGGCGAGCACCGCCGAACAGCTGTCCGCGTTATAGAGGAAGGTTCGGCGGTTCTTCCGGCTGTTTTCCAGCAGCTCCACGCCCCCGGTGTCCCGCAGTTGGCGCAGGATGTGGGGGATGATGTGCTTCGGATAGAGCTCGCTCTTGCTGTAGACGTTCGCGAAACGGATCGAACAGCCCTTGATCTGCCCCTCGTCCACCGCGTCGCGCAGGAAGAACTCGGTCAGCAGTTTCCCGGTCGCGTAGCTGGTCCGCTGGCTGTGCTCGGCGTTCGCGAGGCGGATGTAATCGCTCTCCTTTACCCCGCCTTCCGCCCAGGACGCCATGGAGTAGACCTCCGAGGTCGAGCAGTTGATATAGGTGTCCGCGCCGACCGAAATCGCCTGGTCGAGGAACTGCTTCATGCCGACGACGTTGGTCTGGAAGGTGCGGTTGACGTGGTAGAAGTGCTCCGTATGCACCACGGCGGCACAGTTGACGTAGACGATCCGGCCGACATGCGGCGCTTCCGCAAGCACCTCCTGCCGGACGGTTTCCATCTGTTCCGGGTCGTTGAGGTCGAACGGGTGAAAGACGAACAGCGGATGGTCCCGCAGATCCTCGACCGACGCGAAGGAGGACGCGAAGAAGTTGTCGAATCCGATGACCTTCGTTCCCGCCCCGACCGCCTGCCGGGCAAGCTCGCTGCCGGTCATGCCGGTCACGCCGCTGATGACGTAAAGTTCTTTCATATGCCTTTTTCCAGCCTTTCTCGGTAAAAATCGTCCGTCTGTCCGCGGAACGTCCGCTGCTCCGAAGCGACGTCATAGGGTACTTTTTGCAGACGCAGGTCGCAGGTCGCCGTGTCGAGCAGGGCGAACTGGGCGTGCGGAATGTGATTGCGGGGCTGCCCGACCGAACCGGGGTTGAGGAACGCCGTCCGCTTGCGGTTGCGGAAGGGCGGGTCGTCCGCCGGGTAGTAGACCTCAAAATAGTGCGGGAGGTGGGAATGCCCGGAGAACACGTAGTCGTACTCCCGGCACGCGTCCGGCTGCGGTCCGGGGCGAATCGACCCCCAGTACACGTCGTCCGGGCTGCCGTGCAGCGCCAGGCAGTGCGCCCCGTCGGCGTAAAACGCGCACGGGCCGTCGGTCAGCCCGCGCAGGTACGCGAGCGTGCCGTCGGTCAGGACGCTTTGCGTGTAGCGTGCGCTCTGCCGCCCGCGCTGGGTCGAAAAGCGGGAGAAGTCGCCGGTCAGGATCGCCTGCTCGTGGTTGCCCCGCAGGTTGCAAAGCACCGGGAAACTCCACGACCGCACCAGCGAAACCACCTCGTTCGAGCGCATTCCGTAGTCGATCAGGTCGCCGAGCAGAACCAGCCCGTCCGGGGCTTCCCGTTCCAGCGCCTCGCCGACCGCACGCGTCGCTTCGAGGTTACCGTGCAGGTCGGACAGGATCGCGAGCTTCATCCTGCGTTCTCCTTTCGGTTAGATTTTCGTCATTTTTGAACATGGTGTGTTTGTTTGGCTTTTGACGATGTTTGTTCATTTTTGTATATATTTGTTTTAATGTTGAACACAGTATACGCCCGTTTTTTGGAAAAGTCAAGTATTTTTGCAAATATTATCCCTGCAAAACCAAAAATTGCACAGTTTTGCCGTTCATTCGTGCAAGAAAAGGCAGAGAAAAAGAAACAAGCGGGACGTCAACGCAGAGCGCCCCGCTTGTTCAAAAAACAGAATGATTCTTATAAAATTAAAACGTTAACTTGCTTCAAATTCGCCTGTGTAAGAGCCGATCGATACCGTATACGACTCCCCTTTTACCAGCTCGGGCAGGCTGAGGATCACCACCGCGTACGGGAGCGACGGCGAAACGGTCAGCAGCGTCTCCTCGCCGTCCGAAAGGGTGATCTCCGTCCCGGCGGACTGATTGCCGACCTGCAGGGCGATGACCCCCTGCGACGAATCGCTGAACGTCTGCGCCATGCCGGCGCCGCCCGTGCCGACGAACCGTCCGCCGGTGATGCGCCCGGTGGTGTCAAAATCCAGCGTGGCGGTGTCCCCCTGCGTCGGGCCGGTGACCGTCACGTCTCCACCGGTGATCTCCAGCGAGCCGTTCGCGTCGATCCCGTCGCCGTATGCGACGATGGAGAGCGTCCCGCCGGAAATGACGATGGAACCGTCGGACGAGCCCGTTCCGCCGTTCGGTCCGCCGGGTCCGCGCCCGCCGAAGCGGTCGTTGCCGAATCCCCCGCCGAATCCGCTGCCGTCCGTGCCGCCCGCCGCGTTGACGCCGTCGTCGTCTGCCGTCAGCTGCACGTCGCCGCCGGTGATCGCCACGTGAAGCCCTTCCAGCCCCTCGTAGCTGTCCTCGATCCGAATCGTCCCGCCGGAAACCGTCAGCGTCCCGTCGGCGTGGAACCCGTCGTCCCCGCTCGAAACCGTGAAGTCTCCGCCTGTGACCGTCACGTCGCCGTTGGAATGCAATGCGTCGTCGGCGCTGTCGAGCCGGAAGGTCCCGCCGTCGAGCAGCAGACCGCCGTCCGCCTTGATCGCCTTTTGGCTTTCCGTCGAATCGGAATCGGTATCGGAAGCCGGGAAACGGTCCCGCCCCGGCCCGCCGAAACCGCCGGTCGTATGCTGCGGACCGTTCTCATGCCCGCCGCCGGACGTGACCGTCACGTCCCCGCCGGACACCCGAACCAGACCGCTCGCGCTGACGCCGTCGCCGCCCGAAACGACGGACAGCGACCCGCCCGCGAGGTAGAAATACCCGAGCGAGCTATCCTCCTCGTTCTCGACGTGGACGCCGTCCTTCCCCGCTTCCAGCGAGAGCGAAGCGCCGTCGATGCGGACGCTGTCGTTCACGTCCAGCCCGTGCGAACCGGCGCTCACGGCATAGGTCCCGCCGGTCAGCACCAGATCGTCCTTGCAGACCACCCCGTGCCCGCCCGGGGACGTGACGGTCAGTCTCCCGTCGCCGTTGCAGGTCAGGTCCTGCTTGGAGAACACCGCCCCGTCGACGTTGGTTTCGCCGTCCGAAACGAAGCTCCCGCCGTTCGACAGGGCGTTTTCACTGCCCGCCGCAAGCGTGACGAACACCTTGTCCGCTTCGCGGATATACAAAGCGGCGGACGAGGAGCTGTTGACGGTCACCCCGTCGAACACCAGCTGCAGCTTGTCGTTTTCCCCGGCGTCGACGCGAATCTGCCCGTCGTCGAGCGTGCCGGAAAGCAGGTACGTCCCCTCGGCTTTGATCGTCACGGTCGTGCCGTCCACCGTCACGTTTTCGCTTTCGCAAACCGCCGTCGCGCCGTTCAGCAGGATCTGCACGGCGTCCTCGTCGTCGTAGGTCGTGCGGCGGTCGCGGTCGGTGAACTGTTCCTCGTCCGTCCAGACCGCCGAAACGCTTTCCACGCTCTCTGTCCCCGACACGGACGAAAGCACCTCCGACACGTCCTGCGGGAGCGGATTCACCTGCTCGTTCCCGCAGGCGGCGAGCAGTCCCGCCGCGAGCAGCAGCGAAAGCATCGCAGATTTCCTCATTTGCCACGCCTCCCCGTCGTTTTTTCTTTGAGTATACGCCAAAAAAATGACGGTTTCCCGGCGGGAAGCGTGAACTTTTTGCAGGAAATTTTGAACAAACCGTAAATCCTTTTCCCATCGACGCCCCCCGCAGCTTGACAAAACGGACAAATCGTGCTATGATGAGGGCGAAGGGAGGAAAATGTATGAAGTCCGTACAGTCGCTCGAGCTCACCTTGCAGCGGGGACGCGTGCTTTGCAGATCCGCGTATTATACCGCATCGGACGGCTTCGACGGGGAGGTTCACTGCGCATTCACGCCGGGAGTCCACCGCCTGGTCGGGGACATCGATTCCGGGGCATGGGCGCTCAGCTATCTGCTGTCCATGTACTGCCATACCCCGAAGTGCTTCTCCCTGTCCGAACCGCCGACGGTGACGGTGAACGGGTTCCCGCTGTCCCT
Source organism: uncultured Clostridia bacterium (assembly GCA_947630765.1). Taxonomy (GTDB): domain Bacteria; phylum Bacillota; class Clostridia; order Oscillospirales; family CAG-382; genus Coliplasma. Next base: position 45,451 of record CANRIX010000015.1, on the reverse strand, counting down.
GGAGGAGTTCGCCCGTTTCGCCTGCTACCTCGACAGGTCCTACCCGCTGTTCGCCAAGACCGCTCCGGTGTGCCGGCTGATCCAGAACGGTCTGCGCAGGACCCGCTCGAAGCAGTCGCTGGAGGAGGTGCGCTCCCTTTTCGGCATTTCGCCGGAACGGTTCGACCGCCCGCTGTCCGATCTGACGGACGAGCTGCCGCAGGCGATGGCCGCCGTGGCGTACAGCCAGGGGAAGGACGTTTTCTGCTTCCCGTGGATGAGCGAAAAACGCCTCACGGAGCTCGGCGAAAACCTGCCGACGCTGCTCGACGCCCTCGACAGGTTGGGGAAGATCGTGCTGCTGCCCGTCGGCGTGCAGGCGGAAAAACGGCTCCCGTGGGCACAAAATCCGTAAATAACCGTATAAATAGGAAGCATACAGGAGGAAAACGGCATCATGGCTTACGAATGGTCCCTTGACGTCCTTTACAAAGGGTACGACGACCCGCAGTTTCGCGCGGACAGCGAAACCCTCGACGAATTGCTCGAACGCGTCCGGGCGTTCGCCGAGCAGGTCGATTCCCTGCCGCCGAAGGACGCGATGTGCACCTATATCCGGCTGAACGAGGAATTGGAGCTGCTGGTCTCCAAGCTCTACAGCTACGCCAATCTACGCACGTCCGCGAACACGAAGGACACCGCTTCCGCGTCCGTCTGCGGGCAATTGCTCGGCAAGCTCGGCGCGACGGCGAAGGCCCGGGCGAAGATCGAAAAAGCGATCGCCTCGCTCGAACCGTTCGACGAACTGATCGATTCCGACCCGACGCTTCGGGAATACCGCTACCTGCTGCACAATCTGCGCGACAGGCAGAAGCATATGCTGCGCGACGAATGCGAGGAGGTCGCCGCCCTTTTCAACATCTCCGGCGGCAACGCCTGGAGCGACCTGCAAAGCTACCTGACCTCCTCGGTCACGGCGGACTACCGCGGGGAGAAGCGCAACCTCGCGTCCGTGCGCAACCTCGCCTACAGCCCCGACCCGACCGTCCGCAAAGACGCGTACGAGGCGGAGCTCGCCTGCTACGAAAAGATCAAGGATCCGGTCGCGTTCTCGCTCAACAGCATCAAGCTGCAGGTGCTCCACGAGTCGCGCCTGCGTGGCTTCTCGTCCCCGCTCGAGCAGACGCTGTTCCGCTCGCATATGTCCCGCGAAACGCTCGACGCCCTGCTCGGCGCCATGCAAGAGCACATGGACCTGTTCCGGCGCTACCTGCGCGTCAAGGCGAAGGCGCTCGGGCACCCGAACGGTCTGCCGTGGTACGACCTGTTCGCCCCGATGGGGTCCTGCGAGCGGACGTTCACGGTCGAACAGGCGAAGGACTATCTGCTCGACGTATTCGGCGGCTTCGACGGCGACCTCGCGAAAATGGTCGAGCGGGCGTTCGACGAGCGGTGGATCGATTTCTATCCCCGCGAGGGGAAGGTCGGCGGGGCGTTCTGCGCCGGTCTGGAAGGGCTCGGGCAGAGCCGCATCCTGACCAACTTCGACGGGGCGCTGACCGACGTCGTCACGCTCGCGCACGAGCTCGGGCACGCGTTCCACAACCGCGTCCTCGAACCCCACCGTCCGCTCAACAACGATTACTCCATGCCCGTCGCGGAAACCGCCTCGACGTTCAACGAAAACGTCGTCATGAACGCCGCCATCCGCTCGGCGCAGTCGGACGAGGAGAAGCTGTTCCTGATCGAAAGCCAGCTGCAGGACGTCACGCAGATCCTCTGCGACATCTATTCCCGCTTCCTGTTCGAGAGCGCGGTCTTTGCAAACCGCGAGCAGGCGTTCCTGCCCGCCGACCGGCTGTGCGAGCTGATGCTGGACGCGCAGAAGCAGGCGTACGGCGACGGGCTGGACCCGAACGTCCTGCACCCGTTCATGTGGGTCTGCAAGAGCCATTACTACAGCTCCGGGCTGTCCTTCTACAACTTCCCCTACGCCTTCGGCGGGCTGTTCGCCCGGGGGCTGTACGCGAAGTACGCCGAACAGGGGCCGTCGTTCGTCCCGGTCTACCGCAAGCTGCTGTTCGCCACGCCGGTCTCGTCGGTGGAGGACACGGCGCGTGTCGCCGGGATCGACCTGACCGGGAAGGATTTCTGGGCGGAAAGTCTGGAGTCCTACCGGCAGAACGTCGAGGAATTTGAACGTCTGGTCGGCGTGCAGGCGTAGGCGTTCGGTATAAAAGAAGAAAAGGCTTCCGTTTCGCATTGTGAAAACGGAAGTCTTTGTTTTTGTGGGAACGGTGAACGGATGCGTTCACAGGGCGGCGAGGGACGCGTTGCGGTACCGCTCGTCGCCGGTCACTTCGCGGATCACCCGGAGCTGTGCGGGGAGGGTCACCGCTTCGCGCTCGTCGAGCAGTTCGATCTCGGCGATGGCCTTGTCCTGCCAGAACGGGTAGACGTCGATCTCAAAGCACCGATTCCCGGAAAGCAGGCAGTACCGCGTCTTGCAGATCTGCCGCTTGGTCGCGTCGGCGTCCGAAAGCAGGCGAAGGTACTCGTCCTCGGCGATCCGCCGCTCGCGCTCCACCCGCTTTGCGCCGGAAACCGCCCGCTTGACCGTCAGGAAGCAGACGCTCCCGCCGTCCGCGCTCCACTTGCGCAGGCGGCGCTCCTCCCCCGCCGGTGCGTTCAGGTAGGTCTGCGAAATTTCCACGCGGCGGCAGTACGGATCGCGCTCCAGCGCACGGACGTCCGGGTATTCGATCAGGAACTTCCGCTCGATTTCGAACGGTTCCGGCTCGCCGAGGAACGCCCGTATCTCCGCGAGGAGCCGCTCCATTTTCCCCTCGAAATCGGTGGAATTGTCGATGACGCGGAAATGCGGGTGCCCGATCCACGCGGCAAGCAGCCGGTCGTCCAGGCGGGCGGCTTCCGCCGCCGTTTCGACGCGTGCCGGATTGTTTTTTGTCGTGTAGAATTCCTCGGCGCCCTTCGCGGCGGTGACCAGATGAAAGACCGCGTCGTAGCCGTTCCGCAGCTCCCCTTCGGTCTTTCCGAGGTCGGCGAGGACGCGGGAGAACTCCGCGTCGGTCAGGTACGCCCGGTTGTCCAGCGTGCCCCGATCGCAGACGATCAGCGTCTTTTCGCCCGGGATGACTTCCGCCGCCTGCCCGTAGACGGCTTCCTTTTCCAGCTGCAGCCGCATCCGGCAGTTCTGAAAGTCCGCACGGGAGCGGCAGGTCCACGGGGCGACGCCGCCGTCGATCAGTTCGGTCGCCGTTTCCGAGACCAGCAGGACGTTGTAGCCCAGCGCCGTGAAAGCGTCCCGGATCCGGCGCATCGACGTGGATTTTCCGGCGCACGGTCCGCCGGTGAGGACGATTTTCGCGATCTGCACGGGGAAAGCCCCTCCTTTCAAGCGCTCCCGAACGCCTTGCGGAACTCGTCGGCGACGAACGCGACGAACTGCCGGACGAACGCCGGCGGAAAGGCCTGCGAATACGCGTCCGACGCGTCGAGCATGCCGTACCACGTCCGGGACACGAAATCCTGCAGACCGCCCCGCGTCACGCCGCAGGGGTACTTCCCCGCCGGGTCGGGCAGGAAGGTCCGGCTCATGGCGAGGAACAGTTCGGGCGCGGACGGGTCGTGGTGGTAGAGGTACGCGCCGGCGAGGAAAATCTCCCGCCGGTAGTGAAAAAACCAGTCCGGCTCTTCCCCGTGGGAAGCCTGGTACGCGTCGTACCCCTCGCGGTCCCAGTGCAGGTCGAGGAACAGGTGCAGAAGCACCCCGCGGGAAAACGGGTCGGACAGGTCCAGCCCCTGCGCGAACCGGCGAAGCGCGTCGAATCGGTCGGACACCCCCCGGAAGTGCGTGCGGTCCTTCGCGACGCGGTCGCCGATCAGGTCGGGGGCGATGTTGCCGGTGTAGAACAGCGTGGGCGCGGACGGGTCATAGCATTTCGCACAGGTCAGATGGACCATCGCAGAGGACACGGTTCTCCCCTCCCCCCGTCACGCCTTGGACTTTTCAAAGTTCCAGGACGAGCGGCACATCTCCTCGAGCGTCCGCACGGCTTTCCAGCCGAGCTCTGTTTCCGCACGGGACGGGTCGGACCAGCATTCGGCGATGTCCCCGGGACGGCGGGGGACGACGCGGTACGGCACCTTGACCCCGGTCGAACGCTCGAACGCGTGGACGATGTCCAGCACGCTGTACCCGACGCCGGTGCCGAGGTTATAAATATGCACGCCCGGTTCGTCCAGCTTCGGCAGGACCGCGAGATGCCCCGCAGCGAGGTCCTCGACGTGGATATAGTCCCGCACGCCGGTGCCGTCCGGGGTCGGGTAGTCGTCGCCGTAGACCGAAAGCATCGGCAGGACGCCCTTCGCGACACGCGTGATGTACGGCATAAGGTTGTTCGGCGTGCCGGTCGGGTTGTCGCCGATCTTGCCGCTTTCGTGCGCCCCGATGGGGTTGAAATACCGCAGCAGGGCGACGCTCCAGCGGTGGTCCGCCTTCTGCAGGTCGATCAAAATCCGCTCCAGGAAGAGCTTGGTGGTGCCGTAGGGATTGGTGGTCCCGCCGGTCGGGAAATCCTCGCGGATCGGCACGGACGCAGGCGTCCCGTACACCGTCGCCGACGAGGAAAAGACGATCTTCCGGCAGTCGTGCGCACGCATCACGCCGAGCAGGACGAGCGTCCCGGAGAGGTTGTTTTCGTAGTATTCGAGCGGTTTTGCGACCGATTCGCCAACCGCCTTGAGTCCGGCGAAGTGAATGACCGCTTCCGGCTCATGCTTGGCAAAGACCGCCTCCAGCGCGTCGCGGTCGCGAATATCGACCGGGTAGAACGTCGGCGCCCTGCCGGTGATCTCCCGCAGGCTTTCGACCACGGACGCTTCGGAATTGCAAAGATTGTCCACGATGACCACGTCGTCCCCGCGTTCGAGCAATTGCACGCAGGTGTGGGAACCGATATAGCCGGTCCCGCCGGTTACCAAGATCCGCATAGGTGTTTCCTCCGTTTCAAGAAATGGTTTCTTATAGGTATTGTAGCACAGTTTCGGCGGAATTGCAAGGGCGCGGAAGGGCGGAAACGGAATTTTTTCGTAGACTTTGCAATGTTTCTGCGAAATCTCTTGACTTTTTGCGTGTTTTGCTGTATACTGGATAAACGGTAGGGTACGCTCGCGCGTTCTGTCGGACGCTTTTCCCGCATAGGATACTTGCGGGGGAATGCTCTGTGAAAAATTGGAGAAAACGGGTCCTGCCGTTCCTGCTGTGCACCGTCGTGCTGTGCGCGGGAATGGCGCTGCCGCTCTTTCCGGCGTCGGCGCCGGTCGGCGCGGACGGAGAACCGGCGGACAGCGGCGGGGTCGCCGCATTGGACCTTTCCGCTTACGGCGCGGAAGGCGGGTACGGCGTGAACGCCGGAAGCGCGATCCTCATCGACGCGGCGAGCGGAAGCGTGCTGTTCGCGCAGAACGCGGACCTGCAGCGCGGCATGGCGAGCACGACCAAGATCATGACGGCGCTCGTCGTGCTGGAAACACTGAAGCCGGAAACCGTCGTGACGGTCACGCCGGAAATGACCGGCGCGGAAGGCAGTTCGCTGTATTTACAGGTCGGGGAACACCTGACGGTCGAACAACTGCTGTACGGGCTGCTGCTCGAAAGCGGCAACGACGCGGCGGAAGCGCTCGCGATCGCCTGCGACGGGAGCGTCGAAGCGTTCGCCGAACGCATGAACGCGAAGGCGAAGTCGCTCGGGCTGACGCACACGCATTTCGCCAATCCGCACGGGCTGTCCGCCGCCGGGCATTACACGACCGCCCGGGAGCTCGCCCTGCTGACGCGGGAAGCGCTGCAAGATCCGCTCTTCCGCGAGATGGTTTCGACCTACCGCATGAAGATCCCCTATCAGGACCAACCGGGCGCCCGTTCGCTGACCAACCACAACCCGATTTTGACCAAATACGACGGGCTGATCGGCGTCAAAACCGGCTGGACGACGGCGGACGGCAAGTGCTTCGTGACCGCTGCGGAGCGGAACGGGCTGACGCTGATCGCCGTGACGCTCGGGGATACGAACATTTCGGCCACCCATACGTCCCTGCTCGACCGGGGATTCGACCGCTTTGAAGCGGTGCCGCTGCGGGTCGGCGACGGGCTGTTTCTGCCGCTCGTCGGCGGGAAGCAGCCGTTCCTCGCGCTGTCGGACGGGGGCGTGGAATGGACCGCCTGCCTGCCGAAGGGCGAAACGGCGGACGCGAAGGTGGAAACGCCCGCATTCGTCTATGCCGGCGTGCGGCAGGGCGACGCGGTGGGTCGCGTCGCGTTCACTTGGAACGGGCAGACGCTCGGAACGGTTCCGCTGTGCGCGGACGAGGACGCCCCGGTGCGTCGGCTGTCCTTCTGGGAAAAGCTGTTCGGCGCGGAAGAATAAAAGTAAGGAATGGCAAATGGCAAGCGACGAAAAACTGCAAAAATATGTGTCCGCCTGCGGGCTGATGTCCCGCCGGGCCGCCGAAGCGGCGATCCGGGAGGGGCAGTTCGCGGTCAACGGACGGGTCGCCCTGCTCGGCGACCGTATCGACCCGCAAAAGGACGTCGTCACCTATCGCGGCGAACCGCTGACGCCTGCGCACAGGCGCAAGATCTGCCTGCTGCTCAATAAGCCCGCCGGCGTGCTGGCGACCCGCTCGGACGAACACGGGCGAAGGACCGTCGTCGACCTGGCGCGGGAAAACGGCTACGACGGGTACCTCTACCCGGTCGGTCGGCTGGATAAGGACAGCGAAGGTCTGCTGCTGCTGACCGACGACGGCGAACTCGCCAACCGCGTCGCCCACCCGTCCGGCTGCCTGAAAAAGGTCTACACCGTCATGCTCGCCGGGCGCGTCCGCGACGACCAGCTGGATGCGCTGCGCGGAATGCGGACCTTGCGCGACCCCCGCACGGGGCGGGAGGACACCATTCGCCCGGTCGAAGTGTCGCTGGTCGAACGGAGCGAGAACGCGAGCCGAGTGCGGTTCGTGCTGACCGAGGGAAAGAACCGGCAGATCCGCCGGATGTGCGAATCCTGCGGGCTTTCGGTCATGCAGCTGCGCAGGGTCGCGCTCGGACCGCTGACGCTCGGGACACTGGAAAGCGGGAGATGCCGTCCGCTGACGAAAGAGGAGCGAAATGCGCTGGAAACGCAATTGAACGGAGGGAAAAACCGATGAACGAGATGCAGACGCCCCCGGCGGGCGAAGAAAAGGAACCGACCTTCGAGCAGGCGCTCAAGCGGCTCGAGGAGATCACCCGCACGCTGGAAAGCCCATCCTTCTCACTGGAGGAGATGCTCAAGCTGTACGACGAAGCGTCCAAGCTGATCGCGCTCTGCACGTCGCAGCTGAACCAGGCGAACGAAAAGATCACCGTCCTGCGGGGCGGGGCGGAAGCCCAGCCGTGAGGACGCTCGCGGAAACGCTGCGGGCGGACGCGGATGCCGTCGAAAAAGCGCTCGAGGAATGGCTTCCGGCGCGTCCCGGCGACCCGGCGGGGGTCCTGTGCGAAGCGATGCGGTATGCGTCGCTCGGCGGCGGGAAGCGCTTGCGGGGGCATCTGGTGCTGACCTTCTGCGCCCTGTACGGCGGCGAACGGCGGTCGGCGCTCCCCTACGCGGCGGCGGTCGAGATGATGCACGCGTTTTCGCTCGTGCACGACGACCTGCCGTCGATGGACAACGACCTGCTGCGGCGGGGCAAGCCGTCCTGCCACGCGAAGTTCGGCGAAGCGGCCGCGCTGCTCGCGGGGGACGCGCTGGCGCTGCGTGCGCTGTATACCGCGTCCTGCAACCCGTTCTGCGGGGAAACGCAGAATCTATCGGCGGTGAAACTGCTTTCGGCCGCCGCCGGCGACGTCGGGATGTGCGGCGGGCAGCAGATCGACCTGCAAAGCGAGGGGAAAACCCTCTCCCTGCCGGAACTGACGGAGCTCGTCGACCGCAAGACCGGCGCCCTGTTCGCCGCCGCCTGCGAATTGGGGTTGCTTGCCGCGAACGTCACGGACGACGCGGCGCGGAAGCGGGCGCGTGGATTCGGGGAAGCGTTCGGGCTTGCGTTCCAGATCGCGGACGACCTGCTCGACCTGCACGCCACGGCGGAAACGCTCGGCAAGACGCCCGGCAAGGACGCGAAAAGCGGCAAAGCGACCTTCCCCGCCCTGCTCGGCGAGGAAGCGGCGGCAAGGGAAGCCGAAGCCTGTTGCCGGAGGGCCTGCGAACTGCTCGAAAGCGCCCCGGACGGGGATGAAAAGGCGGACCTGCGGGCGCTGTGCGCATACGCGCTGACGCGAAAGATGTGATTGACCTGCCCGCGAAAGCGGGAAAACTATAGAACAATCGAATACATTTCAAGAAAAGATGGCGCAGTATCCTAGTTTAATCAACTGCCGTCGAACATGTGCCTAAAAACGCATGAAAGGGCAAAACGATGAAGCTCCTTGTGTTTGCTTCTTACGCCCAGTTTGGGGTGGATGCTGGGAGAAATGAGCTGGTGGGCCGCCTGCAATGGCATGTGGGAAATGGACCCAACAGCTTTGGAGGCCCTTTTCTGTGGGGGTAACCAACCCCTCCACGGATTTGGGATGAAACCCATTACGCGGTGCGACCTTGCGTGCGGCGGCAACGCCGTGCGTGACCGACGCTGTGGATGGCGTAGCCTGCCCTGCGTGGTTGCAGCGGATGGCGAACCCCGTGAAAGCGGGAGGACCCTGAAATTGCAGCTGCAAAACGGGATTAGACGGTGGAAGATTATGGAGGAAATCTCCTAGGCTGAGAAGAGAAAAGGCGCGGCAGGGATTGCAGTGCGGAGCAAAAAAGGCAATCAAGCCCCGAATGCAGCGATGCACCGGCGTCGGCTTGAAAGGGGAACCGCCTTCCGGCGACGGAAGGTAGCCGAACGGGGAAAACCTGCTTGACCGTAAGCCGCAAAGTTTACCTGACGCGCCGCCATCACCATTTTCACCGAAACGGAGTTATGAACCCACAAAAAACCAAGCCTGTCAAAAACAAGCGGGACCAAAAGAAGGAGCAGCAGCGAAAGGCCCGGATCCGCTGGATCGTCACGGCGTTCCTGCTCAGCTTCGTCATCACCGCAGTCATTTCCGTCGCAGCGGGTGAGGTATCGGAAAACGCGAGCGTATTCGCGGCGATTCCCCTGCTGCTCTTCTTCATTTTTCTCGGGATCTTTTTCGACGTCGTCGGGCTCGCCGTCGCAACGGCGGACCCCGCCCCGTTCCACAGCATGGCGGCCCGCCGCCTGCGTGCCGGCAAGAAGGGCGTGTGGCTGATCAACAATTCCGCCCGCGTGAGTTCCTTCTGCAACGACATCGTCGGGGACATCTGCGGCGTCGTTTCGGGCGCGACCGGGACGGCGATCGCGGCGCGTCTGTTCGTCGGCAACGGTGCGTTCTGGCTGACGCTCTGCCTGACCTCGCTGATCGCGGCGCTGACCGTCGGCTGCAAGGCCATCGGCAAGGAGATCGCCCTGCGCCACAGCGGTGCTATCGTCACATTCGCGGCGAAGGTGCTCTGCGGCTTCCGCCGGTGAGGAAGATCCGGCAAAATTCAAAAGCCAAAAAGGACAGCAAATGCTACTCGAAACCATTCACTCCCCCGACGACGTCAAGCGCCTTGACGCGGAACAACTGGATACGCTCGCTTCGGAAGTGCGGGAGGAGATCCTGCGCGTCGTTTCCCGCAACGGCGGGCACCTGTCGTCCAACCTCGGCGTGGTCGAGCTGACCATCGCCCTGCACCGGGTCTTTTCCACCCCGGAGGACAGCATTCTCTTCGACGTCGGGCATCAAAGCTACGTCCATAAACTGCTGACCGGGCGGCGGGAAGCGTTCGACACCCTGCGGCAATACGGCGGGATCTCCGGCTTCCAGCGTCCGGCGGAATCCCCGCACGACGCGTTCGGCGCGGGACATTCGTCCACGTCGATCTCCGCCGCGCTCGGCATCGCGACGGCGAACCGGCTCGCCGGGAAGGACTTCTATACCGTCGCCGTCATCGGGGACGGGGCGTTCACCGGCGGAATGGCCTACGAAGCGCTCAACAACTGCGCCGGGAACGACCGGCTCATCATCGTCCTCAACGACAATACCATGTCCATCGCCCGCAACGTCGGTGCGCTGGATAACTACCTCAACCGCTTCCGCAACTCGGCGAAGTATTTCCGCATCAAGAACCGCGTCAAGCGGGCGTTCCAGCGGATCCCGTTCATCGGCGAAGGGCTGGTCTCGCTCTGCAAGCGCGTCAAGGGCTGGCTGCGGAAACGGCTGGTGCGGGAGAACCTGTTCGAGCACCTCGGTCTGCACTACTACGGTCCGCTCGACGGCAACGACGAATCCCTGCTCGAAACCGTGCTGCGGGAGGCGAAGGAGGACGGCTGCTGCAGCGTCGTCCACGTCTGCACCCGCAAGGGCAAGGGATATCCCTATGCCGAGGAACGCCCGGACCTCTACCACGGGATCGGGCGGTTCGACCTCGAAACCGGCTCGCCGGAACCCTGCGGGGACGGGCGGGAATGCTATTCCGAAGCGTTCGGGCAGACCTTGTGCCGGCTCGCCGAACGGGACGAACGCATCTGCGCCGTCACCGCCGCCATGCCGGACGGGACCGGGCTGACCGATTTCCGCAAGAAGTTCCCGGAGCGGTTCTTCGACGTGGGCATCGCCGAGGAGCACGCCGTGACCTTCGCCTGCGGGCTCGCCGCGAAGGGGTATAAGCCGGTGTTCGCGGTCTATTCGACCTTCGCCCAACGCGCCTACGACCAATTGCTGCACGACTGCGCCCTGCAGGGCCTGCCGATCGTGCTCGCGCTCGACCGTGCGGGCTTGGTCGGCCCGGACGGCGTGACCCACCACGGGCTGTTCGACGTCGCGTTCCTCGGGCAATTCCCCGGCTGGACGCTGTTCGCCCCGGACAGTCTCGCGGAGCTGCGGGAGTGCCTCGAACGTGCGGTGGACTGTCCCGGGCCCGCCGCCGTGCGGTACCCGAAGGGGACGGAATGCGGGGCGTTTTCGGGGCGTTTTGAGCGGTTCGGCGACCTTTTCCGGGCGGATTTCGGCGAAGCCGAAGCGGAGCTGTCGGTCGTCCTGCTGACCTACGGGCGGCTGACCGAAAACGTCTGCCGGGCGGCGGAGCTGCTCGCGGACGGGGGGCGGAAGGTCCGCGTCCTGCGGGCGATGAAGCTGTTCCCGCTTGCGGCGGAGGAGTTTGAGGCGCTTTGCGGGCTGTTTGGGAGCGCCGAACGGGTCTGCGTGCTCGAGGAGGGCGTGCGGGCCGGCGGATTCGGCGAGCGGCTGATCGCCCGGTGTGCGCAGTGCGGCGAAACGGACAAGCATACCTTCCGCCTGCGGGCGATCGACGGCGAACTGCCGCTGCACGGCGCGAACGCGGCGCTTTACGGCGAACGCGGCTTCCTGCCGGAGCAGATCGCGGAATTCGCGAAGGGGGACGCATGAGCGTTCGGCTGGACGTCTACCTGACCTCGAACGGCTACTTCCCCAGCCGCAGCAAGGCGGCGGAAGCGATCGCGGAAGGGCGGGTAACGCGGGACGGCGAAGTTTTGCGCAAACCGTCCCTGCTGATCGAGGACGGGACGGCGCTGACGGTCGAACTGCCGCAGACGCGCTACGTTTCCCGGGCGGGCTACAAGCTGGAAGCGGCGCTCGACGGGTTTTCGCTGGACGTGCGGGGCTGCACGGCGCTGGACATCGGCGCGTCGACCGGCGGATTCACCGACTGCCTGCTGCAGCGGGGGGCGGCGTTCGTCTACGCCGTCGACGTCGGCACGTCCCAGCTCGACGAACGGCTGCGGCGGGACGAACGGGTGTGCTGCCGCGAGCGCACCAATGCGCGGGGGCTTCGGCCGTCGGATTTTGACCGCCCGCTCGACCTGATCACGGTCGACGTGTCCTTCCTCTCGCAGCGGCTGCTCTATCCCGTGATCGCGGCACTTCTGGAGCCGGGAAAGCCGGTTTTGACGCTCGTCAAGCCCCAATTCGAGGTCGGGCGGGCGCACATCGGCAAGGGCGGGATCGTGCGCGACCCGGACGGGCGGCTGTTCCGCGCCCTCGAAAAGGAATTGGCAGCGGTGGCGGAGGCGAACGGGCTGCGCCTCCTGCAGACCCTCCCCTCTCCCCTGACGGGCGGGGACGGAAACCGGGAATACCTCGCCCACTTCCGGCGTATCTGAACGCCGTTCAAGCGAAAGGAGCGAATACGGATGAAATCGAAAAACGACCGCCGGCAGGCGTTGCTGCAATTGGTTCGGGAAAACCGCATCGAAACGCAGGAGGAACTGGTCGAACGGCTCCGGCAGGACGGATTTACCGTCACGCAGGGGACTATCTCGCGGGACATTCGCGACCTGCACCTCGTCAAGGTGACGGACGAGAACGGAAAGTCCTGCTACCGCCAGCAGATCCCCGCTTCGTCGGGGGAGGATCCCTTCATTCCGATCCTGCGGCAGGCCGCGCTGTGCGCGGAAGCGGCGGGGAACCTCGTCGTCGTCAAGACGCACGTCGGCATGGGCAGCGCCGTCGGCGCCGCGGTGGACGCGATGCCGCAGGTGGACTGCGTCGGGACGCTCGCCGGGGACGACACGCTGCTGATCGTCGCGCGGACGGCGCAGGACGCGTCGGAGATCTGCGGGCTGCTCACGTCGCTGATCGCAAAAGAAACGGACTAACGCGGTATGTTACTTTCGCTGCACATCGAAAATATCGCCCTCCTGCGCCGGCTGGATCTGGAGCCGGCGTCGGGGTTCTGCGCCTTCACCGGGGAAACCGGCGCCGGGAAAAGCATCCTGATCGACTCCATCGGTCTGCTCTGCGGGTCGCGCGGAAACGCCGCGAAGGAGCTGATCCGCACCGGCGAGGACTACGCGTTGGTCGAGGGGATGTTTTTGCCGCCTGCGTCGGCGCTCGACGCGCTGCGCGAATTGGACGCATCGCCGGACGAGGATGGGACGCTGTTCCTGCAGCGGCGGCTGACGTCCGACGGGCGCAGCGTCGCGCGGATCAACGGGCGTGCGGTCCCGCTTTCGCGTTTGCGGGAGGCGGCGGGACTGCTGCTGACCCTGCACGGGCAGCAGGACACCCAGACCCTCGCGGGCGAGGAGAAGCAGCGCGAACTGCTCGACGCGTTCGCCGGAAACGACGCATTGAAGGCGGAATACCGCGAAGTGTACGCGGAATGCCGGGAACTGCAAAAGACCTGCGAAGCGCTGGAAAAACTGGAAAAAGACCTCTCCGAAAAGCGGGATCTTCTGGTCTACCAGGCGGACGAACTGCGGCGGGCGAAGCTGAAAACCGGCGAGGAGGCCGACCTGCTCGCCGAGCACGCGCTGCTCGCGAACAGCGAAAAGGTCGCCGAAAACGCGTCGGAGGCGTATGAAGCGCTGTACGGCGGAGAGCGTTCGGCGGCGTCGCTGGTGCGTTCGGCGCGGCAGGCGGTCAGCCGGCTGTGCGGGGTGCTGCCCGAACAGACGCAGCAGGGCGGGGAGCTTTCCTCCCTGCGGGACCGGCTGGAGGACGCGTTCGCGGAGCTCGGCGACATCGCGGAAACGCTGCGTCCCTACGCCGCCGGGCAGGAGCAGGACGCGGGGCGGCTTCGCGCCGTCGAGGATCGGCTGGAGCTGCTCGCGGGGCTGGAGCGGAAGTACCGCACGGACGAGGCGGGGCTGATCGAAAAGCTGCGGACCGTCACGCGGGACCTGGAAGCGCTGGAAAACAGCGGCGCGGACCGCGAGGAACACGCGAAAGCGCTGCGGGAAAAGCAGTCCCTCCTGCGGGAAAAGGCGGCGGCGCTGCACGACGCGCGGGAAAAGGCGGCGCAACGGCTGTCTGCGCGGGTGCGGGAGGCGCTCGCCGAACTGGATATGCCGGGCGTGCGGTTCGACATCCGCGTCGACGCCGTGGAACCTGCCCCGGACGGCGGGGACGAAATCTGCTTCCTCGTCAGCGCGAACGCCGGCGAGGAGCCGCGCCCGATCGGGAAGATCGCGTCGGGCGGCGAACTTTCGCGCATCATGCTCTGCCTGCAGACCGTGCTTGCGGACGCCGAGCGGATCCCGACGTTGCTGTTCGACGAGATCGACGCCGGTATTTCCGGCAAGACCAACGAAAAGATCGGGCGAATGCTCCGGCAGCTCGCCGACGGCGGGCGGCAAATCTTCTGCGTCACGCACGCGTCCCAATTGGCCGCGCGGGCGAACTGCCAGTACCGCATTTCCAAGCGCGAACGGGACGGGCGGACCGAAACCGAGGTCCGGCTGCTCGACCGCGCCGAACGGGTCGAGGAGCTCGCCCGCATCATGGGGGGCGTGCAGGTGACCGACACGGTCCGCCGTGCCGCAGAGGAGCTGCTCGACGGTTAGTAATGATCTTCCGGGTGGCAAACGCAATCGCGGCGTCGCCGCTTCGCGTTGTTTCGCGTCCCTCCGAAAGCCCCGCATCGTCAAAAAATGGCTGCGTCAGCGACGATTCCGACGCAGCCATCGCTTTTTTCTTAAACTGTTCGGAGCGAGCGTCTCACGCCCGCCTACGGAACATTTTTTTATTGTTTTTTTGTATCCGCTGTAACTTTTTTTGTTTGCAACCGTTTTGCTTGACAAATTGGTCGGTTCGTGCTATACTGGAAGCAGTTTGAGACCCAATTGGAGGTATCCCCCTATGCGACTGACCCTGAAACGATTGCTTGCGCTGCTGCTGTGCGTCTGCCTATGCGCCGGCGCAGCGGCCTGCTCCCGTTCGGAGGAATCCGACGGCGAAGCGGCCGACTCGTCGGAAGCGACTGCCGCTCCCCCGTCCAACGGCGAGCGGTTCGCGTCCGCGCTGCAGACGCTTTCGTCCGGCGGCGGGATCGCGCGGACCGCGTTCGGCGAACTGACAAGCGGAACGGCGACGTCCGGGACGGCGGAGATGGCGGTGAAATGCACCGAATTCTCCGTACTCGGCGAACCGCAATCGGATCTGATCGACCTGACCGAGCCGCTGGTCACGGTCAAAACCGTCAAAAACCAAGAAAAATTCTACACTCTGCTGACCGCCGCAGTCGGCGAGGACACGGTCCGGCTGGAGACCTACCAGTCTGCGTCGGAATGGATCCTCTACCTGCCCGACCTGTTCGACCAGTCCCCGATCCTGCTTTCCACGGTGCCGGAAACCGGCGAAGGCTCCCAAAGCCTGTCCGCATGGCTCGACGGGCTCGCCGGGGAAGCGACCGCCGAGGGGGATTCCCTGCTGCTTGAGGAGGACGGCGACACGGTCACCTACACGCTCGACCTGAAACGGGACGCCGACACGTCCGAAACGTCCGACACGTCCGACACGCCGCTTGCGCAGGCGGGCGACCTGTCCTTCGTGCTGAAAACCGTGCAGGACCACCCGACCGAGCTGGACCTGACGGCGAACGTTGAAACGGCGGACAACCAAGTGAAAATCGCCTGCGACGCCAAGTGGGAAGGCGAAAGCAAGGTCACGTCGCACGGCGAACTGACGTCCGGCGGGCAGACCCTCTCGTATGACGGGGCGGTCACGGCGTCGGACGGTGCGCTGACCTGCGAAAGCACGCTCCGCTTCGCCGATTCCCTCACCGGCGAAAGCAATCTGACCCTGACCAAAACGGACGGGCAGACCCTTTCGCTGGACGGCACGGTGAAATTCACCGTGCAGAGCGAGGACGGCTCTTCGATCAGCATTCCGATGACCGCGACCGGCAGCTTCACGGTGCAGGAGGACGGCGCAAGTGCGGGCGAGCTGAACTTGAAGGTTTCGGGTTCGGAGCTGTTTGCGGTCGGCTTCCAGTGTACTTACGCGTTCACGCCCGGGGAAACCAGCGTAACGATGCCGGAAAACGCGATCCCGCTGGAGGACGTGGATCTTGACGAACTGACGGAAGCGCTGCTGACTGCGTATCCGTCGCTCGGGGCGCTCGGGGGCGAGGTTCCCGATCTGTCGGACGCTTCGTACTACGCGAGCGCGGACGACACGCTGTACGCGACCGTCTATTCGGACGGCGACGTCCAGCTGACCGCGACGTCGGTCACGGTACAGGACGACGGAAAAACGCTTTCCTTCTTCTATAACGGCGTTCCCGCCGGGGAGGGCGCGTACACGGCGAACGCGGACGGCAGTATCGACTGCTTCGGACTGCATTTGGAGGAGCTGGAGGAACCGGAGCTCTATCAGTGCGAACGGATCCTGTTCTATGAGAGCGAAACCGATTTCTCCTGGGTCGAGATCGATTTTTACGACGAAACGGACGTGGCGATCGACCTCTGCCTGTCCGCCAGAGCGGATGCGGACGGGAATTCCTGCACGCTCCTGCTCCCGAACGGGCAGGCGCTCCCCTTTACGCTTTCCTTCCCGCAGGATGGCGTTCTGCAGATCGGCGGGACGACGCTGAACGAAATTTTGACCGTCCCGGACGATGGTACGTCCGACGTTTGACGTCCCACATAAAAAATAAATGCTGTACGGGCTTTCCGCACAGCATTTTTTATTTTTCATAGGTCGTACTGGCTCGCTTGCGCGTCCCAGAGGGTCGCGTAGACCCCGTTCGGGTTCCGCAGCAGCTCCTCGTGGGTCCCCTGCTCGACCAGCTTTCCCGCCGAAAAGACGAGGATGCGGTCGCAGAACCGGCAGCTCGACAGGCGGTGGGAGATGAACAGGGCGGTCTTCCCCGCCGTCAGTGCGCCGAAATGCTCGTACAGCTCCGCTTCGGCGAGCGGGTCGAGCGACGCGGTGGGTTCGTCGAGGATGACCAGCGGGGCGTCCCTGTAGAGGGCGCGCGAGAGCGCCAGTTTCTGCGCTTCGCCGCCGGACAGCTCGATGCCGTTCGGGTCGAAGGTCCGCCCGACCGCCGTATCCAGCCCGCGCGGGAGCGCGTCCAGTTTTTCGCCCAGCCCTGCGCGACGCAGGCAGTCCGCCGCACGGTCGCGGTCGTAGTCCGTTCCGCAGGCGACATTTTCGCCGAGCGTGCCGTCGAACAGGCGGAAATCCTGAAAGACCACGCCGAGGGTCTCGCGGTACGCGTCCACGTCGCAGGTCCGCAGGTCCGCCCCGTCGCAGAGGATACGCCCGCCCGTCGGCTGATAGAGCCGGCAAAGCAGTTTGATGAGCGTGGTTTTGCCGCTGCCGTTCGGCCCGACGATCGCGATCTTTTCGCCCGGACGGACCTGAAAACGGACGTCCCGCAGCACGTCGGTCGCCGTGCCCGGGTAGCGGAAGGTCAGTCCCTGCACGTCCAGCGCACGGGGCGTTTGCCCGCGTCCGACGGGGTCGCCGCCGCTTTCGGATTCCTCTTTCCGATCGCGGAAACGGAAGTACGCGTCGAGGTAGCGGGTGTTCGCCCGAAGCTGGGAGGACGCGTCCATCATGCCGGAAAACGCGTCCGCGAACTGCAAAACCCCGCCGCCGTACTTGACGATCCCGCCGACGGCGAACACGCCGCCCATCGCCTTGACCGCGACGTAAAAATAGGTGTAGAACACCAGCGCGAACCGCGCGAGCTGCACGGGCAGATTCGCCCGAAAGATCTCCGTTTGCAGGGACGACACGGTGCCGGCGGTCTGCGTCGCGATCGTTTCCAGCTCCCCGGCGATCAGACGATCCTGCCGGTACAGCCGCGCGTCCTTGCCCGCGTACCGCCCGTCGCGGCAGGAACGCAGGTACCAGTCGAGCAGGCGATTCTTCCCGGAAAGCCGTCCGAGCAGGGTGTAGGAACGGTCGGCGACGCGGCGGTTCGACCAAACGCAGGCGGCGGACGTCAGCAGGATCAACGCCGCCAGAATCCCGTCCGCCCACGGCGAACCGACGAACCGCCCCAGCCCGTCCGCGCTTCCGCCCTTCCGCAAAACCGCCGAAAGCAGAAACCCGACCGAAAAGCACACCCGAAGCAGGTTTTCGACGAACAGCGGGATCCGGCTGTGCAGCTTGATCAGCCCGTAGTTGCCGATGCGCATGGCGTCCTCGAGGCTGACGATCTCCCGCTGCACGCGGACGTCCTCGATGTCCGCATACGGCAGGGATTGCAGTTTTTCCCCGACGGAAAAGTTGTATTTCAGGTAAAAAGCGTTCCATTTGCGGTAGTTGACCGCGTCCATCGCACGTCCCAGCAGCATCAGCGCGAGGTTGCACCCGACCGTCGCGAGCACCAGCGCCGGCAGCCGTTCCGCCGCGCGAGCGGTCAGCGCATCGAGGATTTCCGCCGAAAGCAGCAGGTTGACGAACGGGCGGGACGCGTCGCAGACGCTGCGGACGCATTTCGCGAGCAGATTCCACGGGGTCAGCCGGTGCAGTTCCCGCACCCCGCGAAGCAAGAGCCGAAGTTCCGCCTTCATGCCGTCCCCTCCTGTTCCGTTCGGTACGCACGGCTCTGCACCTCGTACAGGTTCGCGTACGCGCCGCCGTCGGCGAGCAGTTTTTCGTGCGTGCCGCTCTCGGTCAGCCGCCCCTTCTCGAAGTACAGAACCCGGTCACAGAAGTGCGTGGACGACAGGCGGTGGGAGATGAACAGGGCGGTCTTCCCCGCCGTCAGTTCGCCGTAGCGGAAGTACAGTTCCCGTTCGGCGAGCGGGTCGAGCGCCGCCGTCGGTTCGTCCAGCACCAGCACGTCCCCGCCCCGGTAGAGCGCCCGGGCGAGGGCGAGTTTTTGGACCTGCCCGCCGGACAGGTCGATCCCGCCGTCCGCAGCTTCCTTGACGAGCAGGGTCCGCGTCCCGTCGGGCAAACGGTCGGCGACTTCCGCAAATCCCGAAAGCGACAGCGCTTCCGCGAGACGCGCAGGGTCGGGGTCGGCAGTCAACGTGATGTTGCGCTCGACCGTCGTCGGCAGGAGCCGGATCTCCTGAAAGACCGCCGCAAAGCGCAGAGCGAGTTCCGCCTGCGAGACCGTCCGGGTGTCCCGTCCGCCGACGAGGATGCGCCCTTCACGCGGCAGATACAGCCCGCAGAGCAGTTTGACGAGCGTGCTCTTGCCCGCCCCGTTCCGCCCGACGACGGCGATCTTTTCGCCCTTCTTCACACGGAAGCTGACCCCGTGCAGCACGTCCTCCCCGTCCGCGTAGCCGAACGAAACGTTTTCAAAGACGATCTCGTCGTCCGCGCCGGTCGATTCTTCCGCGTCCGACGGCTGCTCCGGCGCACGCGGCGACGTCTGCGCTTCAAAGGCGCGAAGGTCCTCGATCTGCAGCAGCGTCCCGTGCAGACCCTCCAGCCCGTCGGCAAACGACAGCAGCCAGCCGTTGAACCCGGTGATCAGCCCGAAATACAGCAGAAACGCCGACACGTCCATCTCCCCGGCGAGCACCTGCCGGATCAGGAAGAAATACACGAACGCCGTAAAGCACGCGTCGAGCAGGTTGACCACGGCGACGCACGCGAATTGCAGTCTGCTCCGCCGGACGTGCAGCTTCATGCGTGCGCCGAGCGTTTCGTCGAACCGCCGTTTCAGCCAGCCGGTCATGCCGTAGAGCCGGATCTCCTTCGCCCGTTCGGGTTCGCGCAGTTCGCGGATCAGGTACCACAGCCGACGGTCGAGCGGGATATAGCGCAGTTTGTCCTTCTGGTCGTAACGCACGAGGATGCGCTGCAGGGCGTAGTTCACGCCGGAAACCGCCGCAAGCAGCACCAGCAGCAGCGGGTCCGCCACCGCGAGCAGCCCGCTGTAGACGGTTAGCCCGCAAATACTGCCGAGCAGCGAGACGCACAGCGGAAGCACCGCTTCGACCGGGGGCTTGACGCGGTAGTCCGCGCCCGCCATGGTGTTCGACGCACGCTGGGCGAGGTCCTGCCCATCCGGGGATTCGAGCAGGCACAGGTCGGCGGTCATGCAGCTTTCGCAGAAGCGGGAAACGCACCGCATACGGAAGCGC
Organism: uncultured Clostridia bacterium; assembly: GCA_947630765.1. Taxonomy (GTDB): domain Bacteria; phylum Bacillota; class Clostridia; order Oscillospirales; family CAG-382; genus Coliplasma. Next base: position 25,534 of record CANRIX010000015.1, on the reverse strand, counting down.
CAGCCGCGCACGGCGAGCTGCTTTTCCGCGTAGGCCGTGCAGACCCCCGAAAGCAGCCGGTACAGCGCAAAGCCGCCGAGCACGAACAGCAGCCCACGCGCGTCCCCGCGCTCCGCCGCACCGACCAGCAGGGCGAGCAGGTACACGTCCGCCAGCCGGTCGAGCACACGAAACGGCAGCGAGACCGCCGCCCAGACGAACAGCCCCTTGTCCGCCCGCCGATACCGACCGAGCAGGTAGGAAAACGCCCGCAAGGGGCTCTCCGCCTTCATATGCGATTCCGCACCGCGTCGGCGACCAGCCGCAGCGCCTTTTCCGACGGCAGCGAGCCGTTGAGGATCAGGTCCGCACGCCACTTGGACGGCTCGACGTACGCGTCGTGGCGGTAGCGCACCATGTCGAGGTAGACGTTTGCGATCTCGTCGAAGGACAGTCCCCGGACGGTCATGTTCCGCTTCAGGCGGCGCACGATGCGCTCGTCGGCACGGCATTCGAGGAACAGCCGCAGGTCGAGCATGTCCGACAGTTCCTCGTCCCACAGCGTCAGCAGTCCTTCGACCAGGATCGCGTCGTACGCGCCGCTTTCCGCCGCGTCACGCAGGTCCTTCTTCAGTTCCGCAAGGCGGAAGGAATTCGGGTGGTTGTCGTCGAGGTAGGGCTTGTGCGTGAACGGCGCGTCGACGACCGGGCGCTCCTCTTTGGGCTTGAAGTAGGTGTCCATGTGCAGTTCCAGCACGCGCAGGTCGCTCAGTTCCGCCGCGAGCTTGCCGGAAAACGTGGTTTTCCCGCTCGCGCTTCCGCCGGCGATGCCGACAAGATAGGGTTTTTTCATGGCTTTTTCCGTCCCTTTTCCGTTTTGATCAGGGGTCGTTTCGGTTCCTTTTCTTGTTCGCGCACAGGATACCAAAGTCCGCCCGATTTGTCAAGGGGTTTCGCAAAAAATGTGAAAAAAATTCGGGCGAAACAAAATACAATAAAAATAATGTCCCGTAGGCGGGCATGTACCGCCGGAGGGACTCCTTAAGAGAAAAATGGCGAAGGCGGTGTCAGAAGTGGCGCAAGCCGAGCCATTTTTCGACGAGGGGGGAGTATTTGAGGGGGGAACACGGAACAAGGCGGAGCGCATGAAATGCGCAAAGTCGCAGTGATCGTGGTCCCCCCTCGAAAAGCTACAGCGGTTCTCCGTCCCTGCAATACGCACGCACGCGGCGGACGCCGTCGGGGCAGGGCTCGCTGTACCCGACGCAGGCGGCGAGGTATTCGCCGCGGTCGTCGAGCGCGTAGTCCCCGGACAGCGCACGGCGAAGCAGAAGGTAGTCCACGACGTTCACGCGACCGTCGCGGGACAGGTCGCCACTAACGACCAGCGCGTAGGTCCGCCCGCCGCCGTTGATGCGGTCGCCGGTCGCGACCAGAGCGCCCTCCGCGTCGCAGACGACGCGGGACGAAAACAGGGACGAAAGCGACGCGACGGAGGTTTCCGGCGACAGCCCGACGAGATATTCGCCGTCGTAGGACAGCGACGGGTCGATCGGTCTCGGTGAGACGCGGTCGGTCAGACCCCATTCGGCGAGCAGCCAATCGTTGCGGCGGCGCAGCCAGTCGCGGAAATACTCCACGTTCTGCTCGTAGGTCGCGTCGGGGATGCGCATATAGATCTCGTACTTGATCCACGGGTCCCAGCCCGCCTGCCAGTTGCGGGCGATGGAGCCGGACGCGGCGGAAATCGTGCGGTCGATGTAGTTCTGCCCGCGCAGGGTGTCGTCATACAGATTGACGATGATGTCCTGCAGGGCGAGGTACCGCTCGCAGAGCGCGTCACGGAACTCCGTAAAGCCGAGCAGAATGCCGAACCACGGGTACTGATCGACCCAGATCCCCTCGACGCTGTCGGTGTACTCACCGGCGAAGCCGAAATTGTAGGTGTAGTAGTACCCCAAATCGCAATTGCCGGAGGACAGGTCGAAATCCCAGACCGGCCCGCCGTAGATCTTGCCGTCCTTGCAGTAGAACCGGGTGGACGCGCAGTCCACGTCGACGTTCTTGAAAAGCTCCAGAACGATGTACTCGTCGACGAGGGACGGGATGTCGAACTGCTCGCAGACGCGGTCGTAGGAGTTGCTGACGAGCGCTTCCTCCGCTTCGCGGACCTTCTGCTGCACCGCGCGCAGCTGCGCGGGCGTCGTGTCGTCCGGCTCGTTGATACCGTAGTGGATATTGCAGTATGGGCTGTTGAAATAGGTCCGACCCGGGTCGTCGCGGGCGTCCCGCTCGATGATGAAGTCGCCGTCGTCGACGTCGATGTCCACCCGCCCGCTCCCGTCGGAGATCGCTTCGCAAAGCTGGTAGCAGCCGCCGTAGACCCCGTTGAAATACACGTCGACGAGCATGGAATCCGGCGTATACTTCAGCCCGATGTCGCGGGCGAAATCGAACGCCGCATGGTTGCGGATCAGCGTCGGGTCGTAGAGGTTGGCGATCAGGCAGTACTTCTTGCCCTTGCCCATGCCGAACAGGTTGGTTTTGGAACTGAATTTGATATTGTAGGGCTTTTTTGGCCCGCTCGACGTCGAATTGCCGCGGATGCGCACCGTGGCGTTCGTGTCCGCGACCGGGTCGTATTCCCCGCCGATCGCGTCGACCGCGACGACCGTGCAGGAGACGTAACTCGTCACGTTCAGCCCGTTGACGTTTTCGATATAGATCGCCGGCACGTCCTCCGAACGCCGGTAGGACCTCCCCTGAAAGACGAACGTGTCCTCCGCCGCGGAGACCACCGCCCCCGCCGACGGGAACAGCAGACCGCCAAGCAGGCAGACCGCCAGCAGGAGCAACGCGCCCCGTTTCCCGATCCGCACCGAGAATCCCCCCCTTTTCCTGCATCAGTATACCAAAAAAACCTCCCCTTGTCAACCGAAATTTTACGGTTCCGGCAATTTTGCAAAATTTTTTGGCTTTTTTTCGATTTTCCCCTTGACAAACGGTTCGGAATGTGGTATGTTCTAACTGTACTATCTGTCATAGAACAGTCATGAAAAACGAAAGGAGATGCGGAGCGTATGCTTTCCGTCGATATCTTCTCGCGCACGCCGGTGTACCGGCAGGTCGTCGACGCGATGCGGGAGCAGGTGCGGCTCGGGGTGTTCAAGCCCGGCGAGCAGGTGCCGTCCATTCGGGAACTTTCGCTCGAACTGAACGTCAACCCGAACACGGTGTTCAAGGCGTATGCGGAACTGGAGCGTTCCGGCGTGCTTGCGCCGGCCGCCGGACGGGGGTACTTCGTCGCGCAGGACGCGCCGGAGCGGATCCTGTCGGAACGGTTGGCGAAGGAATGGCAGGCGTTCCGGGACGCGGTGAACCGGCTCGCGGAAGCGGGCGTGTCCGCCGGGGAACTGGAAGCCGCAATGCGAAAATGCTATACAAACGAAAAGGAGGAAAAGCTATGAGATCCCTTTTCAGCGCGAAACTCTACGTCGTTTGCCTGAAGAAATGCCGCCTTACGGGTATCATCTGCGGCATTCTGCTGATCGTTTGCAACGCGCTCTTGCCGCTTTGGGACCTGCTCGACACGCTCGCCGGTTCCTTCACGGTGACCCCTGTAACCGTCGACCGGTCGCTCATTTCGGCGGGACTGTTCCTGCTGCTCCCGCTGACGGCAATCATGCTGCTTTCCGCATTCTTTTACCTGTTCCGCCGGGAGCAGTCTGATTTCTACTTTTCCCTGCCGCACAAACGGCTGTGCGTATTTCTCTGTATGCTCGCCGCGTCCTTCACATGGCTCTGGGGCGCGATGCTGCTGTCGCTTCTGCTCGACGCGCTGCTCGTGCTGCTCAACCCGTCGACGGTGTTTTCGGCGCTGCCGTTTCTGCGCACCTTCGGGTTTTTCGCACTTCTTTCCCTTCAAATCGGCGGATTCACGTCGCTCGCCGTCACGCTGACCGGGACGCTGCTTTCGGCGTGTGTCGTGACGCTCGTCCTCCGCTACCTCGTGCCGATCCTCTACGGATTGACCACGCTTTTTCTGGACGAACTGGTCCCGATGCTGGATCGGACCAAAACATGGCTCCGCTTCTTCGGTCCGACGTACTGGCTGGGCTGGGGCGCGTGGGGATTGTCCCCGCAGGAGGACCCGACGCCGTCCCAACACCCGGTCGTCGCGGGCATGGCGATTGCGCTGTACGTCCTCGCCGCCGTCTGCTACTGCCGCAGAAGGAGCGAAATGGCGGAGCAAAGCGCCGTCAGCCGCGTCCTGCAGCAGGCGTTCCGCTGCGCGTTCGTCCTGCCGGTCGTGCTGTTTGCCGCGTTCTGGCTGGTCGTCCGGAAGAGCGTGACCGGGTGCATCATCACGCTGCTGTTCGCCGCTGCATGCTTCCTCGTTTACGAGCTCGCGACCGTCAAGAACGTCCGACGCGCCCTGAAAACAGCCCCGCTGTTCGTCCTGCCGGTGCTGTGCGGCGCACTGATCGCCGGCGGCTGCTATCTGACGCGGGAGCTCGTATTTTCGCACACCTACGCGCCGGACGAGATCGAAAGCGTGCGGCTTTACGAGGTCCGTCAACGCGGTCTGTTTTCCTCCCACTCCAGCAGCCGTGTGTTCGAATACGAGGGTCCTCCCATGAAGCTGGTTTTCACGGGCGACGCGGAAACCCTGCGCCTGACGTCCGACGCGCTCGATGAATGCGTCCGATCCTTCCGCGAAAGCGGAGAGTACGAATCCGCAAGCAAGATCCACGCCGTGATCCGGCTGCGGAACGGGCATACGGCGTACCGGGTCCTGCTGCCCTCCTACGCGGAGCAAATTGGGCTGATGGACGCATATGAAGCCGCCCCGGAATCCCGCGAAGTCTTTCTGCGGCTTCCGCAGGCGGAGGAGATCCAAAGCGTGACCGTGACGTATACCTACCTGTCGTATACGGACGGCACACACACCGCCAGCGCCAAGATCCCGGCGGAGGACCTCGAAGCGTTCTGGACCTGCTACGCCGCGGAATACGCTTCCGCCGACGAGGAAACGCAGCTGTACGTCAAGAAAGGGGAATTCACCCTGCAGGAGAACAGGAATCACCTGTTGACCCTGCAAATTACCGGGGAAACTGCACAGGGGACCTTCCGCAACCAGTACTGCGTGCCGATCCCGTTCAAGGAATCCCGCCAGTACCTCCTCCGCCTATTTCCAAACGAGTAAAAAAAGTAACGATAGAAAGAAAGGAACCTGCCTTATGATCCAAGCGGAAAATGTAACGATGAAGTTCGACGACTTCGTCGCGCTCAATCAACTCAACTGCTCGATCCCCGACGGGTGCGTTTACGGACTGGTCGGGAGCAACGGCGCCGGAAAATCCACCTTCCTGCGGCTTATCAGCGGGGTTTACCGCCCCGCCGAGGGGAAAATCGAGATCGACGGACATGCGGTCTACGAAAACCCGGACGTCAAAAAGCAGATCGTCTATATCCCGGACGAACTGTACTTCCTGCCGCAAGCGTCCATGAACCGCATGGCGAAGCTGTACGCGGCGGTCTACGAGACCTTCTCCTACGAGCGGTTCACGCACCTGACGCAGACCTTCGGGCTGAACCCGACCGTCAATATCAACACCGTCTCCAAGGGCATGAAGCGGCAGGCGGCGACCATCCTCGCCCTCGCCGCCCAGCCTCGCTACCTCTACTTCGACGAGACCTTCGACGGGCTTGACCCGGTCATGCGCAACCTCGTCAAGAACGTCATCTACAACGACGTCGTCGAGCGCAAAGCGACCGCTATCATCTCCTCGCATTCCCTGCGCGAACTGGAGGACACCTGCGACCAGCTCGCTCTCCTGCACAAGGGCGGGATTATCTTTGAAAGCGATATCCAGAACCTCAAGACTTCCCTGTTCAAGGTGCAGGTCGCGTTCAGCGACACCTACGGCAAGGAACGCTTCGACGGGTTTGAAATGCTGGATTACACGCAAAAAGGCTCGGTCGCGACGTTCATCGCCCGCGGCGACCGGGACGCGTTCCGGGAAAAGCTGGAGGATATGCGTCCGCTTCTGCTGGACATCCTGCCGCTGAGCTTGGAGGAAGTTTTCCTCTACGAAATGGAAGCGCTCGGCTACGCCTTCAAAGACGTGCTGTGAGAAAGGAGTGTCACCCATGAAAACCATATTTGACCGAAAACTGTATCTTGTCGGGCTCAAAAAAATCAAACTGGTGGGCATTATCTGTGGCATCCTCCTGATCGTCTGCAACGCCCTCGTGCCGGTCGCGTCGCTGGTTTCGGGCATGATGAACGGCGGAAACGACGAAGCCACCCTCACCGCGTCGAACTACGCGGTCGCAAGCCCGCTGCTGCTGCTCCTCGTCCCGATGTTCTTCCTCTCCATGTTCTCGTTCCTCAACCACCGCAACGAATCGGACTTCTACCATTCCATTCCGTTCAAGCGGACCTGCATCCTCGGCAGCTTCACCGCCGCCATCTTCACCTGGGTATTCGGGATCCTGTTTGCGTCGCTGCTGCTCAACGGCGTGCTGTACGCGGCAGACCCGGCGATCCATTTTTCGCTGTTGATCCCCCTGCAGCTGTTCGCGTTCTTCGCGTTCGTTTCGCTCTACGTCGGCTCGTTCGTCCTGCTCGCGATGACGCTGACCGGCACGACGGTTTCCAACTGTGCGGTGTCGCTGATCCTGTTCTTCTTCGTCCGCATCATTTCCGCCATCACGATCGAGATGGTGGAAAGCCTCGTGCCGATCCTCGACGTCGCCTACTCGCCCCTGCGGTTCATGAGTACCCGTTACTGGCTCCCGGCGGCGACCTTCCGCATCTACTACGACCTGTCCGTGTTCCGCGACGTCAGCCTTTGGGTGTATTCCGCCGTCGTGCTGGTCGCGCTGTACGCCCTTTCGGTCTGGTGCTTCTGCCGCCGCAAGAGCGAAAGCGCGGGCAAGAGCGCGGTCAATCGCGGTTTGCAGCACGCGTTCCGCTGTGCGTTCACCCTGCCGCTCGCGCTTCTGACCGTATTCGGCGTCATGGAAGGCGCGGGCGCGGCGTTCGCGGTCGTCATGATCCTTGTGACGCTGATGTTCTACTACCTGTATGAACTCGTCACGGTCAAAAAGCTCCGGCAGACCCTGCTTTCGACCCCGTTCCTGCTGGTGCCGGCGCTCTGCTGTGCGCTGATCGTCGGCGGGTGCTACCTGACGCGGGGCGCCGTTCTGGAGCAGAGCTTCACCGCCGACCAGATCGAAAGCGTGCGGTTCTACAATCACAGGGATTTCTGGGGCGTCTTTGACACCACCTACACCTACGAACTGACAAAGACCGACGGCATCAGCGTCTCCGACCCGGAAGCGAACGAAATCATCGCGAACGCGCTGGACGACAACATTCGTATGGTTCGAACGAACGATTTCAATCAATACTATGTCGATCACTACTATGTCGATTCCCGCAACCAGTATGTGGAGATCCAACTCAAGAGCGGGCGAAAAGTCCGGCGGCAATTGCGGATCCCGCAGACGGACATCAATCGCGTGGAGAAACTCCGGCAAGCCTCCGACGCCTACCGCGAAGTGTTCCTGCAGCTGCCGTCGGACGGGGAAATCAATTCCATCACCTTCGGCGATCAGGATATTCTCACCTCTGAAGGCGACCAAAACAGGAACATCCGCGACCTTTGGAACACCTTCGTCGCCGAATACGAGGCGCTGTCCGACGAGGAAAAGCTGGCATACAAGAACCAGTACGCCTTGTATAGGACAGGTTATTTCGACGTCGACGGTCTGACCGCCGAACTCTACTTCAACGTTTCCGGCACCCTCTACGATTCGTACGGTTCATCGCCGTTCGAAACCAGGTACTTCATTCCGTCGGAATTCGAGCGGACCCGTTCGCTGTACGCCGAATACACGCAACCCGTCCGCGACGAAGTCCGGCAGGTGATCCAAAACTTCGTCGACGGGAAATACGACACCCTGTTCGACGGAAGCGACAAACCCACCACCAGCTTTTTCAACTTCAGCGGAAACGGTCTCTGGAACGGGGTAGCAATCTATCCCAGCGAATACTACGAAAACGAATCCTACCGTTCGTCGGGCATGAACGGCACTGCCAACGCCGCCCCCGACGTTTTGGTCACCAACGCCCAGAACGACCCGGAAGCGGGCAAGGAATTCTTCCGCATGCTCCTCCCCTATCTGACCGACACGCCGGAGGACAACAGCTACCTCTACTTTTGGTTCAGCGTGGTCGACGACGGGACAGGCAGGCATTACAACACGATCTTCGGGCTTTCGGGCGACATGCCGGACGAACTGAAGAACGCCTTGGACGGTAACTGGTACGACGTTCCCGATGCGTCCGTGTATCCCTACAAGTAACCGCGTTGCCCTTATGAAAACACCCCGGCGGGTCGTAAGACCCGCCGGGGTTCGCTTTTTCTGTGGGGGGACGTTGGGGCTTCGCCCCAAACCCCATTCAGGGAACCTTTTGAAAAAGTTTCCCTGAAAACGCTTCAAAACTTTTTATTCGTCCAAAACCTTGTCAATGATTCCATATTTCAACGCCTCATCCGGGAACATCCAGTGGTTGCGCTCGGTGTCCAGCGTGACCTGCTCGACCGATTTGCCGACGTTCGCGGCGAGGATACGGTTCAACCGCTGCTTGATGTCCAGCATATGGCGGGTCTCGATCTCGATATCCGTCGCCTGCCCCTGCGCACCGCCAAGCACCTGATGGATCATGATCTGGCTGTTCGGCAGGGCGAACCGCTTGCCCTTCGTGCCGGCGGACAGCAGGAACGCGCCCATGCTCGCCGCCAAACCGACGCAGATCGTCGAAACGTCGCACTTCAAATGCCGCATCGTGTCGTAGATGCCCAGCCCCGCCGAAACCGAGCCGCCGGGGGAATTGATATACAGGCAGATCTCCCGCTGGGGGTCCACCGCTTCCAGATACAGCATCTGGGCGATGATGGTGCAGGCGAGGTCGTCGTTGACCTCGTGGAACAGCAGGATAATGCGGTCCTTCAGCAGGCGGGAAAACGGATCGTAACTCCGCTCGTAGCCGCCTTCCTTTTCAAAGAATTGGGGGGTAACGATCATATCGCGTTCGCTCCTTTTTTGCAAAAACTTTTTCTTCCTCCAGTATACCGCCCCGTCGCCGGTTTGTCAAGCGGGCAAACCCGTCGAAACCGGTCGGGATCAGCCGTAAATCGGGTGCGCGTCGCAGAGTTTTTCGACCTCCGCGAGCACGTCCGCCTTGGTGCCCTCGAAGTCGCGGGCGACCATGCCCATCAGCTTCGCGACCTTGACCATGTCGCTTTCGACGAAGCCCCGCGCCGTGACCGCCGGGGTGCCGACCCGCAGACCGCTCGCGACCGTGGGCTTTTCCGGGTCGTTGGGAATAGTGTTCTTGTTGGCGGTGATATGTACCTCGTCCAATTGCACCTCGAACGTCCGGCCGGTCAGCCCGAACGGGCGCAGGTCGAGCAGGATCAAGTGGTTGTCCGTCCCGCCGGAAACCACGGCGAACCCCTCGTCGAGAAGCGCACGGCAGAACGCCTGCGCGTTCGCGATAATCTGCTTCTGGTAGGTCACGAAGGACGGCTGCAGCGCTTCGCCGAACGCGACCGCTTTCGCCGCGATGATGTGCATCAGCGGACCGCCTTGCGTGCCGGGGAAGATCGCCTTGTCGATGGCTTTCGCGTACTCCTCCTTGCAGAGGATCAGACCGCCGCGCGGTCCGCGCAGGGTCTTATGGGTGGTGGTCGTGACCACGTCGGCGTAGGGGACGGGGCTCGGGTGCAGTCCGGCGGCGACGAGACCTGCGATGTGCGCCATATCCACCATCAGCTTCGCGCCGACCTTATCGGCGATCTCCCGGCAACGCGGGAAGTCGATGGTGCGGGCGTAGGCGGAAGCGCCGACGACGATCATCTTCGGCTTGCAGTCCAGCGCAATGCGCTCCATTTCGTCGTAGTCGATGCGCTGGGTCGCGTCCGAAACGCCGTAGGGCACGATATGGAAGTACTTGCCGGAGATATTGACCGGCGAACCGTGGGACAGATGCCCGCCGTGGGCCAGGTTCATGCCCATGACCGTGTCGCCCGGCTGACAGAGCGCGAAGAACACCGCGAGGTTCGCCGACGCGCCGGAATGCGGCTGGACGTTCGCGTGTTCCGCACCGAACAGCCTGCACGCACGCTCCCTTGCGATCTCCTCGACCTTATCCACTTCCCCGCAGCCGCCGTAGTAGCGCTTGCCGGGGTAGCCTTCGGCGTATTTGTTGGTCAGAATACTGCCGGCGGCGGCGAGGACCGCCTCGGAAACGATGTTTTCGCTGGCGATCAGCTCAATGTTGCGGCGCTGCCGCGCGAGTTCGCCGGCGATGGCGGAAGCGACCTCCGGGTCGCAGGAACGCAGGTAGTCGATGCTGTACATGGTTTGTGGGTTTCCTTTCTTTTTTGGGTGTTTTGCTTGCAACGTCAGAGAACTGCCGACGCTTTCCAGAGGTCGGCGGGATATTCGCCCGCGCGGACGAGGGATTCGAGGTAGGCGCGGAACGCCGGACGGTCCTCGCGGTAGGTCACGCCCTTCCAGACGCAGTCCGTCCCGACGACGCGGATCGTGTGACCCGGGGTCGCGATGACGTCCTCGGCGACCTCGGTCAGGTAGCTTTCGCCCTTGCACAGGTCGCTTTCGGGGTCGGTCAGGAATTTCCGCAGTCTGCGCTCCGCGAACGAGAAGATTTCCGGCGTAAAGCCCCAGAAATTCATCGAGACCGGGGCGTTTCCGTCCAGCGGATACCAGCTTCCGCCCTGCTCGTACTTCGCGTTTTCGCCGTCGGGCAAAATCTGCTTGCGCTCCACGATGGCCTTCAGCAGACCGCCCTCGGTGCGGCAGACCCCGCGGGACACCGAGCCGTTCTGCGACAGGGTGTTGCGGACCGTGTAGCCGGGCATACAGAATTCGCCGTCCCCCGCCGTTTCGAGGAATTCCCGCACCGCGCGGAACGTGCCGAGCCCGTAAAAGTCGTCCGCGTTGAAGATCGCGAACGGACCGTCCACCTGCTCCCGGCAGCACCAGAGCGCGTGGGTCGTGCCGAGCGGTTTTTCCCGCCCGGACGGATAGGTCAGCCCGTCGGGCAGGTCGTCCGGGGTCTGGAACGCGTACCGCACGCGGATCCGCCCTTCCAGACGCTTGCCGATGGTTTCGCGGAAACTGTCGTACATTTCCCGCTTGACGATGAAAACCACCGTGTCGTACCCGGCGCGGATCGCGTCGAACACGGAATAATCGATGATGAATTCGCCGGAAGGTCCAAGAGGGTCGATCTGCTTGAGTCCGCCGTAACGGTTGCCCATTCCGGCGGCAAGAATCACTGCCGTCATGCTTCGATTTCCTTTTCGGTGATCAGTAAGTTTTTGAGGTTCGGTTCGGACGGGATGCGGTACATATACGCGGTCATGAGCTTCTCCATGATCGAGCGCAGACCGCGTGCGCCGGTCTTCATCTCGTACGCCTTCTTCGCAATGGCGCGGAGCGCCCCGTCCGTGAAGTCCAGCGTCACGCCGTCCATCGCGAACAGCTTTTTGTACTGCTTGACGAGGGCGTCCTTCGGCTCGGACAGGATCCGCACGAGCGCGTCCTCGTCGAGCGGGTGGAGCGCCGTGACGACCGGCAGACGACCGACCAGCTCGGGGATCAGCCCGTACTTGACGAGGTCGCCGTTCTCCACGCGGGACATGACGAACTCGCCGTCCCGCGCTACGCCGCTCTCCGCCCCCGCCGTAAAGCCGACCGTGTGGCTGCCGAGCCGGTTGCGGATCATTTCCTCCAGTCCGTCGAACGCCCCGCCGCAGAGGAAGAGGATGTTCGTCGTGTCGATCTGGATGAATTCCTGGTTCGGGTGCTTGCGTCCGCCCTGCGGGGGGACGTTGGAGACCGTCCCTTCGATGATCTTCAGCAGCGCCTGCTGCACGCCCTCGCCGGACACGTCGCGGGTGATCGAGCGGTTCTCGCTCTTGCGGGAGATCTTGTCGATCTCGTCGATATAGATGATGCCCTTCTGCGCCCGTTCCACGTCGAAATCCGCCGCCTGCAGCAGCCGCAGCAGGATATTCTCGACGTCCTCGCCGACGTAGCCGGCTTCGGTCAGCGTCGTCGCGTCCGCGATGGCGAACGGGACGTCGAGCAGCTTGGCGATGGTCTGCGCGAGCAGGGTCTTCCCCACGCCCGTCGGTCCGAGCAGCAGCACGTTGCTCTTTTTGAGCTCCACGTCGTCGTCCTCGACGAGCTTGCCCTCCATTGAGCGGATGCGCTTATAATGGTTGTAGATCGCCACGGAAAGCACGATCTTCGCCTCGTCCTGCCCGATGACGTACCGATCCAGCACGGCTTTCATCTCCGCCGGCTTCGGGAGCGGGCGCTCCGCGGGCGGGACGCTCTCCGCGGGCAATCCGTCCGCCGCTTCCGCCGGAAGGTTTTCCGCTTCGTATTCCTCGTACGCGTCGACGATCTCGCAGCAGATGTCGAGGCAGTCGTCGCAGAAATCCAGCATCCGCCCGGAGACGTTCAGCATGGTCGTGTGGGAACAGGGTCTGCCGCAGAACGCGCAGACCTTGCTTTTCTTATCCTCCATAGACTCCCTCCTCCCCGAAAGCGGGGACGCGGTTTATTCCGGCTTTTCGGCGGGCTCCTCGGCGGGCTTTTCCGCCGGTTCCTCCGCCGGTTTCTCCCCGACCGTCACGACCGCGCTGTCGCGCAGCACCTTGATGGCCTTCTGCGCGAGCAGGTCGGAGACGATGCCGTCCTCGGGGATATTCTGCTTGACGTAATCCATCTCCACGGCGTAGCCGGACGCGATCTTGCGGTACTCCTCTTCGATCTCCTTCTTGCCTGCTCTGAGTTTTTCGGACTTGGCGACCTTTTCGAGCGCGAGACGGGACTTGACCTGCCGCTCGGCTTCCGCGCGGAAGGAGCTGCGAAGCGCTTCCGGCGTGCTGCCCGTGTACTGGTAGTACAGGTCGATGCTCGCCCCCTGCGAGCGCAGACGGTAGTCGTAATCGTTGACGTAGCGGTCGATCTCGCTTTCGATCATACATTCCGGCACCTCGGCGGTCATGACCCCGATCAGCTGGTCGATGAGCTGGCGCTCGACCTCCGCGTCGGCGGACGCGTTCTTGCGCTCCTCGATCTTGGTTTTGACGCTCTCCTTGTACGCGTCGAGCGTATCGAACTCGGAAACGTCCTTGACGAACTCGTCGTCCAGTTCCGGCAGCTCGGTCTTTTTGATCTCGTGCAGCTTGACGTCGAACGTGGCGGGCTGCCCCGCGAGGGAGGACTCGTGGTAGTCCTCCGGGAAGGTCACGGACACCGTGAAGGCGTCGCCGGTCGAATGCCCGACGATCTGGTCCTCAAATCCGGGGATAAACGTGTTGGAACCCAGCTTCAGCGTCTGCTTTTCCGCCTCCCCGCCCTCAAACGGCGTGCCGTCGCGGTAGCCCTTGAAGTCGATGACCACGTCGTCGCCGGTTTCCGCCGGACGATCCTCGACGGTCAGGACGCGGGCATTGCGCTGGCGCACCGCGTCGATCTCGCGGTCGATCTCCTCCTCCGTCACGGTCACCTCCGGGCGGTAGACCTGGAAGCCCTTGTATTCGCCGAGCTTGACGGTCGGCTTGACCGTCACGGTCGCCTTGAGCAGCACGCCGTCGTCCTCGACCGAGACCAGTTCGATGTCCGGGCGGGAGACCACGTCCAGCTTCGCCTGCGCGACCGCTTCCTCATAGAGCGGCGGAACAAGCGTTTCCAGCGCGTCGTCGTAGAAAACGGTTTTGCCGTACATCTTTTCGACGACGCTCTTCGGGGCTTTGCCGCGGCGGAAGCCGGGGACGTTCATTTTGCCGACCGAGCGGCGGTAGACCTTCATGACCTCCGCGTCAAAGGACGCTTTGTCGAGCAGAAGCTCGAGTTCGTAGGTATTCACTGCGGTTTTTTTGGAACTTTTCAGTGCCATGTTTTAGGACCATTCCTTTCCGTTTTCGCGAACCGGGACGATCCGCGTCCCATCCGCACATTTTCGTTCAATTCTATTTTAGCGATTTTTTCAAATTTGTCAACAGATATTTGTGAAAAGATGCAAATTTACACCTTTTCAAAAAAATTCACAATTTTGTCTTGCTCTTGCCGAACCTTTCGTATATACTTGTCGTATACGGAAAGGAGTGACGCGCACATGGACCTTGTTTCCCGCGATGCGGAATTTGAAGAGGAAGAATCGACGAGCCGGTTCGCCGATTCCTGCGACGCTTACACCGCCCACGACCTGCAAAACATGGAGCGGGGTCGCCGACGGACCAACCTGCTGTCCTTAGTCCTGCGGTGCGTCATCATCGCCGTCTGTATCGCGATGCTGGGGTATTCGGTCTACGAGATCGCCGAAAAGCTCATCGACGACCAGCTCGCCGCCGCCGCCTATGCCGCGCTCCGCGCCGACCCGCAGGATACGGTCACGCTCGCACGCTCCAAGCACCTGCAGGAGCCGAGCAGTATGCCGACCGTCCTGCAAATGCTCAACGCGGACGGCAAGTACGAGGACTACGTCCCCACCCCCGACGGCAACGTCGACCCGGACCGCTCCTCCCACTACGCGCAGATCTACGCGAACTTCATCACCCGCGCCGACCAGTACCCGAACATGTATGCCTGGATCTGCATGACCGACACGGTCGTGGATTACCCGGTCATGTTCAAGGAATACGACAACGATTACTACCTCGCCCACGACTTCCGCGGACAGGAATCCCATTCCGGGAGCATCTTCGCGGACGGCTGGGTCTCGCCGAACTACTACGGCAACCGCAACATGGTCCTCTACGGGCACAACATGAAGAACGGCTCCATGTTCCATTCGGTCAAGACCTGGTGCAACAGTGCGAAGATCAAGACCCTCGTCAACACCACGCAGATCGAGATCTACACCCGGGAAGGGCTGTATATCTACGAGATCCTTTCCTATTATATCGACGACACGTTCTTCTACGACGAAACGGAGTTCGACAGCGACGAGGAATACCTCGCGTTCCTCGACAAGGTCGCCGGGAAGTCCTACGTCAAGACCGGCCGCTCCTACAACGCCGATTCGCGCATCTGCACGCTGATCACCTGCACGAACGGCTCGGACGGGGATTCCCGTTACGTCGTCCACGGGCTGCTCAAGCAGTTCGTCAGTGCGGATTCGTTGCGTTGATTTTCGGGGGGCAAACGCGATCGCGGCGGCGTCGCTTCGCGCTGTCTCGCTCTGCCTTTTCTCATTCAAAGCGGCAAGCCGCTTTGAATAGCGAATACCCCCTTTTTTGTCGAAAAACGGCTTGTCTTGCGCCAATACTGACGCCGCCATCGCCGGTTTTCTCTTAAGGAGTTCTGCTCCGAACACAAGGTGTTCGGAGCGGGCGGCTGCATGTCCGCCCACGGGGCGATATTTTATTATATTTTTGCTTTCGTTGTTTTTTTCAACGTATTGAAAGCCGCTTCCCTCGCAGAGAGGGAAGCGGCTTTTTTCCAGTTTCGTGTCAACGGGTCATGGTTTTCGCGGTGCGGATATCGAAGCGACTTTCGACCGCGTTGTCGATGCGGACCGCGTCGAAATTTTTCTCGATGTAGTCGTAGAGCGCCGTTTCGATGAGCGGGTCCTCGACCGCTTCATAGTTCTCGTCGAGGTCGTCGTCGGTCAGCTCGTGCTTGCGCAGCAGGTAAATGCCGTAACCCGGCACTTCGATGCGGATCAATTCGCCGTCCGCCGCGTTGAGCAGCGCTTCGCGGAAGTCTTCGTTCTGCTGGGAAAGCTCCAACACGCTCGGCTCGGAATAGGCGTAGAGAGCCCCGTCCGCCGGGTTTGCGAACGGCGTGCCGTTCTGCAGGTCGGCGTAGACCTTGTCCGCTTCCGCCTGCATTTTTTCGCGGGACATCGCGGCGGTCACGTCCGCCTCGGTGAAGGCGGTTTCGTCCAGCTCCAGACGGGTGATGACGTGCCAGCCGTAATCGGTCTGCGCAAGGGCATACTGCCCGACGGAAAGCCCGTAGGCCGCTTCGTCGAATTCCTCGACCATGCTCCCGTGCGTGAACGTGTACTGCACGCCGCTGTCGGCGGTCTCACCTTCATGCTCGGCGAACGTGGTGGTCCCGGCCTGCAGGGCGTCATAGACCTCCTTCGCCTTCGTTTCGTCTGTATAGAGGATATGGCGGACCGTGATATAGTTTTCGTCGAAGTATTCCTTCGCGTCACGGGTCACCATGGCGGCGCGGACCTTCTCGTCGACCTTCTCCGCGTTTTCACCCTCGGTCAGCGCGGACGCCGAGACCGGCTTGCGGCAAATGACGTAATAGGAGCTCCCGTCGGTCCCTTCCCCGCCGGAAAGGTACCACGTCCCCTCGTCGACCGCGTTCAGCCCGTCGAAAAGGGACTTGGAGAACTCGTCCGCCGTCACATAGGCGTCCATCTCCGCCGATGGCGCGATCCCGGACGCCGCGAGCGACTCGAAGGTATCGCTGCCGTCCGTCAATGCGTCGTAGGCGGACTTCGCGTCCTCCTCGTCGTTAAAGCGCAGGTAGTCCACGCAGTAGAAATCCGAAAGCAGGAACGCTTCCACGTCCGCCTTGGCGTAATCGGACGCGAAATCGTACTGATACGGCGTGCGCCCGGACGAGGACCCGTTCGACGCGAGGTAGCTGAACAGGTACCCCTCCGCCTTCGCGTAGGAGGACAGGAAGCTTGTCATGACCTCCTCGCGGGAGAGTCGGGCGACCCCGTTTTCACCGTAGCGATACTCGCGCAAGAGCGTGAAGAGCTGGTTATACCGCTCGTACCGCTCGACGGCGTCCGGCGTGGTCCCGATCTTCGCAAGCTCGATCTCCATCGCGTCGTCCCCGCCGTACTGGTCCGAAAGATCCTGCATATACTCGTCGATCTCCGCGAGCGTTTCCGCGTCGTCGATGGTCAGCCCCGCGTCCGCGCAGAGCTGTTCGACGACCAGCATCATCTTCCCCGAATTCTGCACCGTTTCGGTCAGGGCGTCCGCGAAGGTGACGCCGTTGCCGGCTTCCGTATCCCAGATGCTGTCAAGCGTCGAGCCGTAGTAGTATTGGGCGTAGTAATCGTAGTATTCCTTCACCGTCGCCATCAAATAGGCGTAGTCGGATTCGAGAAGCTCCTGCTCCCCATACCGCATGACCGCATCCCCCGCCGAGCAGGACGCGAACGACAGCGCCGTCGCGAGCGCCAGCAGGAGCAGAAGGGGTCTGTAGAACCGTTTCATCTGCATTTCCTCCGTACTTTCGGATGATCTTTCCTTATTATACACGTTTCAGTCGGGTTTGTCCATAGGTTTTTGTGAGAAATTTGTGTACAAATTGAGCAATCGGCGCACCTCCGGGAGCAATTTTGCCCCGGCGGGCATCCGCAGGGCGATGTGCGCCTTCCCCGCGAAGGTCAGCAGGACCCGCCCCCGCAGTCCTTCGGCGTGCGGCAGGCGCATCCAGACCTCCGCGTCCGGCGACGGGTGATAGAAGACGACCGGTCCCTCCCGCTGCTCGATGGACGTAAAGCCCGCGTCCATCGCCGCGTGGCGGATCAGCGACACGTCCATCAGGTTCCGCACCGGCTCCGGCAGGTCGCCGAAGCGGTCGGTCAGCTCGTCCTCGAGGTCCCGCCGCTCCTCCTCGCTCGAAAGCGTGCCGATCTTGCGGTAGACGTCCATGCGCAGGCGGGAGGACTCGATGTAGTCCTCCGGCAGGTACGCGTCCACCCGCAGATCGACGATGCAGTTCCGCTCCGCCTTCGCGGGAAGCCCGCGTTCGGCGTTGACCGCGTCCTCGAGGATCTTGACGTACAGGTCGTAGCCGATGGCCTCCATATGCCCGCTCTGCTCGGCGCCGAGCAGATTGCCCGCCCCGCGAAGCTCCAAGTCCCGCATGGCGATCTTGAAGCCGGAACCGAACGCCGTGAACTCCCGGATGGCCTCCAGCCGCTTCTGGGCGATTTCGGTCAGCGTCCCGCCCGAGCGGTAGGTGAAATAGGCGTACGCCTTGCGGGCGGAGCGCCCGACCCGTCCGCGAAGCTGGTGGAGCTGGGCGAGCCCCATGCGGTCGGCCTCCTCGATGATCAGCGTATTGGCGTTGGGCAGGTTGATGCCGGTCTCGATGATGGTCGTGCAGACGAGCAGGTCGATCTTCCCCTCGACCATGTCCTGCCAGACCGCCGAAAGCTCCTCGCGTTCCATGCGCCCGTGGGCGACGGCGACCGTGCGGTCCGGGAAGCGTTTGGTCAGGTCCGCCGCCTTGGAATAGATGGAGTCGATGAAGTTGTGCAGGTAGAACACCTGCCCGCCCCGGCGAAATTCCCGCCGGATCGCTTCGCTCAGCACGTCCTCGTCGTGTTCGAGCACGAACGTCTGCACCGGCACCCGGTCGATCGGCGCTTCCTCCAGCACGGACATATCCCGGATGCCGGAAAGCGCCATATTGAGCGTGCGGGGGATCGGCGTGGCGGTCAGGGTCAGCACGTCGACGTCCTTGGCGAGTTGTTTGAGCTTTTCCTTGTGCGTCACGCCGAAACGCTGCTCCTCGTCGACGATGAGCAGACCGAGGTCGTGGAAAACCACGTCCTTCTGCAGCAGCCGGTGAGTGCCGACGATGACGTTGAGTCTGCCGCTTTTGAGCGCTTCGAGCGTTTCCTGCTGCCGCTTTTTCGGCACGAAGCGGGACACTTCCCCGATTTCGACCGGGTAACCGCGGAAACGGGCGAGCAGGGTCTGGTAATGCTGGGTCGAAAGGATGGTCGTCGGGACGAGGATGGCCGCCTGCTTGCCGGCGAACACGCACTTGAACACCGCACGCAGGGCGACCTCGGTCTTGCCGAACCCGACGTCCCCGCAGAGCAGGCGGTCCATCGGGTAGGACTTCTCCATGTCCGCCTTGATCTCCCGCGACGCGACCGTCTGCCCCTCGGTGTCCTCGTATTCAAAGCTGCCCTCGAACTCCTCCTGCAGGTCGTCGTCCGGCGGGAACGCGTATCCCGCGCGGGCGCGCCGCTCGGCGTAGAGCCGGATCAGGTCCTTGGCGATGTCGCTCGCGGCGTGCTTCGCGCGGAGTTTCGCCCGTTTCCACTCCGCGCCGCCCATCTTCGAGAGTTTGGTATGCTCGTCCCCGCCGACGTACTTGCTTACGAGGTCGAGCTGGTTGCAGGGCACGTACAGCACCCCGCCGTCGGCGTAGACGATCTTGATGAAGTCCCGCGAGATGCCGTCCGCCGTGAGGTTCTGGATCCCCATGTACCGCCCGATGCCGTGGTTGACGTGGACGACCAGGTCGCCGACGGACAGGTCCGCGTAGGACGCGATGCGCTCCGCCTTGTGCGAAACCGCCCGCTGCCGGCGCCGAACCGGCGAATCGGTCCCGCCGGCGGTATCGGTGAACAGCGTAAAGCCCGCGCCGGGCAACGTAAAGCCACGCGGCAGGGATTCCCACGTCCCGGCGTACACGGATACGACGCCCGGGTGCAGCCCGCCGGCGTAGGGGACGGCGCGGACCTCCTTCTGCGCAAGCAGGGCGAGCAAAGCCGACGCGGCACGCTCCCCGGCGGTCACGAACAGCACCTTCTGCTTCGCGTCGAGCAAAGACTGCAATTCCTCGGCGAGCAGTTCCGGGTTGCCGCCGAAGCCCGCGGCGACCTGCGTCGGCAGGGTGTACGCCGCCTTCGCGCCGAACGCGATCCCGCTGTGCGGGAACAGGTCGGTCAGCACGGTCCGCCCGGACAGCAGGTACGCCAGCTTCTCCGCGTCCGCGAGCGGCAGACCGTTCTTCAGCCGGACCAACCGCCGCTCGGCAAGCGAGGTCAGCACCGCCGCCGTCTCACCGTAGAACCCCTTCGCCCGTTCGAGCACCCGCTGGGAATCGAACACCAGCGTCAGCCCCTCGCGGAATGCCTCCGCGAGCGAATACCCCTTCCCGAACAGGATCGGGTAGAACCGATCCGGGAAGCGCAGTTTTTCCCGCCGTTCCGCCGCGTCGAGCGCCGCGCGAAGCTGGTCGCGGTCGCGTTCCTCCCCGCGAAAGCCCTTGAGCAGCGCCCGCAGCTCCTCCGCGACCCGGTCGAACGCCCCTTCGTCCGCGAACAGTTCCTCGCACGGGAGGATCTCCACGGATAGCACGTTGTCGATGGTCCGCTGGGCGACGGTATCGAAGAACCCGATCAGATCCACCTCGTCGCCGAAGAAATCGATGCGGAGCGGCTCGCCGTACTGCGGGGAGAACACGTCCACGATCCCGCCCCGGCGGGAGAACTGCCCGACCCCTTCGACGACCTCGGCGGACGTATAGCCCATCCGTTCGAGCCTGCGGCAGAGCTCGCCGACCGGGCATTCCTCCCCGACCTGCAGCCGCACCGTCCGGCTCTCCAGCACGTCCGGCGGGATCGTGTACTGCATGAGCGCGTCCGGGACGGTCAGCACGACGTCGTATTTCCCGTCCAGCACGCTCTTCAGCACGCTGATGCGCTCGTGTTCCCATTCGCGGGAGTGCGCTTCGACGTTCTCGAACACGAAGTCCCGCGCCGGATAGACCAGCACCCGCTCGAAGAACGCCGAGAGCAGCCGCTGCATCGCGTAGGCGTCCTTCTCCTCCGGCAGGACGACCAACCCCTTCCCGCCGAGCGTCCGAAACAGCGCCGACGCGAAAAAAGGGCGTGACGAATCGCACATCCCGCTGACGACGCAGGGGGTGTGTCCCGCCCGGATCCCCTCGAGCAGGGATCCGTATTCCCGTTCGCCGGCGAACTGCCGGCAAAGTTCCTCGATCATGTTTCTTCCTCTCGCGGCTTCGGCATACGGTTATACAGCGCCATCGCCTGTTCGCCCTTGCCGTCGAACAGCAGCCGAAGCGCCGGTTCGAGCAGGGAAAAGTTCTCCCGGATCATCTTTTCGTCCGCCGGGGACAGTTTTCCGAGCACATGGTCGGCGAGGTCCATGTCCGGGTGCGCCTTGTCGCCGACCCCGAATTTGAACCGCACATACGCGTCCGACCCCAGCCATTCCTGCACGGACTTCAGCCCGTTGTGCCCGCCCGCGCTCCCGCGCAGCCGGATCCGCATCGCCCCGACCGGCAGCGACACGTCGTCGTGCAGCACCACCACGCGCTCCGGCGGCACCCGGTAGAACCGCGCCGCGTCCGCGACCGATTCGCCCGAGCGGTTCATATACGTCTGCGGCTTCAGAAACAGCACGTCCTCGCCGCCGAGCGTCCCTTTGCCGGTCAGCGCCATGTGCTTGAGCCGCTTCACCTCCGCGCCGCACCGCGACGCCAGGTCGTCCAGCGCCAGGAACCCCACGTTGTGCCGCGTCCGTTCGTATTCCCGCCCCGGGTTGCCCAAACCTACGATCAGATACATCTTCCCGTCCCCCGTTTTTTCGGATACTGTCAGTTTACCTTTTTCCAGCGGGTTTGTCAAGAGCGATTTTCATGATATAAATATTTTTCACACATTTCACAATAACATGTTATATCAAAAAGGGATAAAAAAATAATCGTGCTTTACGACAGTGAAATGAGTTTTGACGCAAAAACACATTTTTGGGGGGATTCTCTTTGTTTTCCAATCGTTCACGCCGCGTCTATATTCTTTTCTTCATTAATAGGTTCTTTCCGCTTATTTTGCAACATCTCATCCCCTGAAAATTCACATTTTGTCTACATATATGAGACCCACTCTCCCCTTGAAACCGTTCATGGGCGTCACACGGGGTCAGACCGGCAGTTGGGAAACCGAACAGGCTAGTTGCTTTCTATTAACCAACGGCGTAACACATGCTCCTGCTATTGCCAATACCAGAATCAAGATCATCCGTGGTTTACGATTCACGGTTCTCCATTGCTTCGCACCAGCACGATTTCAATCCCAACGACACCATACTGTTTTTGCTCTTCAAGCGGATAATAGGCATTCATATCATCCGGCGAAGCGTTTGCGATCTCCAACTCAGAGTACCCGCATTTTTTCAAGCGGCAAAGTGTTATACAATTCAGCAAAACTTGGAAAACGATGCAGGGCAATAACGCTGGTCAAAATTCTTCGTTTTCCCTCGGTAAACTCTATTTCATCTCCAACTTTCACTTGCTGACGCTTTTCATCGTATAATCTCAATTCTATCGTTTTAGAACCGTTGGCAATTGATTCAAATGGTTTTGTTTGCAGTTTCATAGTATGTCTCATATTCGTCACTCCCTGATCGTGTAATATCTATGCGTATGTGACGGAACTGTTTGCCATGAACGGCGAATTCAATAAGATGCCCTAAAAACACTGAAACCCCTTCGGTTCGTGTTCATAGGGACATTTTCTGACAGTATGTAGGTGCGGTAAAGGCGGATGGCGGTTGTCATCCGCCTTTACTGCGTTTATCCCGTTTTGTGCGGTGCTTATGCAGGAAACGGTTTCGGTTTTGTTGCGGGTATTATTTCGGTCAGCGGTTGTTGCTGTTCTGCTTCAGACGCATCGTCGTAATCCCATTCACCGATGTCACGGTAGATAATACGGATTTTTTGAGCGGAGTGCCGTGAGTATTTCACGGTGCGTTCTCCGATCTCGATCCTTGCAATAAACAGGCGCACGATTTCGGGCGTTAATTTGTCAATGGTTTTATACCGTTTTGCTTTCTCTATGAAAGCATCTACATTGGCTACGGACGATTTCAGTTTTTCCAAGCGCTCCTCTTTCAGCGGCAACGCTTCATCCAGTTCTCTTTGTTCGGCGTTGTAATCGGCGGAGAGAATACGGAACTGCTCGCTATTGACACGGCCGAGCACATTATCCTCATACAGCCGCTTGAACAAGGCTGTCAGCTCATCTCGGCGCTTGTGCATGGCGTCGATCTCCATTTGCAGAGCCGTGATCTCCTGACTGAGCTGTACGGTATTTTTGCGGTTGATATACTCCGCAAACTGCCGTTCCTTTTTTCGGGCGAAATGCGTCACCCGACGCAGGTCATCCAGTATGATGGCGTACAGCTCGTCCTCGCGGATATGGTGGGGCGTACATTCTCCCTTGCCGCGCTTACCGTAGGTGTAGCACTTGAAATTGTAATCTGACTTTTTCATTGTGCTTGCCTGGTGCAGTACCATCGTCCGTTTGCAGTCGGCGCAGTAGGCGAGTCCCGAAAATATATTCGGTTCTTCCATTTGCTTCGGCGTGCGTTTCTTGTGTATGCGTACATCCTGAACGATATCCCATTGCTCCTGCGTGATCAACGCGGGATGCGTATTTTCCACAACGGCGCATTCGCTTTCAGGGCGATGTACCGTTGTTTTATTTTTATATGATATCGTTGTGGTACGCAGTCCGATGGTGTGTCCGAGGTACACCTTGTTGTCAAGGATACCCGTGACGGTACTGCTGCTCCATGCATAGGGACGGGTAGTATCCAACCCAATGTGTCCTTTATTGTGCTTTTGGTAATAATAATTACTGGGCGTCAGCACCTTATCCTCACGAAGGATACGGGCGATCTGATTGGGGCCTTTGCCCGCGGCGCACAGGGAGAAGATCCTCTGTACCACCGCCGCGGCTTCTTCGTCCGGGATGATTTCTTTGCTTTCCGTGTCCACCTTTTTGTAGCCGTAAGGCGGTCTTCCGCCGAGCCGTTCCCCGCGCTCTGCCTGGAGCTTCTTCACCGCACGAACCTTTTTACTGGAATCTTTTGCGTGAAGCTCGTTTGCCCAATTTCGTATCGGGCTGAAATCGTTACTGCCTTCAACCAGCGAATCGACTCCGTCGTTGATCGCTATGAACCGAACTCCCATGTTCGGGAAGAACAGTTCAAGATAATAACCTACCTGCAGGTACTCTCTGCCGAGTCGGCTGAGATCCTTGACAATAAGTGTTTCCACCTCGCCTCGCTTGATCAAATCCTCGATCTGTTTCCACGAGGGACGCTCGAAGTTCGTTCCCGTATAGCCGTCGTCGGCAAGGAACAGGAGGTTATCGAACCCATTGTCACGGGCGTACTTTTCGAGCATGAGCCGCTGATTGGTTATGCTGTTGGACTCGACGGTCTGCCGTCGTCCTGACTTAATCTACCGTAGAGTATTGTATATTTTTGGCTTGTCATTTTGCATCCTCCTTTTATGCAGGGCAAGCCGGTACGGTACCACACAGTATACCGTATCGCTTGCCGGAAGTCCATTCAAAATCGAAAAAATTCAGAAACTTTTTGTATCTTTTCGGAGGTCTGCGTCTATGAGCGCCAACATCTTATCCGTAGCGGTTGCCTTTGCCTCCAAGGGAAACACGGAAGAAATAATAAACCGCTTTCCCTTGATCAGCATTTCACGCTCACGAGTGCAGGTATCATCATCGAGGGTGTAGGTAGAATCACGGAAAACAGCGAACGATGCGCCGCTGTCCGATTTCTTTACGATTGCGCTCATCGGCTCATAGCTGCCGAGCATTCCTGTTTCAAGATATTCTTTGTAAATGTCCATTGAACTCCTTTCCGCCATTATCGGCTGTTGCAGTATGGCTTTATATCCCGCCCATGACGGGGCCGTGCCCTTGCTCTTGTTTCTTTTTCTGCCTGTGGGGACGGCGCATGGTGGTGCTGTCCTCCACTGGATGGTCGTTTTCTAAAATACCGACGAGAGAAGCAGCAAGATACGCGGCGTCAGCTCCAAGAGCAGCAGAAGGAGCGAAGGGATCAGCGCGATCCAAAACAGCCGCTTCGTATATTTCTTCATCGTATCTCGCTCCGAGGAGAGACTGCTTGAAAAGATTTCTTTCATACTCCCAACCCGTATCTCGGTTTCCTTCATTGCTTTCCCGATTTCCAAGGCCGATTCCTGCGACAGCTTCTTCATCTCCGTCTGAAACCGTTCGGTGATGGTCTTGCTGTCCTCCGAATACTGCTCCAACAGTTCCATCTGCCCGTTCAGATAGTCCGTGATCCTTTCCTCCGTCGCCAGCAGCGTAAGCCCGTCCTGTATCTCCGCGAGCATCTTGACCTGCGTATTCTGCGCGGCGATCAACGCTTTCCAGTTCGGTTCGGTCACCGTTACGCAGGGTTCGGCTTTCGCCGCCGTCTGGATCTGCGCTCTGGCCTGTTCTTTCAATTCCTTCAAGGATCTCCGTTCGGATTCCGAATTCATATTCCATGTTCTCCTTCAAAAATTTTTCTTCGTGCAGTTTATTGTCCCGGCACCGGAATCCCTCCGGCGTCGTGTAGGTGATCGATTTTCGCTCGTCCGTCCACTTCACGGCGTAGCCCTCCGCCTCCATGAGCGAAATAAAATGCGCCTTGGAACGGGCATATTTCATGGCGTCCTCAATGGTGACGGCGAGGCGCAATTTCCAACTCTCCCCGCGCTCGGCGGAGCGGTACTCGCGGGACGACATCTGTCCGACCTTCTGTGATTTTTCCTTCGGCTGCACAACCGAGAGTCCGTATTGCAGACAGAGCGCGTCCGACGCCTGCCGAAGCGCTTGGAGGTTTTCTCTGTCCGAATGATACTTTCG
>CANRIX010000014.1 GCA_947630765.1 uncultured Clostridia bacterium | reverse complement strand
GCTTAACTGGTTCTCTCCTAAAGATGTCCTCTTTTCTTTTCCTGACTTTGTAACACATCATTGACAAACCTACAAAATTCCCAAACGCTTTTCCCGTTTCGCCGAAAAAAACGCAAAAAAAGATTTGACAAGCACGCCGTATTTATGGTATACTATCCTTTGTATAGATACATTCGCAATTCTATAAGGAAGAACAGGTAGGTATTCATGGCAGAACAAACGCAAAACAAATCCATCTTCGGCGGGAAGCCCCGCCCCATCCTGACCATCGTCATGGACGGCGTCGGCTATTCGGAACGCACGGCGGGCAACGCCGTCCGCGCCGCCTATACCCCCACGCTCGACCTGCTCGAAGCGAGCTATCCCCGCTTCCTCCTGCAGGCGCACGGCACCGCCGTCGGGCTCCCGTCGGACGACGACATGGGCAATTCCGAAGTCGGTCACAACGCCCTCGGCGCAGGGCAGGTGTTCGCGCAGGGCGCAAAGCTGGTCAGCAACGCCATCGAAAGCGGGCGGATCTACGAATCCGACGCGTGGAAGGCGCTGACCGGACGGGTGAAGGAGACCGGCGGGACCCTGCATTTCCTCGGTCTGTTCTCGGACGGCAACGTCCATTCCCATATCGACCACCTCCGCGCCATGATCGGGCAGGCGAAGGCGTGCGGCGTTTCCCGCGTCCGCGTCCATATCCTGCTCGACGGTCGCGACGTCGGTGAGACCTCGGCGCTGGAGTACGTCCTGCCGTTCGAGGCATTCCTGTCCGAGCTGCGCGACGGTTCGTTCGACGTGCGCATCGCCTCCGGCGGCGGACGTATGCAGATCACGATGGACCGCTACGAAGCCAACTGGGGCATGGTCGAACGCGGCTGGCGCACCCACGTCCTCGGCGAGGGGCGGCAGTTCGCTTCCGCCGCCGAAGCCGTTGAAACGCTTCGCGCGGAGACCGGCGCGATCGACCAGGACCTGCCCCCGTTCGTCATCGC
Organism: uncultured Clostridia bacterium; assembly: GCA_947630765.1. Taxonomy (GTDB): domain Bacteria; phylum Bacillota; class Clostridia; order Oscillospirales; family CAG-382; genus Coliplasma. The sequence goes on along the minus strand of CANRIX010000014.1, from coordinate 60,935 downwards.
CGAGGACGGCAAGCCGGTCGGAACCGTCGAGGACGGCGACGCGGTCATCTTCTTCAACTTCCGCGGCGACCGCGCCATCGAGATCTCCCGCGCGTTCGAGGGCGGCGCGGACTTCGACAAGTTCGACCGCGTCCGCGTCCCGGACGTGCTGTACGCCGGCATGCTCGAATACGACGGCGACGCCCATATCCCCTCCCGCTACCTCGTTTCGCCCCCGGAGATCACCGGCACGATGGGCGAATTCCTCGTCAAGCACGGCGTCCGGCAGCTCGCCCTCTCCGAAACGCAGAAATACGGGCACGTCACCTACTTCTGGAACGGCAACCGTTCCGGCAAATTCTCCGAGGAGCTGGAGGAATACGTCGAGATCCCCTCGGACATCGTGCCGTTCGAGCAGCGCCCGTGGATGAAGTGCGCGGAGATCACGGACGTGCTGATCGAAAAGCTGCGGAGCGGCAAATTCGGCTTCCTGCGGGTCAATTTCCCGAACGGGGACATGGTCGGGCACACCGGCTCCTTCGTCGCGACCCGCATCTCCATGGAGGCGCTGGACCTGTGCCTCGCGCGGATCCTGAAGGTCGTCGACGAGGTCGGCGGCGTGGCGATCATCACGGCGGACCACGGCAACGCCGACGAAATGTACGAGATCGACAAGAAAACCGGCGAACCGAAGTATTCCCCGGACGGCGTGCCGAAGGCAAAGACCAGCCACACGCTCAACCCGGTCCCCTGCTATCTGTACGACAATTTCTACCGCGACGCCTACGAATGCGTCGAGGGCAAATACGGTCTTGCGAACATCGCCGCCACCGTCGTGACCATGATGGGGCTGGAACCGCCCGCAAACTGGCGTCCCTCGATGATCCGCCTGAAGTGACCGGCATTCCCCGAAAGGAGACGACCTGATGCTGCTCAACCTGATCCACAGCAGCGGCAACGACCTCGCGTTCAATATCGCCCTGCTGGTTCTGTACGTCATCTGCATCCTGCTCGCGCTGATCTGCCACGAAGTGGCGCACGGGCTCGCCGCCAATTGGCTCGGCGACCCGACGGCAAAGCAGGAGGGACGGCTGACCCTCAATCCGCTCGCCCATATCGACCCGATCGGCTTTCTGATGATGCTGTTCACCGGGTACGGCTGGGCGAAGCCGGTCCCGGTCAACCCCCGCCGCCTGCGAAAGCCCCGACGGGATATGGCGATCGTCTCCTTCGCGGGTCCGCTCGCGAACCTGCTGCTGGCGCTGTTCGCCGGGCTGGGGTGCAGCGCGTTCGCCGCGTTCGGCAAATTCCCGATGGATATGCTTGCGATCGAGCAGGTCACGCCCGCCAGCGCGGTCAGCTATCTGCTGCTCGTCTTTATGCGGCTGAACATCGGTCTTGCGCTGTTCAACCTGATCCCGATCCCCCCGATGGACGGCTCGAATATCCTCGTGTCCTTCCTGCGTCCGAACGCGGCGGCGAAGTACCTGCAGCTGCGCCTGTACACCCAGTATATCTTCCTCGGGATCATCGCGCTCAACGTACTTTCCAGCTTCTCCACCGTCGCCGCGATACTCAATTCGCTGCTCTGGACGCCGTTCTACTACCTGACCTCCTGGATCGGCAAGGGGATCCTGTTCCTCGGCTGCTGGCTCTTCGGCACGCCCGCGCCGGGCATCGTTTCGAGCATTCTTGCGGGAACGCTCTTCGGGTAAACGCATGGAATTGCAGTTGAAAATCGAGCAGTACGAGGGTCCGCTGGACCTGCTGCTCGCGTTGATCACCAAGCACAAGCTGGATATTTTCGATATCCCGATCGCCCAGATCGCCGAGCAGTACACCGCCTACCTCGACGCGATGCAGAAGCTCGACATGGAGATCGCCGGGGAATTCCTGGTCATGGCGGCGGAGCTGATGCTCATCAAGAGCCGGATGCTCCTGCCGCAAAAAGAGGGCGAGGAGGACCCCCGCAAGCCCCTCGTCGACGCCCTGCTCGAGCATCAGCGCGCCCGTCGGCTCGCGGAATTCCTGCAGGTTCGTTCCGAGCAGTTCTACGACCGCTTCCCCAAGCCCGCCGACGAGCTGACCGACCCGACCTATCACCGCGCCCACGCGGTTTCCCTGCTGACCGAGGCGTTCGGACGCATCGCCGAGCGTATGCGGGCGGAACCCCTGCGGCAGGAGGACGTCCGGCTCTTCCGCGAGCTGCGCGAGGAGCGCTACTACACGGTCGAGGAGAAGCTGGACTGGCTGCGGGACACGCTTTCCCGCTTTCCCCGTGTCAGCTTCGACAGCCTGTTTTCGGACGTGCATTCGCGCGGCGAGATCGTCGCGATCTTCCTGTCCGTGCTGGAAGCGGTCCGATTCGGGCAGGTAGACGTGACCCACGGCGAGGACGGCGTCCTCTGGCTCTCCCCGCTCGAAGAATCGGCCGAACCCCAAGCGTGACCCCAAAATCCAACCCGAAAGGCGGCGAAAAACGCCATGGCGAACGCCATACAGATCCCTAAGGAAATCATCGCGTCCCTCGAAGCGGTGCTGTTCGCTTGCGGCGGCCCGGTGGAGGGGGAACGGCTGCGGGAATTGCTTTCGCTTTCCGCCGAGGAGCTGACGGAAGCGGCGAACCGGCTGCGGGAATCGCTGGAAGCCGGCGAGCGGGGCATTCAGCTGATCCGCGTGGAGACCGCGTACCAGCTCTGCACCAAGCCGTTCGTGGCGGAGACCGTCAAGAAGGCGCTGGAGCTTCGCAAGTCGCCGCCGCTGTCCAAGGCGTCGCTGGAGGTGCTTGCGATCGCCGCCTACCACCAGCCGGTGACCCGTTCGTTCATCGAAATGGTCCGCGGGGTGGACAGCTCGTCCATCGTCGCGTCCCTGTGCGACAAAGGGCTGCTCGCGGAGCGCGGTGTGCTGGAAGCCCCCGGACGACCGACCCTGTTCGGCACGACGGACGCATTCCTGCGCTGCTTCGGGCTGGATTCCCTGCAGGACCTGCCGACGGCGGACCTCCCGGAACCGCCCGACGTCCCCGCCGAACCGTCCGACGCGCCCGTTGAACCGCCCGACGTCCCCGCCGTCGAATCGGATCCGGCATGATCGCCCTGTATATTCTGCTCGGCGTGCTGGGGTTCCTGCTGCTGGTCCTCCTGCTGGTCGGTTCGCTGAAGCTGTCCGTCCGCGCAAGCTACTGCCAGACGCCGTTGGTGATCGTCGGCATCGGGCCGCTGCACCTGACGCTAGTCGGCGGCGAAAAGCGGGAACGCGCGGAAGCCCCCGCCCCGCCCGAAGGCGAAAAACCCCGCAAAAAGAAGAAAAAGAAGCCCAAAAAGCAAAAAAAGCCGGCCCGTCCGAAGGTGGAACCCACCCTGACGAACCTGCTGACCGCCTTCCTCGACCTGCTCGGCGGGCTGCTTCGGGATTTCAAGCGGCACCTGTACGTCGAATGCCTCCGGCTGCGCCTGCTGATCGCTACGGACGACGCGGCAAAGACCGCGCTGGCGTACGGCGCCGTCTGTCCGCTCGTATACGAAGCCGGCGAACTGGCGCTGCAGGCGAAGCGGGTGAAGAAGGAAAACGTAAATGTATCCGTGGAATGTGATTTTTTGGCGGACAAGCCGGAGATCGACGCGGAGCTTGCCCTGTCGATCCGTATCTGGCGGCTCGGCGTCGTCGGTCTGCGCGCCCTGCGCAAGACCCTCAACGCCCTCTCGCTGCTGCGCGCCTATTCCGGCAAAAAGAAGGAATCCGAAGAAAAGAAAGGGTAGAACAGCTATGGAAACTCCCATGAAGCAGATCATCGAGGAAGTCATTCGCAACGCGCAATCGGTCGCGGACGTGAATACGGTCGTCGGCGAGCCGATCACGCTGCCCAACGGCGTGACGGTCGTGCCGTTCTCGAAGGTCAGCGTCGGCTTCACCGCCGGCGGCGCAGACCGCAAACCGAAGGAGCCGAAAGACCCGCAGGTCCCCCTGTTCGCGGGCGGAAGCGGTGCGGGCGTATCGGTCCAACCGCTCGGGTTCCTCGTCGTTTCGGCGGACGGTTCCATCACCCTGCTCGACCTGAAGAACCCGGACAGCTACGCGCCCCGTCCCAACCCGATCGACCGCGCCATCGACGGCGCGCAGTCGCTCATGGACCGTGCGCCGGACCTGCTGACCCGCTGTAAGGACCTGTTCGGCCGCAAAAAGGACCAAACCGCCCCGCAAGACGCCCCCAAGGACTGAAATTCCGTCCCACGACGAAAGGAGTAACCCACCGTGTCCCTGAAATGTTTCGTTCTCGACAACCAACCCGACCAGGCCGCCCGCCACGAAGCGGTCGAACAGGTCGTCCGCGACTACCTCGGCGACCCCGCCCTGCACGTGGTCTACACCGAAAAAGGCGCGCCGACGCTCCCCGACTGCGACCCGCCGAAGTACCTTTCGGTCACGACGACCGGCGAAAAGATGCTCGTCGCCCTGCAGGATTCCCCGGTCGGCATCGACGGGGAGTACATCCCCCGCGTCGAGCAGAGCAAGACCGACTACCTGCTTCTGGCAGAGCGCTTCTTCTCGGGCGAGGAGACCGAATACGTCCGCGACGGCTCGTCGGTCGGCGAGGAAAAGCAGCGTTTCCTGAAGGTCTGGACCCGCAAGGAAGCGTATATCAAGTGCGTCGGCAAGGTGCTTTCGGATTTCCCGTCCTTCTCGGTCGTCGAAAGCGGGAAGCTGCTCTCCAAGCTCGGCAACGTGTCCCTGCGCAAATTCTCCATCAGCTTCGAGGGCTGCGAAGACTACCTGTTCGCCATCGCCGGGGTCTGACCCCATGCGCGGACCGCTTCACGCCGTGCAAAAGCTGCCGTTCTCCAACGGCGCTTTTTGCGCGGCTTTGCTATTGCTCCTCTCGCTCGCGGGCGGAATGCTCGGCGGGCTGGTCGCGGAGCCGGGGTCGCTGTTCCCGTTTTTGCTGTGCTGCGCGCTGTTCGTCGGCGCGGTGTGCGTGATGTGGTGGACGCTGTACGGCGGACTGACGGAAGGACGCGTCGTCGCGCTGCTGTTCCTGCTCGCGCTTGCGGCGCGGCTGTGCTATATCCTGCTGATCAGCATCCGCGTCAACCAGCACGACGTCTACTATTTCGGCTACCCCGCCGTCAACCATGGGCATACCGGCTATATCGAATTTTTCCTGGAGAACGGACGGCTCCCGGACGGCGGCGAGATCCTCTCCCACGCGCAGTTCTACCATCCCCCGCTCCACCACATCGTCTGCGCGCTGTTTCTCCGCCTGCAGACCGCGCTCGGCATCCCCTTCGCTGCCGCAGCGGAAAACCTGCAGGCGCTGACGCTTTTCTATTCCATGGTCGCGCTCTACGCCTGCTACCGCGTCCTCAAACTGCTCGGACTACGCGGCGGCGCGCTGTTCGCCCCGCTCGCCCTGCTCGCCTTCCACCCGACGTTCTTCCTGCTTTCCGGCAGTATCAACAACGACTGCCTGAGCGTCATGTTCGGACTGCTCGCGGTCTGGGCGATGCTTGAATGGCTTAAAAAAACCACGTTCCCGCGTATTCTCGCGCTCGCGCTCTGCTTAGGCGGCGGCATGGCGGCGAAGCTGTCGGTCGGCGTCCTCGCCCCGGCGGTCGCGGTGCTGTTCCTGATTCGCCTGGTACGGACGAAGGGCTGGGGCATGGACGGGCGCGGACGACTCCTGCTGCAGTTCTGCCTGTTCGGTGCGGTCTGTATCCCGCTCGGGATCGGCTGGCAGGCGCGGAACTTCCTGCTTTACGAGATACCGCCCAGCTACCTGCCCCACCTGACCGAACAGTCCAAGCAGTACCTCGGCAACTACCCGCTCTGGACGCGGTTTTTCGACTTCGGCACCCTGCGGGACTTCGGGGTCTTCCCGTCCTGCACCGGTGAATATGGCGCCGCCTACTTCGAGCACTGCATCCCGCTGGCGATCCTGAAGATGTCCCTGTTCGGCGAATACGGCTACTGGACGCAAGTCTCCGCATTCGAGACGATCGGAACGTTCCTGTTCGGGCTGAACCTGCTCGTCGTCGGCGGAAGTCTCGCCGGAATGGGCGTCTGCGCCGTCTCCGCGTTCCGAACGCGCCGCTCGTCCCCCTCGCCTGGCGCGGAATTTGCCCGCAGGAACGGGCTCTCCCGCTCGTCGGCGCTGTTTCTCCTGCTCGCGTGGGCGTCTTTGCTGTTCAGCTATACGGCGTTCTGCTTCAAGTACCCGCATTTCTGCTCGATGGACTTTCGGTATATCGTCCCGACGCTGCTGTACGGCGCGGTGTTCCTCGGCGTGCTGCTTTCCCGGCTCAAGACACGGACGACCCGCCCGTCGCGCTTCCTGCGGGCGCTCCTGTACGCAGCCGTCGCCGCGTTCTGCGCCTGCTCCGTCCTGCTTTATCCGTTCTTCTTTTGAACGAAAAAATCCCCCGCAAGGGGGATTTTTCAGTCTGCCGAGAACCCCGGCGTTTGTCAAGACATCCCTGCAGGATTTTCGCCCGCTTCATTCAAAAAATCCCGCTCCGCGACCCCCAGCAGGTAGTCCACGCTGACGGCGAAATACCGCGCAAGCCCCGGCAGGAGGTCCAAACTCGGATAGACCCCTTCCCGCTCCCACCGGCTGACCGCCTGCGGCGTGACGCAGAGGAAGCTCGCCAACTGCTCCTGCGTCACCCGCTTTTCCGTCCGCAGTTTTCGGATCCGCTCGCCGATAACCACCATGCCCGTACCGCCTTTCGTTTTTTCCTGCATCTATATAGTGTCGGAATTTCCCAAAAGGTTTGGTAAAAACCCAAAAATTTTTCCAAAATTCCGCATTTCGCCGTCCCGTTCGGTTTTCGACATCCGCCAATCAGTCCCCGCTCGGGTCTTTCGGCGTCCGGCGGTAACGCCCCTGCTCCCGTTCCAGGAAGCCGAACCCGACCAGTTCCCGGCGCAACGTGCAGTAGTCGTCGTAAAAATCCAGCAGCAGGTGATTCAGCTCCTTTTCCTCGTACACCCGCCCGATCGCAAACGATTCGGCTACCTTTTCCAGGACGATTTCCCGCTTCTTTCGCTGGGAGGGCAGTGCGGTAAGCCGCCCGTTCACAAAGAAACTGTCCAGCACCTTTTGCCGATACGCGTTCTCCCGCTCCGTCGTTTGGTCGCTCGCGAAAAGCAATTCCGAAAGCGGTCGGTCGAACAGTTCGCGATGCAGGGAATAAATCACATAAAACTGTGTTCGGGAGCACCGCACGATCCCCGCATGCTCCATTTTTTTCAAGTGATAACAGACCGTCCCCGGCGTCAAATCGAGCTTGGCGGCAATAAGCTCGACATAACTGTCCCGCTCGGCAAGAATCTGCAGAATGGCGAGCCGGGAAGGGTCCGCAAGGCATTTGAGAAACTGCACCGTATGTTCCATCAGACCGTCAAATCCTTTCTCCCGCCCAGTTCCCTGTAACAGGTGCGGTAGGCGTCCATCAGTTCCTCGACCGTGCGAAGCTTCAGCGTCGCCTCCGCTTTTCGCTTCGGGTCGCTCGCGTTCCCGGCCTCCTGCCGATAACGGAGCAGAAAATTCTGCCGCAGGAACAGCAGATTGTGCAGATAGACCGCCAGTACCGCTTTCTCCTCGCCGTCCGCCTGCTCGTACCTGTCCCGCAAAGCGTCCTCGCCGGCAAGCAAATGCCCCAACCGCCGCAAATACGATTCCGGCAGCTCGTCCGCGTCCCCGGCGAGCCCGATAAACGCCTCGGCGTTTTGATAGAGTCCGCATTGCGTCAAAAGCGCCCCGCGCTCCGTCCGCGCGGCATCGTCCAATTCCCGGAGCCGTTTCGCGCACGCCTGCCGCCTCTGCTCCACCGCCGCGCGCATCGCGTCGGTCAATTCCCGTTTTGTCATGCTGCTTCCGCCCTTTCTTTTCGTTCTGTCTGCCCTTATTATATCACCATCAAATCAGTTTGTCAATAGTATTTTGATATTTATCAAATTATTTTCAAAAGCAACCACCCACTTTTCATGCACATCGACGCGCATTTCGCGCCGCGGGAAGCGGATTTTGTGAAAAATGTTCTTGCAAATTTTCGCGGAATGTGGTACAATAAAAAGGATTCTCGGATATTCTGTATAGTGTAAGGAAGTATCGGCATGAACAACTGTCAAACCAAAGTGGTCAAATTCGGCGGAACCTCGCTCGCATCGGCGGAGCAGATGCAAAAAGCGGTTGCCATCATTCGCGCGGAGGACGCGCGGCGCTACGTCGTGCCGTCCGCGCCCGGAAAACGCTTCGACGGCGACAAAAAAGTGACCGACATGCTCATCGCGCTCCACCACACGGCCGAACAGTCCCTCCCCTGCGAGGACCTGCTCGCCGAAATCGAGCAGCGCTATACGGAGATCCTGCGCGGACTCGGGAGTTCGCTCGACCTCACGCCGGAATTTGCCGCCATCCGCGAACAGCTCCAGGCCGGCACGACCCTTGACTACCTCGCCAGCCGCGGAGAATACCTCAACGGGCTGATCCTCGCCGACTGCCTCGGCTTTCCGTTCATCGACGCCGCCGAGGTCATCTTCTTCGACGAAAACGGGGCGTTCGAGCCGGAGCTGACCAACCGCGTCCTCTCCCGCCGCCTGTCGAGACAGCGTTGCGCCGTCATCCCCGGCTTTTACGGCAGCCTGCCGAACGGCGAAATCAAGACGTTCAGCCGCGGCGGCTCGGACGTGACCGGCGCGATCGTCGCGCGAGCGGCGAACGCCGACCTATACGAAAACTGGACCGACGTGTCCGGCTTCCTCATGGCGGACCCGCGCATCGTCCCGAGCCCCCGCGCCATCGAGGTCATCACCTACCGCGAACTGCGCGAGCTGTCCTACATGGGCGCCGCCGTGCTCCATGAGGACTCGATTTTCCCGGTAAAGGTGGCTGGAATCCCTATCAATATCAAAAATACCAACCGTCCGGGCGACGACGGCACGTTCATCGTCCCGTCCAAGGACGGCTTTCGCGGGGTCGCGACCGCTTCGCCCGGCAGTATCACCGGCGTCGCGGGCAGGAAAGGCCTCTGCCTCGTCCACATCGAAAAGGACATGATGAACCAGGAGATCGGCTTCGGCGCGAAGGTCCTGCAGGTCGTCGCGGACATGGGGCTGTCGTTTGAACACCTCCCGTCCGGCATCGACACGATGTGCGTCGTGCTGTCCCGCGCGGACATCGCGGGCAAGGAATCCGAACTCCTCGAGCGTATTCGCGACGCGGTGCAGCCGGATTTCATCGCCATTGAAGGCGAACTCGCCCTGATCGCGGTCGTCGGTCGCGGTATGACCGGCGCGCCCGGTTCCGCCGCACGCGTGTTCGGTGCGCTCGCGAAGAAAAAGATCAACATTCGCATGATCGACCAGGGCTCCTCCGAGCTGAACATCATCGTCGGCGTCAACGAGGGCGACTTCGAACGTGCCGTCGACGCGATCTACGCCGAATTCACGTCAAAATGAGCTGGTTCACCCTGCGGTCGGCGGCGGACGCGTCCCTGACCGAGCGAAAAAGCGAATTCATCGCCCACGCGTCCCCGGTGCATACGGCGGAGCAGGCGCTGGAATTCGTCGCGTCCGTCCGAAAGCGCTACCCGGACGCGCGTCACAACGTTTACGCGTATCTGCTGCGGGAGGGGAACGCCTCCCGCTTTTCTGACGACGGCGAACCGCACGGGACCGCCGGAATGCCGGTGCTCGACGTCCTGCGCGGGGAGGGGCTGACCGACGCCGCCGTCGTCGTGACGCGCTACTTCGGCGGGATCCTGCTCGGAACCGGCGGACTGGTCCGCGCCTACGGGCAGGCGGCAAAATTGGCGATCGCCGCCGCGGGGCGGGTCGAAATGCAGAAGCTGTGCGTGTTCCTGCTCCGCGTTTCCTACGGGGACCTGAACCGGGTCGAGGGGACGCTCGCGAGCTTCCCGCTCAAACGGGTCGACGCGGTGTACGAGAACGACGTGCGAATGACCCTCGCGGCGCGGGAAAGCGATTTCCAAACGCTCGCGGACGAGCTTTCCGAAAAAACCGGCGGACGAGCGGACCTTTCCTTCCTCGAAACCCGCTACGACGCGCTCTGACCCCGCGTAAAAAGAAAAAAAGAACCACGCTGCAAGGTGATTCCCTGTCAAGTAGATAGGCGAAAGAAAAAACTTTTGCTGGACGGAAGGGATGGAATTTTACGCCACTGCCACGTCGTGAAATCCCATTGGCATCATGCGTTTCTGGTAAAGCCGCATATTGTAAAAACAAGGATATACTCTTTAATGGCATTTGTATCGTCATCCGCGAGCCGATTGCAAAAGACAAACAGCGGCCCCCTTTTTTGTACATCTACGCCAATTTTTCGTATTCGTTGGTATATCCGAAAATCCGATTCCTTGCAAGACCTTCTCGGTTCAAATTCAAACTTTTGCCTCTTTATTTTCACGTTGTTTCATGGCGAACGAAATCGGCATAAGCTAATATAGCATATTGTGATAGCTGCTTTTTAAAGCAGAATATATTTCTTCCTGCATAACCTTTGTAGCATGATATACGTTCCGAAGATATGCTTCTTTCGTGCAGCTGTTTCGCATAGCATCAGACATATGCGAATACAAAATTCCGCGTGAGGAATTGACAATGGCGCCCAAACCGTCAGCGTTAAAGCACGGCACTACGTCATGTGCGCCTCCGCCCTGTACGCCGTATCCGGGGACCAAAAAATAGCTGGTCGGCATCCTTTCTCTTAACAGACGAGCTTCTTCGGGATACGTTGCCCCGACGACGGCGCCGATGGAAGAGTAGCCATTTGCTCCGACAAACTGTTTTGCCTTCTCCTCAACAAATCCTGCCAGCGCCTGGCTGACTGTGAGACCATCCTCTCTTTTGCTATCCTGTATTTCGCCGGACCCTGCATTAGAGGTCTTGACCAGCACAAAAATTCCTTTGTTGCAGGAAATACATACGTCAACGAATGGCGTGATGCTGTCACGCCCCAAAAAAGGAGATACGGTCAAAAAATCAACGTCAAAAGCCGGAATCCTATCGCCGGATAGGGTTTCTACCGTGCCAAGATGCGCTTGTGCATACGCATTCGCGGTATTCCCAATATCATTGCGTTTTCCGTCCTCAATAACGATCAGATCTCTGCTGCGCGCATATTGCACCGTTTTTTCAAACGCAAGAATGCCGTACAATCCGTATTTTTCATAAAATGCGATCTGCGGCTTTACCGCCGGCACCAACATATGAATCGTATCAATAATATCCCGATTGTATTGATATATCAATTCTGCTGCCTGCTCAAGCGGGTTGTCGGTATTTGCCAAACAATTCTTGTAGCATTGCGGGATTTTATTCAAATCAGGGTCCAATCCGATAACGGACGGATTCCTTTTTTGGATGATATTCTCTATTAATTTATCCGCAATATGCATTTTTGACATTACCCCTCCCAGCAGAAAATACGCGTTTCCTTGAAAGCAAACTTTATTAGTTGACGGCCGAAAAGCCCTCAGCCTACTCTATTCGCGTTGCGCGACTTTTCGTTCAGTCTATCAATTCCAAAAATTCTTCGCTTTCCGCAAGCGCATCGGCAGGATAGTATCGATCGCCTATGCTAAGATAGTATTTCCCGCCCGACAAACAGACCCGCGCACGCAAAGCAATACCGGGGTGCCCTTCAAACGTAAAGAGCGCCTCTCGTATCGATTTATAGGGGAGCGTCCAATCTGCGGTACTGCCGTTCACCGCGTCCGTCAAAGCGGAAATGATTTTCTCGTCGGTGATTTTACCGTCAACCGAGGAATAATCGACGCGGAAAAGGTTATCGAAATCGTCATGATAAAGGCCGGTTATCAAAATTTCCTTTACGGGCCAATCCTTTATAGGCTCGGCAGCGACGTCTTTTCTTCGCAAAACGACCCAATCGGGACGGCCGATGTTCCAAAAGGGAGCCTTACCGTCATAGAGCCATTCGTCCTCGTCAAGACCTTTGATTGCGGAATAGCGATGGCTGAATCCCTGTTCAACCTCGGGTTTCCCCAGATATTTCCCGTACTCCTATGCCATATACGGCGTTTCTTCCCATTCGTCCGGGGAAATCGAATACGCTCTCGACCTAATCATGTAACCGACGACCAAATAAATGACAAATGCCAAAACAAGTGCGCACAGGACAGCAATCGTGATGAAAAGTGCCGTTTTTTCTTTTTGCTCAGTTTCATGGGGATGCCGCCTTTTGGAATTTTTTCGTTTTACGGGGTTTCGTCGGAACCGCCCGGCTCGGGCGGGACGGGTTCCGGCGCGTCGATCAGCAGTTCGACGTCCGCAAGCCCGCTTTCCTCCCGCAGGAAGTTGCGGACGGTCTGTGTTTCCTCGTCGGTGAGCGGCGCGTCGGCGCGGGCGAGCAGAAGGAGGTACGACCCTTCCCCGTCGGCGACCTGCCCGCACTTGACGTCCGTCAGCTTCGTAAAGATCGAGGCGGTCTTTCGCGCGAGGGACTCGCAGTCCACCTGCCCCTCCAGCCGCTCGGAAAGGGATTCCCGTTCGGCCTTTTCCACCTCCAATTGCTCCTGCAGCTCGCGAATGGTGTGCTCCTGCAGGGCAATCGTCACCTTGTCGTCGTCCTGCCCCTCGATCTGCCGGTTCTGCGTCACATGCAGCGTGAAATCCCCCAAATCGTAATCGTCGAGCTTGCTTTCCAGCTCCGAAATCCGCTCGTCCGAAAGCTGCACCCCGACGAGCGAGACCGAAATCTTCCGCTCGATGCCGTCGACGTTGCTGCCGACCAGCTGGGTGTCGGCAAAGACGAACTCGCTTTCGAGGTAATCGTTGATATTCTGCTCCAGCACGGACCTGTAGACGGTGAGCGCCCCGAACAGGATGCTCGGGACGACGGTCACGACGATCAGGACCGCGATGATGCGGCTGATGTGCTTCCGCTTCTTCTCGTCGAGCTCCTGGCGGCAGGGCACGCCGAGCAGCTTCGTCACGAGCAGCGCGGAAAGCGCGATGAACAGCGTGTTGATGGCGAAAAGGTAGAGCGCACCGAGCACGAAACTCAATTGCCCGGTCGCGATCCCGTAGCCGACGGTGCAGAGCGGCGGCATCAGCGCCGTCGCGATGGCGACGCCGGGGATGACGTTGCTCGCCTTCTGCCGGGTGTTCCCGATCGCACCCGCGATCCCGCCGAACAGGGCGATCAGCACGTCCCAGAGCGTCGGGCCGGTGCGGGCGATCATCTCGCTCGTCGCCGTTTTGAGCGGGGAGAGCGCGAAGTACACGGTGGACGTGATCAGACTGATCACCACCTGCGTCGCGAACCGGGCCGCCGCGTGCTTGAACATGGACAGGTCGCGGATGGCGAGGGAATACCCCATCGTGAGGATCCCGCTCATCAGCGGGGAGATCAGCATCGCACCGATGATGACGGCGGTGGAATTGACGTTCAGCCCGATGGACGCGATCAGGATCGCCAGCATCAGGATCCACATATTCGCCCCGTAGATGACCGTGTTCTCCTCCATCATGTCGTGGAGTTCATCGTACGAGAGCATATTGCTGCGCATATCCAGCAGATTCTGGAAGAAGGCCCTGCCGCTTTTTTTCGCTTCGGTCTCCTGATTTTTCATGCCGAACCCTCCGTTTTTTCCGTGTTTGGAAACGCCGGTTACAGCTCCATAAGGATCTGCTGGTTCAGCGTGAGGTATTCCTTCTGCTCCTCCGGGCGGAACGGGCGGGACAGCAGCACCGCCGACAGGTAGATGTGCTTGGCGATCCGCTGCGCCTTCCCGTCCTCCGGCGAAAGGGACGCCAGCTTCCGCACCAGCGGGCTTGCGAGGTTGACCGTCAGCTTCTCCTCGACCGGGAACGCGAAGCCCTCCTGCCCGTTCTGCAGGCTGTACATGCGCATCATATCCGCCATGCGGCGGCTCTCCTCGCTGACCGCGACCAGCGCCGGCGCGTCCTCCGCGCCGAGCGTGACGAACGCGACCGGCGACGGCTCGTCCTCCGCATCCTTCTTGTCCTTCTTGCCCGTTTCCTCCTTGCCCATCGCCTTGCGGAAAAGGGTTTCGAGCACCGCCGTGTCCGGCGCGTCCGCCGCGCCGTCGCCGTCCCGGACCGCGTCGAGGTCCGCGTCGATACGGCGGAACTTCAGCTTGTCGTTCTTGCCCTCGAGGTACTGGGCGTAGTTGGTGTCCATAAGCGTGTCGAACAGCAGGACCGGCAGGTTCTTCTGCGCGAACAGGGTCAGGTAGTAGCTCTGCGCGTCCTTGTCGGTCGTGTAGTAGACCGTCCCCTCCGTCTTGCCGTCGAGGTACTCGTCCAGCGTACACCACCCGCCGGACGCCTTCTCGAACAGCACGACCCCGGCCGTCTTTTCGGCGAACTTCGCGTCGCGGATGCACCCGTACTGGATGTACGGCTTGATCCCGTTCCAGTTCTTTTCGTAGGTTTCGCGGTCCTGATTGAACAGTTGATTGAGGCGGTCGGACACCTTTTTGACGATGTGCGACGCGACCTTGCGGACGTACGCGTCGTTTTGCAGGTAGCTGCGCGAGACGTTCAGCGGCAGCTCCGGGCAGTCCAGAACACCCTTGAGGTTGACGAGGAACTCCGGGCAGACCTCCTTGATGTTGTCCGCGACGAACACCGAATTGTAGAACAGCCGGATCTCGCTCTCCTGCGGGTCGAACGCGTTCTTGCGCTGGGGGAAGTACAGCACGCCCTTGAAGTTGAGCGGGTAGTCCGCGTTGATGTGCACCCAGAACAGCGGGTCGGCGTAATCCCGGAACTGCTTCTTGTAGAACTCCTTGTAGTCCTCGTCCGTGCAGTCGGACGGCGAACGCTGCCAGAGCGGCACCGTCTCGTTGACCTGCTCCTCCTTGTCCCCGTCGTGCAGGAAGATCGGGAACGGCATGAACGCGCAGTACCGCTCCAGTACGCTCCGCAGTTTCCCGGCGTCGCAGTACCCCGCCTCGTCCTCGGTCAGGTACATCGTGATCTCCGTCCCGCGCTCGGTCCGCTCGCCGTCGGTCATTTCATAGGTTCCCGCTTCGTCGCATTCCCAGCGGACGGCGGGCTCGTCGCGGAAGGACTTGGTCTGCATGACCACCTTGTCGGCGACCATGAACATCGAATAGAACCCCAACCCGAAATGCCCGATGATGCCGCTTCCGCCCTCGCCCTCGTACTTGGAAATGAAGTCCACCGCACCCGACAGGGCGATGTTGTTGATATAGGTATCCACCTCGTCCTTCGTCATGCCGACGCCGTTGTCCGTCACGGTCAGCGTCCGCGCTTCCGCGTCGGCGCGGACGTCGATGCGGTAGCCGTCCGGCGCGGTTTCCGGCGCTTCGCCGAGGGAGACCAGCCGCTGGTGCTTGGTTTCCGCGTCGCAGGCGTTGGAAAGCACCTCGCGCAGGAAGATGTCCTTTTCGGAGTACAGCCATTTCTTGATGATCGGAAACAGATGCTCGGTATCCACCGAAAGCGAACCGTTTGCCATTGAAAATCACGTCCTTTTCCTTTGATACAGCCATTATACCGCTCGTTTGTGAAATAATAAGCGGTCAGTTGTGTACATTGTGTTAAAATTGGCACTCGCAATCAACGAGTGCCAATTCCATTTCCCGGCAGGCGGGGGATCAGTCGTCTTCGCCGAAGGAGCAGGCGATCTCGCCGTCGAACGGGTCCTCCAGCTCGTCGCCGAAATCGTCGTCAAGTTCCTCGTCGATCGCGTCGGCGAGATTTTTCGCCTTGCGGTCGCGCAGGAGCAGCCACGCGCCGCCGGCGCCGTTGAGCGCGGAAAGCAGGGCGAGCTTGCCGGAGAAGCTGCGCGAACGGCTCCAATTGGAGAAGCAAAGCAGCAAGAGCAGGAACGCCTGCGCCAGCAGACAGAGTCCCGCGACCGTTTTGGGTTTTCTCATCGTGAAGAACTTCCTTTCGTCGTTAAAATATCTATCTTTTTCCTGTTTGCGTTCAGGCGTCGGTCCCCTTGCAGGTCAGCTTGAGGAACGCGTTGATGAACCCGTCGAGCTCGCCGTCCATGACCGCTTGGATGTTGCCGGTCTCGAAGTTCGTGCGGTTGTCCTTGACGAGCGTGTAGGGCATAAAGACGTAGGAACGGATCTGGCTGCCCCATTCGATGTTCATCTTGTTGCCGGTGATGTCCTCGATGCGCTCGAGGTGCTCCCGCTCCTTGATCTCCAGCAGCTTGCTTTTCAGCATCCGCATGGCGGTTTCCTTGTTCTGCACTTGGCTGCGTTCGGTCTGACAGCCGACGACGATGCCGGTCGGGATATGGGTGATACGGATGGCGGAATCGGTCTTGTTGATATGCTGACCGCCCGCACCGCTCGACCGATGCGCCACGACGAGCAGATCTTCGTCGCGGATCTCGATGTCGTCATTTTCGTCGGTAAATTCCGGCAGCACTTCGACCGACGCGAAGGACGTGTGCCGACGTCCGCTCGAATCGAACGGCGAAACGCGCACCAGCCGATGCACGCCGGATTCGCTCTTCAGGTAGCCGTACGCGTTCGTCCCCTCCACGAGGAAGGACACGCTCTTGATGCCCGCTTCGTCCCCGTCGAGGTAGTCCAGCACCTTCACGCGGAACTTCTTGCGTTCGGCGTAACGGGTGTACATCCGATAGAGCATCTGCGCCCAGTCCTGCGCCTCCGTCCCGCCCGCGCCGGGGTGGATGTTGACGATGGCGTTGTTCGCGTCGTACTCCCCGCACAGCAGGATCTCGATGCGCTGCTCCTCGTATTCCTTCCGCACGGCGTCCAGATCGGCAAGCACCTCGGGAACCGTGCTTTCGTCGTCCTCCTCGATCGCCATGTCGATGAGCACGGACACGTCGTCGAACGACGCGCGCAGACGGCGGTAGTTCTCCAGAAGCGACTTCTTGACCTTCAAGCGCTTGAGCACCTTCTGGGAAGCCTGCGGGTCGTCCCAGAAACCGCTCTGCCCGGTCTGCTCTTCCAGCGACTGCACCTCGCCGACCAGCGAATCGTATTTGATGGAAACCTTCAGGTCGTCGATACCGGCTTCCAGCTCGCGAAGCGACAGCTTCGCCTGTTCCAATTGAATCAGCACGCACGTTTCCTCGAATCTTTTCTTGATATTCCCATTATAGAGGAATTTCCCCGCTTTGTCAAGAGCGGATTTGCCGTTTTCTGCATTCCGAAAGGAAAAAGCGCCCGATGAAAGGCACTTTTCCACCGCTTCTGTAAGCCGGGTTCTGTCTTGAACAATCATCTATCTTGGACGCGTGTCGCCACGCGCCTCTTTGCCACCCGTGAAGCTGCCGAGCAAGCTGAACGCTTCGGTGGGTGTTGCTCCGGATAGGGTTTACATGGCCGCGCCGTCTCCGACGCGCCGGTGGGCTCTTACCCCGCCTTTCCACCCTTACCGCAAGGGAAGTCCCCTCACGGCGGTATCTCTCTGTTGCACTGGCCCTGAAGTCACCTTCGGCAGACGTTATCTGTTATCCTGCTCTGTGGAGCCCGGACTTTCCTCACCGCGTCGTCGGGTCGCCCCGCCGCGCAAGCGCGATTGTTCAAAGCGGTGCATGTATTATAGCACGAAAAATTTCTTTTGTCAACCTATTGATTATTTGCCGTTTCGCGGATATAATAGACAGTAGAGTTTTGTTTTTACCGAATTTTTCCATACGACATACGGAGGCGTTTTCATGCTGCAAGACTATGCGGAGTCCCTGCGGGGCAAACGGGTCTGCTTCGTCGGGCTCGGCGTGAGCAACCTGCCGATCCTCGAACTGCTGCTCCCCCACGGGGTGCGGTGTTCCGTGCGGGACAAGAAAGATTTGCTCGCGGAGCGCCCGGAGCTGTCTCCCCTGCGGGAACGCGGGGTGGCGTTTCGGTTCGGAGAGGGGTACTTATCCGACCTGACCGAGGACGTGATCTTCCTGTCCCCCGGCGTCCGGCAGGACCTGCCCGAATTCCTCGAAGCGAAGGCGAACGGGGCGAAGCTGACCAGCGAACTGGAGGAATTTTTCCGCCTCTGCCCCTGCAGGCGCATCGGCGTGACCGGGAGCGACGGCAAAACCACGACGACCACGCTGATTTCCCTGCTGCTGCGTGCGGCGGGCAAGCGGGTGCACCTCGGCGGCAACATCGGGGAAAACCTGTTCGTCCAGCTCGACGAGATCCGCCCGGAGGACTACGTCGTCGCCGAACTTTCTTCCTTCCAGCTCATGAAGCTGACGTCCTCGCCGGAGATCGCCCTGATCACCAACCTTTCCCCCAACCACCTCGACTGGCACCGCGATATGCGGGAATACGCCGACGCGAAGGCGAACATCTTTTCCCATCAGGGCCCGTCCGGGCTGCTCGTGCTCAACCGCGACGACCCGTATGCCGCCCGTTACGCCGAGCAGGCGCACGGCCGCGTCCGCTGGATCTCTGGCGAGGAGAAGCTCCCGAACGGCGAGGACGTCTGGTTCGACGAAGCGGGCGTCCACAGGGGGGAGGAACTGCTGCTGCCGGACGGGGACATCCTGCTCGTCGGGCGGCACAACCGCTACAACTACGCCGAGGCGATCGCCGCCGTCGGCGACCTCGTCCCGACCGACGTCCTGCGCGAGGTCGCGCGGACCTTCGGCGGCGTGGAGCACCGCATCGAGCTGGTCCGCGAGAAGGGCGGCGTGAAATTCTACAATTCGTCCATCGATTCCAGCCCGTCCCGCACGGCGGCCTGCCTGAACAGCTTTGAAAAGCCGGTCGTCGTCATCTGCGGCGGCTACGACAAGCACATTCCCTTGGCTCCGCTCGGTCCGCTGTTCCGCGAAAAGGCGAAGGCGGCGGTGCTCTGCGGGCAGACGGCGGAAAAGATCGAAACCGCCCTGCGGGACGCCGGCTACACCCGCTTCGTGCGGGTGGATTCGTTCGAGGAAGCGGTCCGCACGGCGGCGCAGATCGCCGAACCCGGGGACAGCGTCGTGCTTTCCCCCGCTGCCGCCAGCTTCGACCTGTTTCGGAATTTCGCCGAACGCGGCGAGACCTTCCGGCGCATCGTCAAGGAACTTTAGGAAAGGAGAACGCCATGGAGCGCATTTACGAACTCGCAAAGCAGCTGACCGCCCTGCCGGGTGTCTCCGGCGACGAGCAGCGTGCGCTGGGGCGGGTGCAGGAACTGCTCGGCGGGTACTTCGACGAGACCTTCCTTACCCCCGTTTCCAGCTTTTTGGGCATTCGCCGCAGTAAGAACCCGTCCGCCGGGACGGTCCTGCTCGACGCACACCTCGACACGGTCGGCTTCATCGTGACCGCCGTCTGCGACGGGGGATTCCTGAAGGTCGCACCGATCGGGCGCATCGCCGAAAAGAACCTTTCCGCTGCGGAGGTCTGGATCTACGGCGAAAAGACCATCCCGGGCGTGTTCGCCGCCAAACCCCCGCATCTGCAATCGCCGGGGGAGAGCGAAAAGAAGATGTCCCTCTCGGATTTTGCGATCGACACCGGGTACACCCGCGAAACGCTCGAAACCCTCGTGCGCGTCGGGACCTACGTCGGGTTCAAGGCGGAAGCGGAGCTGCTCAACGACCATATCGCGGTCAGCCCGTCCTTCGACGACCGGCTCTGCGCCGCCGCCCACCTGCGGGCGCTGGAGCTGCTCGGGGACGAGGACGTCGGTCTGCACATCGCCTTCCAGTTCTCCGCCCGCGAGGAGCAGGGGTATAAAGGGGCGATGACGACCGCCTACCGCGCAGACCCGGACATGGCCATCGTCATGGACGTCGGGCACGCCTACGTCCCCGGCGCCCCGGAAAAGCGAAAGACCGCCGTCGCCGGGAAGGGCTGCCTGCTCTCCTACGCCCCGCAGACGTCGCGCAGGCTTACCGTCTGGGCGGAGCGGGTCGCGGAAGAGGAGGGCATCCCGGTCCAGCCGATCGCCGAACCCGGCCGCACCGGCACCAATTCCAACGCGGTGCAGACCACTCGCGGCGGGATCCCCGTCTGCCTGCTTTCCGTACCGCTCAAGAATATGCACACCGCCAACGAGGTCGCCGACCTGCGGGACGCGCGAGCCGCCGCCGATCTGGTCGCCGCCCTGCTGCGCCGTGCCGCGAAAGAACAGGAGGGACTTTTCCGCCATGGAACCGCAAGCCTTCTTTGAAAAGCTCAAAGCCTACTGCGCCGTCCCCGGTCCGTCCGGCATGGAGGACGCGATCCGGGAGCGCATCCTCGCCGACATCCGCCCGTCCGGCGCGACGTATGAGGTCGACCCGCTCGGCAACCTGCTCGTGTTCAAGCGCGGGCGGGAACGCCGCCCGTATAAGCTGGTCGTCGCCGCCCATATGGACGAAGTCGGGTTCCTCGTGACCGCCGTGACCGACGAGGGGCTGCTCTGCTTCGACGCCGTCGGCGGGGTGGACCGTCGCGTGGTCAGCGGGCGACGCGTGCAGTTCTGCAAGGACGGACGGACCGGCGTGGTCGCGTCGAAATCCATCCATATCCAGACCCCGGACGAATTCGGCAAGTGCGAACCGATTGCGGACATGCGCATCGACATCGGCGAAACCGACCGCGAGGGCGCACAAGCGCTCGTCCATATCGGCGACTGCGCCGTGTTCCGCCCGAACTACGCCGAATTCGGCGAAGGGCTGATCAAATCCAAGGCCATCGACGACCGCTTCGGCTGCGCCGTGCTGACCGACCTGATCAATTCCGACCTCGCCTACGACACCTACTTCGCATTCGACACCTGCGAGGAGATCGGCTGCGACGGGGCGAAGGAGGTCTGCCACCGCCTGCGCCCGGACGTCGCCGTCATCCTCGAATCCACGACCGCCGGGGACGTCTGCGACGCGCCGGAGGGAGCGCGTGCCTGCGAACTGCGCAAGGGCGCCGTGCTGTCCCACATGGACGGTGGCACCGTCTACGATAAGGACCTGCTCGCCTTCGCCTTAAAGACCGCCGAGGAAGAAAAAATCCCCTGTCAACTGAAAAACATCGTCGCCGGGGGCAACGAGGCACGCGCTTACCAGACCGGCGGGACCGGCGCACACGTGCTCGCGATCTCCGCACCCACCCGTTACCTGCATTCCGCCTGCTGCGTCGCCGCGAAGGAGGACCTCCTCGCCGTCGGTCGGCTCACGCGGGCGATCCTCGAAAGGAGCCTGCCGCTATGCTGACGCTCATCCGTCAATTCACCTCCGCCTTCTCCGTGTCCGGCTGGGAACGGCCTCTCGCGGAGCAGATCCGCAAGACCCTCGCCCCCGTCGCCGACGAGATCACAACCGACCCGCTCGGCAACCTGCTCGTCCTGCGCAAGGGCAAGGATGCTTCCCGCAAGCTGATGATCGCGTCCCATATGGACGAGATCGGTTTCGTCGTGACTGCGGTCGACGACGCGGGCTTCGTCCACGTTTCCAACGTCGGCGGCATCCACGCCGTCGCGTCCGCGTTCCAGCGCGTGCGCTTCCGCAACGGGACGAACGGGGTCATCGTCCCCGAAAGCGGTACCAAGCCCGCCGACCTGACCGCGAAAAAGCTGGTCGTCGACGTCGGCGCGTCCGACCGCAGGTCCGCCGAACGCAGGGGGATCCGCGTCGGCGAGCTGTGCGCCGTCGTGCCGATGCTGCAGCGGCTTTCCGGCACGCGCTACGCCGCCAAAGCGTTCGACGACCGCATCGGCTGCGTCGTTTCCGCCTATACCGCCCTCCACGCCGGCACGCCCGCGTGCGACACCTATTTCTGCTTCACCGTGCAGGAGGAAGTCGGCTGTCGGGGCGCCCTGCCCGCCGCGTTCCGCATTGCCCCGGACTGCGCGATCGCGCTGGACGTGACGCCTGCCGACGACTGCGGCGTCAAGCAGCCGGTGACCCGTCTCGGCGCCGGTGCGGCTATCAAGGTCAAGGACGCCTCGGTGCTCTGCGCCCCGGTCGTCGTCGACCGCATGACCGAACTCGCGAAGGCGCGGAAGATCCCGTACCAGTACGAAGTCCTGACCGCCGGGGGGACGGACACGTCCGCCATGCAGATGGCGGGCGCCGGGTGTGCGGCGGGGTGCATCTCCATCCCGACCCGCTACATCCATTCCCCGGTCGAAACCGTCGACCTGCGCGACCTGCGCGCCTGCGCGGACCTGCTGACCGCCTGCGTCGAAGAAGGCATGGCGTAAACGTCCGCCCCGGACCAAAAGAAAGGAAACCGAAAGAACCTATGAGCATCACCATTCCCGAGCGCCTGCTCGCCAAAGCGGAGGACTGCGAAGCCCGCCTCGCCGACACGTTCCGCCGGCTCGAACGGACCGCGTTCCGCAACACGCAGAAGGTCCTGCGCGTCTTTTCCGACAACAAACTCTCCGAACGCCACTTCAACGGCACGGTCGGCTACGGCTACGACGACGAAGGGCGGGACCTGTGCGACAAGCTGTTCGCCGGCTGCTTCGGACGCGAGGCGGGATTCGCCCGTGCGGGCATCATCTCCGGCACCCATGCGCTGACCATCGCCCTGCAGGGGCTTCTCCGCCCGGGGGACGTCCTGCTGTCCGTCACCGGCAAGCCCTACGACACGCTCGAAGGGGTCATCGGGATCACCCCCTGCAAGGGGTCG
The DNA here is from genome assembly GCA_947630765.1 of uncultured Clostridia bacterium. Lineage (GTDB taxonomy): Bacteria > Bacillota > Clostridia > Oscillospirales > CAG-382 > Coliplasma. The sequence goes on along the minus strand of CANRIX010000014.1, from coordinate 38,391 downwards.
CTGGCGGAATTCGGCGTGCGGTACGAGCAGATCGATCTGATCGGCGCGTCCGCGCTCGACCTGCCCGCCGTCCGCGCGAGATTGGAGAAGGGCGGCGTGAAGGTGCTGTACGCCCAGCGTTCCAAGGGCTACGAAGCCCGCCGCACGCTGACCGTCGCGGAGCTCGACGCGCTCGCTGACCTCGCGAAGGCGTATCCGGGCGTATTTTTCGTCGTGGATAACTGCTACGGCGAATTCGTCGAGGAGACCGAACCGAAAGCGGACCTGCTGGTCGGCTCGCTTATCAAGAACCCCGGCGGCGGCATGGCGGAGAGCGGCGGCTACCTCGTCGGCAGCCCGGAAGCGGTCGAACTCGCGTCCTATCGGCTGACCGTCCCGGGGATTGGACTGGAAGCGGGCGCCTCGCTCGGCACCAACAAGCAGCTGATCAAGGGGCTGTTCTACGCCCCGCATACGGTGCTGCAAGCGCTCAAAACCGCCCATTTCGCCGCCGCACTGCTGGAAAGCTGCGGCTACGCCTGTTCCCCCGGTCCGCTCGAGCCCCGCGCCGACATCATCCAGACCGTCGACTGCGGCAGTGCGGACAAGCTGCTGCGCTTCTGCAAGGGCATTCAGGCCGGTTCCCCGGTCGACAGCTACGTCACGCCGGAAGGCTGGGCGATGCCCGGCTACCACGACGACGTGGTCATGGCGGCGGGGACCTTCGTGCAGGGCGCGTCCATCGAACTGTCCGCCGACGGGCCGATCCGCCCGCCCTACCGCGCGTTCCTGCAGGGCGGATTGACCTATGAATCCGGCAAGTACGGCGTGCTTTGCGCACTGGCCTGCATGGAAAACGACTAAAAAAGGAGGGACTGCAATGATTCGCCGCTGGCTTTCCCGATTCCTGTACGGGCGGAACGGGCCGGACACGCTCTACAACGTCTGCTTCTGGACGGCGTTCGCGCTGTCGATCGTCAACCTGTTCCTGCGCTCGCTGCTCCTCGAAGTCGTCTACCTGCTGCTGTTCGGCTACGCGATCTTCCGCCTGCTCTCCCGCAACATCCTCCGCCGCCGGAGGGAAAACGAGGCGTTCCGGCGTTTCCTCGCGTCCCCGCGCAGACTGCTCGACGCGCGGAAACGGCGCCGCGCCGACCGCGAACACGTCTACAAGCGCTGCCCGCACTGCAAGAGCCAACTGCGCTTCCCGCGCGAAAAAGGGAAGCATACGGTCCGCTGTCCCCGCTGCGGCGCGACGTTTTCCGTCAAAATCTGACCGGCGAACGCCTTTTCGCAACTTTCTTTGCACAAACCGTTGACAAGCGCCCGTTTTTTTGGTAAGATAGGGATAGATTTTTGATTGCACGAAAGAAAGGAGCCTGCGGCAGATGAGTGAAACGACCCACGCTCCCGCCGCCGTCACCGGCGCGGTATACGCGGGAATGCTGCTTTCCGCGTCGAACGCCCTGCACAGGCAAAAAGACCTGATCAACCGGCTCAACGTCTACCCGGTCCCGGACGGGGATACCGGCAGCAATATGAGCATGACCGTCCGCCCCGCTTCGGAGCTTTCCGGCTGGGACGGTCCGCTTTCCGCCTGCGCGGAAAAGGCGGCGAGCCTGTTTCTGCGTGCCGCCCGGGGCAATTCGGGCGTGATCCTCTCGCTGTTCTTCCGCGGCGTGGCGCACGGCTTCCGCGGTCTGGAGCAGGCGGGCGTCCCGGAGCTGCTTGCCGCGTTCGGGCACGGCGTGGAGGAAGCGTATAAAGCCGTGCAGTACCCCCGGGAAGGCACGATCCTGACCGTCATGCGCTGCTGCGCGGAGGTGGACGGGACCGGCTGCGACCTGCTGACCCTGTTCGACAAGCTCTGCGCGACGGCGGAGGAAACGCTGGAAAAGACCCCGGAGATGCTTCCCGTCCTCAAGCAGGCGGGGGTCGTGGACTCCGGCGGACGGGGATTCCTCGAAATTCTGAACGGTATGCGGCTCGCCCTGTGCGGTCGCCCGGTCGAAAGCGCCGAGGAGACCGACCTCGACGCTGGCGCGAACTTCTCCGCCTTCGCGACGGAGGACATCCAGAACCCCTACTGCACCGAGTGCATCGTCACCAAAAGCGACGCCTTCCGCGCGGAAGGGAGCGCCGAAGCGTTCCGCCGGTTCGTCCTCGCCGCCGGGGATTCCGTCGTTTTTGCGGAGGACGCGGAGATCATCAAGCTCCACGTCCACACGAAGGACCCGGGTCGCGTGCTGTCGGAAGCGCTTAAGTACGGCTCGCTTTACACGGTCAAGGTCGAAAATATGCGCAACCAGCATACCGAACTTCTCCGGGAGCAGTCTCCCGCGTCCGCGCCCCCGGAGGAACCCTACGGCTTCGTCGCCGTGACCATGGGGGACGGCATGAAGGCCGCCTTCGAGGATTTCGGCGTGGCGCATTTCGTCCACGGCGGGCAGACCATGAACCCCTCGACCGAGCAATTGGTCGAAGCGGTTCGGGCGACCCCGGCGAAGACCGTCTACCTGTTCCCGAACAATGCGAACGTCTGCCTCGTCGCCGAGCAGGCGTGCGAGCTGGTGAAGGACCGTTCCGTCGTCGTCATCCCGTCGGTCAGCGTGCCGCAGGGGCTTTCCGCCCTCCTGCAGTTCGACCCGGAACAGCCCCCGGAGGTCAACACGAAGGCCATGACCGATGCCCTCTCGACCGTAAAGACCCTCGACGTCACCTTCGCCGCCCACGATTCGACGGTCAACGGCGAAGCGGTCCGCGAAGGGCAGATCTTAGGGCTGGTGGACCACAAGGTCCGCGTCGTGGCGGATTCCCGCCCGGACTGCCTGCAAAAACTCGCGTCGGAGATCCAGGACGCCTCCTTCCTGACCGTCTTTTACGGCGAGGAGGTTTCCGCCGAGGAGGCGGACGAAGCGCTCGCGCTGCTGCACGCGGAACTGCCGGAGGCGGAAATTTCCATGCTTCCCGGCGGGCAGCCGCTCTATTTCTACGTCATATCGGCGGAATAGCATTTCTTTCGAAGGGGGACCACAATCGCGTCGCCACCGCTTCGCGTTGTCTTGCTCTGTGTTCCCCCCTCGAATACGCCCCTCTCGTCGAAAAACGGCTCGGCTTGCGCCACTTCTGACGCCGCCTTCGCCGTTTTTCTCTGGAGGTCGCCTCTATGCTCCAAACACAGTAGTGTTTGGAGCCAGCGGTACATGCCCGCCTGCGGGGCGATATTTTTAATGGTATTTTTTCGTATTCCGATCTTTTTTACGCGGTTCGCCCGGCAGATGCCCCCCGAAAACATTGTCTGAACATTCCAACCTCTTTTTACGAAATAGGGGTTGCATTTTTTTGTGAAAAATGATATAATGGCAAATGGATTTTTGGAATCAGCAAAGGATCACATATATGGAACGCTTACCCATTCAACAAACCTCGGTCGGCATCGACATCGGCTCGACGACGGCGAAACTGGTCGTCGCGGAGGACGGGAAAGTGCTGTATCAGACCTACGAACGGCACTTTTCACAGGTGCGGCAGAAAACGGTCGAACTGCTCGAGGGCGCGAAGGACCTGCTCGCCGGCAAGCGCTTTACGGTCGCCGTCGCGGGTTCCGCCGGCATGGGCATGGCGAACGCGGCGGGGCTTCCGTTCGTGCAGGAGGTCTACGCGACGGCGGAGACCGTCCGTGCGCTGGAGCCGGACACGAACGCCGTCGTCGAACTCGGCGGCGAGGACGCGAAGATCATCTTCTTCGGCGGAGGGCTCGACGAGCGCATGAACGGCTCCTGCGCGGGCGGGACCGGCGCTTTCATCGACCAGATGGCGACCCTGCTGGACCTGTCGAACGACGAAATGGACCGGCTCAGTCTGCAGTCCTCGCGCATCTACCCGATCGCCTCCCGCTGCGGCGTATTCGCCAAAACGGACATCCAGCCGTTGCTTAACCAAGGCGCACAGAAGGCGGACATCGCCGCGAGCATCTACCAGGCGGTCGTCAACCAGACCGTCGCGGGGCTCGCGCAGGGGCGGCGCATCGCCGGGAAGGTGCTGTTCCTCGGCGGTCCGCTGCATTACTGCCTCGGCCTGCGGCAGCGCTTCCGCGAAACGTTGGGGCTGGACGACGACCACGCGGTGTTCCCGGACTACGCGCTCTTCGCCGTTTCCATCGGGGCGTCCCTCTACGCGTCGTCGCTGAAGGAACAATTCACCTACGACGACCTGCACCGCCGCCTGACCGATTCCGTCCGCACGTCGCCGAGGCTCGCGACGGTGCGCCCGCTGTTTGAAAACGCGGAGGAGTACCGCGTCTTTTCCGAGCGCCACGCGAAGGCGGACGCCGCATTCGCGGACCTCGAACCCTATCGCGGAAACGCCTACCTCGGCGTGGACTGCGGCTCGACGACCACCAAGCTCCTGCTGCTGTCCGGCAAGGACGAGATCCTCTATTCCTACTACGCTTCCAACCGGGGCAACCCGGTCACCATCGTGCGCGAGCAGCTGCAACTACTCTACAGCCGGATGCACCCGGACGCGGTCATCCGCGGTTCCGCCGTGACCGGCTACGGCGAGGACCTGATCCGCCACGCGTTCCACCTCGACGCCGGATTGGTCGAAACCATGGCGCACTACGCCGCCGCGAAGCATTTCAACCCGAAGGTGGACTTCATCCTCGACATCGGCGGGCAGGACATCAAGTGCTTCAAGGTCCATAACGATTCCATCGACAGCATCATCCTCAACGAGGCCTGCTCCTCCGGCTGCGGCTCGTTCATCGAGACGTTCGCCCGGTCGATGGGGTATTCCGTCGAGGAATTTGCGAAGAAGGGGCTGTTCGGCAGGTCCCCGGTCGACCTCGGCACCCGCTGCACGGTGTTCATGAATTCCTCGGTCAAGCAGGCGCAGAAGGACGGCGCATCGGTCGAGGACATCTCGGCGGGGCTGTCCATGAGTGTCGTCCGCAACGCGATCTACAAGGTCATTCGTGCCGCGAACGCGGACGAACTCGGCAAGGAGATCGTCGTGCAGGGCGGGACCTTCCTCAACGACGCGGTGCTCCGCGCCTTTGAACGGGAGATCGGGCGGGAGGTCATTCGTCCCCGCATCGCCCCGTTGATGGGCGCGTTCGGCGCGGCGTTGCACGCGAAGTCGCTCGGGCTTGCGAAGTCCGCCCTGCTGACTTCCGCCGAACTCGAAGCCTTCACTCACACGGCGAAAGCCGTCACCTGCAACGGGTGCGGCAACCACTGCCACATGACCGTCAACCGCTTCACCTACGGCGACCGCGCCGACGGCGAAAGATTCCTGTCCGGCAACCAATGTGAAAAGGGCGCCGGGGTCCGGCAGACCGGTCCGACCCTGCCGAACCTCTACGCCTTCAAGCGCGACGCGCTCGCGTCGTATACGGGCAAACCCGGCGGGAAGAAGCTGGGACTGCCGCTGACGCTCGGGATGTACGAACTGCTCCCGTTCTGGCACGGGATCTTCACGACCCTCGGCTACGAGGTCGTCGTTTCCCCGTTCTCGACGCGGGAAACCTACGTCAAGGGGCAGTACTCCATCCCGTCCGACACCGCCTGCTACCCGGCGAAGATCATGCACGGGCATATCGAACAGCTGATCGAGCAGGGGTGCGACATCGTTTTCTACCCCGCCCTGACCTATAACATCGACGAGGGGCGCAGCGCCAACCACTACAACTGCCCCGTCGTCGCCTACTACGCCGAACTGCTCAACGGCAACATGGAATCCCTGCGGAACGTCCGCTTCTTCTACCCCTACCTGAACGTCAATTCGGACAAGGAATGCGCCAAGGAGCTCTACCGCTACCTGCGGGAGCACGCCCCGGAGGGGAAATACAGCCTGAAGGACTGCCGGAATGCCGTCGCCGTCGGGCGGAAGCAGTACCTCGACCACATGGCGTCCGTCCACAAGGCCGGGGAGGACGCCGTCCGCTTCGCGCGCGAGCACGGCCGCCGCATCCTGATCCTCGCCGGACGCCCCTACCACATCGACCCGGAGATCTGCCACGGTATCGACAAGCTCGCCCTGTCGTTGGGGTTCGTCGTCGTGTCGGAGGACAGCGTCGCGCACCTCGCCAAGGTGCCGCCGGTGCAGGTGCTCAACCAGTGGACCTACCATTCCCGGCTGTACGCCGCAGCGCAGTTCGCGTCGGAAAACCCGGACGTGGAGCTGGTGCAGATGGTGTCGTTCGGCTGCGGGGTGGACGCGATCACGACCGACGAGGTCCGCTCCATCCTCGAAAAGCACGGCAAGCTCTACACCCAGCTGAAGATCGACGAGATCACCAACCTCGGCGCCGTGCGGATCCGGCTCCGCAGTATGCTCGGTGCGCTGGAGGAGCGCGAACACCGAAAGGAGGCGCGGCAGTCCGTATGAAAGAACGCAAAACCGTTTCCGCCCCCGCGGAGGGACGCGTCCTGTTCACCAAGGAGATGCGGAAGGACTATACGATCCTCGTCCCGACCATGCTGCCGATCCATTTCCGCATGATCTGCGGGGTGCTGAACGCTTACGGCTACCACGCCGAACTGCTCACGAACATCAACGACCACATCAAGGAATGCGGTCTGAAATACGTCCATAACGACGCCTGCTACCCCTCGCTCCTGGTCGTCGGGCAGCTCATCGACGCGCTGGAGAGCGGCAGGTACGACCCGCACAAGGTCGCCTTCCTCTACTTCCAGACCGGCGGCGGCTGCCGTGCGTCCAACTACATCTTCCTGATCCGCAAGGCGCTCGCGAAGGCGGGATACCCGTATATCCCGGTCATTTCGATGAATTTCGTCGGGCTCGAGCCGAATCCGGGGTTCAAGCTGACCCTGCCGATGCTGCTCAAGGGCATTTCCGCCGTGCTGTACGCCGACCTGCTCATGGAGCTGAAGAACCAATGCCTGCCTTACGAGACCGAACCGGGCGCGACGGAAGCGCTGGTCGCGCAGTGGGAGGAAACACTCGGCAAGGACATCCTTTCCCACGGGATCAGCTACCGCCGCATCCGAAAGAACTACGAACGCATCGTGAAGTCCTTCGCGTCCCTGCCGATCGACCGCTCGGTCAGGAAGCCGCGCGTCGGCATCGTCGGGGAGATCTTCGTCAAGTTTTCCCCGCTCGGCAACAACAACCTCGAAAAATTCCTGATTGCCGAGGGCGCACAGCCGGTCCTGCCGGGACTGCTGGAGTTCGTCATGTATATGGTCTACGATTCCATCGCCGACGCGGAGCTTTACGGGGTGCATCGGTTCAAGAAATTCCTCATGGGGTTCGTCTACCGCTACCTCGTCCGCAAGCAGGAGGACGTCATCCGCATCGTCCGCGAGGACGGCCGGTTCGACCAGCCGATCGCCTTCGACGAGGCGCGCAAGCGCGTGCAGGAGCTGATCGGGTTAGGGGTCAAGATGGGCGAAGGCTGGCTGCTGACCGCCGAAATGCTTTCCCTGATCAACGACGGCATCCGCAACATCGTCTGCACCCAGCCGTTCGGCTGCCTGCCGAACCACATCTGCGGCAAGGGCATGATGAAGCCGCTGAAGGAGAAATTCCCGGACGTCAACATCGTCGCGGTGGATTACGACCCCGGTGCGACGCAGATCAACCAGGAAAACCGCATCAAGCTCATGCTGTCCAACGCCAATGCCCCCCTGTCCGCCGAGCCGGAAAAAGTACCCGTCGGCGTATAAATGCCCCCAAGCAAAGGAGGACCCCGCCATGACCGTCGCCGACCTTCGGCAGGTGCAAGTCTACCGACAGCACCTCACGTCCCCGACCGACAAACGGACCGTCGTGCGGGACCTGTGCGGACTGCAGTGCCAGATCCTGTCGAACGCCTTCCACGCCCTGCGCATCCGCTGCGCGGAAGCCCTCGACCCGGACCGCTGGGGCGAGGGACTCGTCAAAAACTGGACCCTGCGCGGGACCGTCCACGTCTTTGCCGAGGAGGACCTGCCGCTTTTCAAGTACGACGACGGCTACTACCGAAACGACCGCTGGGACGGGGTGACCATTCCCGGGCGTTGGTGGGTGACCCCCGAACGGGAGGCCTACTTCGCCGAACAGATCGTCCGGCTGGTTTCGGACGGGGTCGAGGACCGGGAGGACCTGCGGAACGCCTGCCGCGCATTGGGCATGACGCCGGACGAGGAATCCTTTCTGTTCGACGGCTGGGGCGGTCTGCTTCGCCCGCTGTGCGAACGGGGGTTCCTGACGTACAAGGTGCAGCAGAAAAAGGCGTTCGCACTCGCGCCCGCCTATACCCCGCTTCCCCGCGAGGTCGCGCTGCGGGAGCAGTTTCGCCGTTACCTCACCCACATCGCCCCCGCGACCGTGCGGGATCTGGCGTATTTCTTTCATTTTTCCCAAACGCAGGTCAAGCAGTTCCTGCGGGAGCTCCCCGTCGAGCACTTTGCGATGGACGGAAAGGACTATTTCTATCTGGGCGACCTGCCGACGGACTGCCCCGACGTCCCCGCCTGCCTGTTCCTCGCCGGATTCGACCAACTGCTGCTCGGCTACGAAAAGCGGGAAAGCATCTACCTTCCGCCGGAATTCCTGCGCGGGATCTTCAACCTCGCCGGGATCGTCATGCCCGGTGTCCTTCTGAACGGACGCGTCGCCGGACGCTGGAAGTGCAAGGGAAAAACGCTCGAGATTACGCCATTCCGCCCGTTCACCGCCGCGGAGAAACGCTCGGTCGAAGAAACGGCAAATCCCCTTTTCCCCGCCGCACAGTCGATTCGGTATCTGTCCTAAACCAAAAACCCGTCAAAGGGGCACTTCCCACGAAGGAAGTGCCCCTTATCTTTATCTTGCGTATTGTTTTAAGGATTCAATCACGCTTAGGAACCGTTCGCTTTCCCGGATACCATCGTATCTTGCGTTTCCCAATTTGTCAAGCATATAGTAGCATTGTGAATGTTCCTTACATTCGTGAAAATCCTTGCCAGGGAAAGGATAAATCAATTTGTCGGTAAAAATCGAACGATATCTTTTTCCGTGGTCCTCGCCGTAGGAACGGTCGTACGCGATGGCGTGAACGCACATCTCTTCAATCGAACCGAGGGCTTCCTCGACCTTTCCTTGCGAAATCTGATACGTTGAAATGAGCCAATCATTCCATGCGAGCCGGCTGTGATAAAACAGAAGGTCATCACCGTATATCATCCGGTAAAGTTCGTTTGAAACCTCCAACATCTCGATCTTTTTGTCCCATGTCGACGGGTCGTTCGGAAGATTTTCCGCAAGCGGGTAATTCGAGATCGCCATACCCAAAGCGTCTGTCAACTTGTCGATCTCGTCCTGTATATAAATTTCGTCTTTCCCGTCGCCGATTCCCCTTGATAGGACATCCTCCCGGCAATACTTCATTGGCGGGAGCAGGTTTACAGCTTTTAACGCCTTGTCGCTCTGCTTCGTATCCCTGTAAATCAAAATCAAAAGATTGATCGCGTTAAATCGCGTGTCCTCGTCTTTACACTCGTCAACCACCGATAAACATAAACCCTCGATTTCGCCGAGCAGAGACTTGTCGTTCGTCTCTTGCCATAAATGGTATAGACACACGGCAAGGTTTTCTTTGATTTCATGATCCGAGGGGTATTTCAATTTGGCGTTGCGCGCAAAAGCGACTCGTTCTTCAATCGTACCGACCTCGCTGAGACGCGACATCTCGTTCTTGATGTTTGCAATATCGGTTTCCCGCTCGGAAAGTTTGTACCCAAGAAGTTCGTCGGTGGTCACGTTGAAAAAGTCGGCAAGCGATGGGAGCAGTTCGATATCGGGATACCCGTTTTCGGATTCCCAACGAGAGATTGCCTGCGGCGTAACGCCAATCGCTGCGGCGAGCGTATCTTGGGTTACGCTTTTTTCTGTCCGTAATTTCTTTACAATCCTACCGATTTTGATATTCATTGTTCAATCTCCTAAAAATGTATTTTGTAAGCTTACATTTTTATTGTAGCATTTTTTTCGGCAAAAATCAATTATCAATTCGTTGTTCATCGCGCAAACGATTCGTTTACAACCCGTAAAAAGAAAAAAGCGAGCGCCCCCGCTCGCTGAAAATGCAAAAGCACTTTTGCTGGGAAGAGAACCGCTCTCATGCGTAACAAAAGAACATAGAAACAGAACCGGGCAGTTTTTTTTACACAAATCCGTTCAAAGCGTCCTGCGAAACTCTTCCTCGTCGTCAGGAGAAAGAAGCCACAAAATATTCACCTTCAAAATCTCCGCGAGCGCCTTCAATTCATAATCCGCAACAAATCTCGTCCCCGCCTCGATTCGGCTCACGCTATCCCGTTCCACGATAACGCCCGCAATTTGCAGACGCGCCGCCAGATCGCTTTGCGACATTCTTCGCTTTTGCCGCGCCTGCCGTACCCGTTCGCCGCAAATATTTTTCTTCCCGTTATAGTCATAAATTTTCATCTGTCTTCTCCCATTTCGTATTTTTTTCGTTTTCCCTCTTGACAATACCAAATTTTTGTGCTAAAATTGTGTTAAAGATCAGCAAAATGCAAATCTTTTCAGAATTTTAGAGTTAAGGAGAAGAAAAATGAAGACAAATCAATCAGAGCAAAACGAGCAGAAAAACGCTTCCGTCAAGAATTTTCTATGTTCCCCTGCGGGAAAGGGCGTCCTTATCCTGATTTTTTATCTTGTTATTTTCGGCTTATTTTTACTCTGCGCAAACATTTTTGAGAATGCGGAATATGTTGCGCTTGTTTTCGTGGCAGTATTTGCTTATTTTGGTTGGAAAGCCCTCAGTCGTATCACGCCGGATATGTTCCTGTTCATGCCAATTGCCGGTTGGATTCTTTATTTTGCCATCAAATTCTTTTTGGCGGCATTTATCGGGATTTTTATCGCTCCATTCGTCATTTCCAAAAAGATCGTCGAAACCATACAGGCGAACATAGAATAAACGCAACGCCTTTTGCATTGAACATGGATTTTACAGCCACAAAAAAGGAGAAAATTCATGATTGTCTTTTTTGACGTGGGATATTTAGCCCTTTTAGCAGTTTTAGCCTTTCTCTTTTTGGGTGGTCTCGCAAACGAGATCGTAGACTTTCTGGCGAATCATCTTGTGGTTATCATTAGTATTTGTTTCGTTATAATGGCGATTGCCGCCATACTTTCCTATTTTTCAAGGAGAAAGATTCAAACGTCCCTTTCTTCCCTTCTCTATTCTTCCCAGCTTTGCTTCTTCATCGTAAAAGGGCTGTATAATTTAGGTGTGCTATCCGAAAGGCACCCCATAAAATGTATTCTCCTGTTTGTCTGTTTCGCATTTTACTCAATGTTTAACGTGTTTGGGCTTTTCCTCCCCCTTTACGCGGAGGACTCTGCGGACAATTCAAAGGATACTATACAGGCAATATTGGGAGGTGTCGGTTGGTTCATTAACTTAATCATATTGCTTTGACGGATTGAATAAAAATCGGCATAAAAAAATCGGGGCACCCTTTTCGGAAGGATGCCCCGACAATTTTTCTTTTTTACGCTGCTTGGTTCTGCCGTTCCAGACGGCGGAACAGCCGCCAAAGGACGACCACCGCCGCGACGGCGAGCACGACCTCCGCCGTGAACTGCGCGTACGCCAGCCCGTACAGCGGGAAGAAATGGTTCAGCACCACCAACGCCGGGATCTCCAGCACCAATTTACGCAGCACCGCGAACAGCAGCGCGTTCCGCCCCAGCCCGCAGGACTGAAACACCCCCACGCCGAGGAAATCCATGCACAGAAACGGCATCGCGAGGCACATCCCGCGCAGGAAGCGCGTCCCGTAGCCGACGACGGTGGGATTTTCCATGAACAGGGCGGACAGCTTCCCCGCCCCGACGTAATACCCGACCGTGACGACCGCCATGAACGCGAGAATGATCTTCCCGGCGAACAGCACGGTCTTTTTCATGCGTGCGGCGTTGCCGGAGGCGTAATTGTAGCCGACGAGCGGCATGATCCCCTGCGAAAAGCCCAACGCGATCTGCACCGGCACCATATTGACCTTCTGCGCGATGCCCATCGCCGCCACCGCGTCCGATGCAAACGGGGCGGCAAAATTGTTCAGAACGGTCATGCCCGTCACGTTGAGCAGGTTCTGGATCGCCGCAGGCACCCCGACGGCGAAAATGCCCAGCAGAATGGTGCGCTTCGGGCGCATCATCGCGGGGTTGACGCAGACGTAGGTCTTTCCGCGACGCACGAACAGCAGCACGAAGAAGTAGCCGCAGGCGACGCAGTTGGACAGGAACGTCGCAAGTCCCGCCCCGGCGGCGCCCATACCCAGACCTTGCGGCAGGATGAACAGCGGGTCGAGCGCGATATTGAGCAGGCAGCCGCTCATGGTGCCGATGCTCGCGTGGAGCGACGCGCCCTCGCTTCGGACGAGGTAGGCGAGCACGACGTTGAGGATCGACGGGACCGCCCCGCAGGTCACCGTCCAGCGCAGGTACGCGCCCGTCGCCGCTTCCGTCGTGCCGTCCGCGCCGAGCACGCGCAGGAACGGACCGCGAAGCGACGTATACAGCAGCGAAAACGCGACGGCGGAAAACAACGCAAAATAAAACCCGGTCGCGGAGCTCCGCCGCACCGTATCGTATTCCTTCCGACCGAGCGCACGGCTCATCATGCTCGACGCGCCGACGCCGAACAGGTTGTTGACCGCGTTGAACGCGAGCAGCACCGGGGCGGCGAGCGTGACGGCGGAATTCTGCACCGAATCGTTGAGCATGCCGACGAAATAGGTGTCGGCGAGGTTGTAGAGCACCATCACGAGCGAACTGACGATGGTCGGCACCGCCAGCGTCATGACCGCTTTCGGGATCGGGACCTGCTCGAACAGCCGGACTTTTTCCGCGTCCTGCATCAGCCCGCCTCCGAAACGGCGCGCAGGATCCGCGCCCAGAGTGCTTCGCGGCCGAGATTCTTCTGCGCGGAATAGAGCAGCAGTTCCGTCCCCGGGCGCAGCGCCGGGTGCGAAAGCAGTTTTTCCGACGCCTTGCGCAATTCGGTTTGGTTGAGCTTATCGCATTTTGTCGCGACCAGCAGGTACGGCAGGCGGTAATGCTCCAGATAGTCGAGCATCATGCAGTCGTCCGCCGTCAGACCGACCTTGCAGTCCACCAGCTGCAGTACCATCCGCAGAGCCGTATTGTCCTGAAAATACGCCTCCGTCAGCGACGACCACTTGCGGATCTCCTCCTTCGGGCGACGGGCGAACCCGTACCCCGGCAGGTCGGCGAGCCACAGCCGCCCGTCCACCGCGTAGCAGTTGACCGTGACGGTCTTTCCCGGTTCCCCGCTGACCCGTGCGAGCTTCTTGCGCCCGAGCAGCGAATTGACCAGCGAGCTCTTGCCCACGTTGCTCCGCCCGGAGAGCGCGACCTGCGGCAGACCGCTCTTGACGAGCTGGGAGGGCAGTCCCGCCGTCAAAACCAGCTCCGCCCGGTGCAGATTCAACCCGGCGACGTTCATTTCCGCTTCCACGGGACTCCCCTCCCTTCCTTTTTTGCGTTCAAAGCGCCAAGTGCAGCACTTCCGACACCGTCTTGACCGGGATCAGCTTCAGATGCTCCCGCACCTCGCTGTCAAGCTCCTCGATATCCCCCCGGTTGTCGTAGGGGATGATGACCGTGTCGCAGCCGTACTTGTACGCCGCCATGGTCTTTTCGCGAAGCCCCCCGATCGGCAGGACCCGCCCGGTCAGCGTGATCTCCCCGGTCATGGCGACGTTGCGCCGGACCGGCTTGCGGGTCAGTTCGCTGACGAGCGCCGTGCAGAGCGTCACGCCGGCGGACGGACCGTCCTTCGGCACCGCCCCTTCCGGGACGTGGATATGCACGTCCTGTTTTGTGTAGAATTCCGGGTCGATGCCCAGTTCCCCGCTGTGCTTGCGGATATAGCTGACCGCCGCCTTGGCGCTCTCCTTCATCACGTCCCCGAGGTTGCCGGTCAGTTCCAGCTTGCCGGAACCATTGACCGAACTGACCTCCACCTTCAGCAGCTCCCCGCCGAGCGAGGTCCACGCGAGCCCGTTGACGATACCGATCTCGTCCTGCTCGCCCATATGCTCGGACTGGTACTTGACCGCCCCGAGGGCTTTCTTGACGGTTTCCGGCGTGATGCGCACAGACTTCCGCTCGCCCGAAACGATGGACCGGGCGGTCTTGCGGCAGACAGACGCGATCGCCCGTTCGAGGTTCCGCACCCCGTTTTCGTGGGTGTAGCCGGTGATGATCAGCAGGATCGCCTCGTCCGTGAAGCGGCACTGCGTCTTTTTCAGCCCGTGCCGTTCCAGTTCACGGGGGATCAGGTGGTTCTTGGCGATGGACAGCTTCTCGCTGTCCGTGTAGCTGTTCATCTCGATGACTTCCAGCCGGTCGAGCAGGGCGGGCGGGACCGTATCGAGCGTGTTCGCCGTGGCGATGAACAGCACCTTGGAAAGGTCGAACGGCAATTCGATGAAGTGGTCGCGGAACGTGCTGTTCTGCTCGCCGTCGAGCACTTCGAGCAGGGCGGCGGCAGGGTCGCCGTGGGCGTCCGCCGTCAGCTTGTCGATCTCGTCGAGCAGCAGCACCGGGTTGGCGCTGCCCGCCTGCTTGATCGCGTTGATGATGCGCCCCGGCATGGCGCCGATGTACGTCTTGCGGTGCCCGCGAATCTCCGCTTCGTCCCGGATCCCGCCGAGCGAGACGCGGGCGAACGTCCGATTCGCCGCCCGGGCGATGGACTTCGCGACCGAGGTCTTGCCGACCCCCGGCGGACCGACGAAGCAGAGGATCTGCCCCCGTGCGTCCGGCTTGAGCTGGCGGACCGAAAGAAATTCCAGAATCCGTTCCTTGACCTTTTCGATCCCGTCGTGGTCCTCGTCGAGGATCCTCTGCGCGAGCGAAAGGTCCGTGCGGTCCTTGGTACATTTGCCCCACGGCAATTCCAGACAAGTGTCCAGATAGTTGTGCAGAACCGTCGCTTCCGCGCTCCCGAAGGGCATGCGCGACAGCTTCGCCGCTTCCGCGTGCAGTTTTTCGGCGACCTCGGCGGGCAGGTTCGCCTCGGCGATGCGCTTCGCATATTCGCCGCCCTCCGCGTCGATCTCCTCCGCGTCCTCGTCCATACCGAGTTCGCTGCGGATGGTGTTGAGCTGTTCGCGCAGGTACGCGTCCCGCTGGCGACGCTGCAAGCGGTACTTGACCTTGGACTGGATGGAACTCTCCAGCTCCAGCAGGGCGATGTCCCGCTCCAAAATCGAGCAGAGCTGCTCCGCACGGCGAAGCGGGTCGAGGGTTTCCAGGATCGTCCGCCGTTCCTCGAAGCTGCTTAAGAAATTGCTCGCCAGAAAATCGGTCAGAAGCCCGACGTCCTCGACCTTGCGGATCTCCTCCAAAATCTCCGGCGACGGCTGGCTGACGTAGCGCAGGTAATCGCTGAATACCCGCCAGAGGGTGTCCAGCGCCTTCTTTTCCCGCCCCGGCGAATGGCGGACCGGCTCAAACGCACGCACCTCGCTCTTGAGGCTGTCCGCCTCGCGGTAGGTCGCCAGCCGCTCCGCGCGGTACATCCCCTCGGTCATGATCTGGTAGTTGCCGTTGGTCAGGCGCAGGACGTTGACGACCTTGGCGACCACGCCCACGCGCAGCAGGTCCTGCTCCTCCGGCTCCTCGGACGCAGCGTCCTTCTGGACCGCCAGAAACACCGGCTGTCCCTCCTCCGCCGCCTGCTTCAGCGACGCGACCGACAGCTTCCGCCCCAGCTCGAAACTCGTGGTGATGCCCGGAAAAATCACGATACCCCGGAGTGCGATCGTATGGAACGTCTGCACCCCGTCCTTTTCTTCAAGTAATGCCATATATCCTTCAAAACTCCCGTGTATGTGTCTTGCGATGCGCGGGGAAGCGGCTTATCTGCCGAGCGATGCCGCGCCGACGATTCCCGCCCGGTTGCCCAGTTTGGCGGAGCGGATCTCGGTCTTTTTATCGCTGTTGCGCGAATACTGCTCCCGCCCGACGATCTCGCGCAGCGGGGCGAGCAGGGTCTCCCCTTCGTTGCCGATGCCGCCGCCGATGCTGAGCACCTCCGGCTGGAAAATGTTGATGAAATTGGTCACCCCGCAGGCGAGGTATTCGATGTAGGTGTCCACGACCTGCTTCGCGGCCGCGTCCCCGGCGCGCATCCCGTCGAACGCGGTGCGCCCGCTGACCTTCTCCAGGTCGCCGCCGCAGAGTTCCCACATGGCCGACTCCGGGTGCGCCTGCATCTGCTCCTTGGTCTGCTCGATAAGCGCCGTCGCCGAAGCGTAGCTTTCGAGGCACCCCCGCCGCCCGCAGGCACAGGGCTTGCCGCCGTGGACGATGACCGTATGCCCCAATTCCGCACCCGCGAAATTGAACCCGGACAGGATCTTCCCGTCCACGATGATCCCGCCGCCCACGCCGGTCCCCAGCGTCAGGAACAGCGAATCGCGGTACCCCTTCGCGGCGCCGAAGACCGCTTCGCCCTTCGCGGCAGCGTTCGCGTCGTTTTCGATGTACACCTTGCGGATCCCGGTCAGCGCCGAAAGCCTTTCGGCAAGCGGATACCGCAAAAACGGCAGGGTGCAGGCGTAAACGATCACGCCCCGCTCGCTGTCCGCCGTTCCCGGCGACGCGACGCCGGCGTACGCGACGTCCGACGCGGTCACGCCGCCCTTCTCCATCACCCGCAGGCAGAGCGCCGCCATGTCCTCCAGGATCCTGTCACCGCCCTGGTCGCGCACCGTCGGGCAGGAATCCTGCACCAAAATTTCTCCGTTTTCGTCGCAAAGTCCGGCCTTGACAGACATTCCGCCGAGGTCAATCCCCAAATATACCATACGATTTCTTCCTTTCCGTTTTCAGTTCTGCTGCTTCTGCTGGAATTCCAGACAGCGTTTATTGAATTCCTCCGCCGTGTTGTACCCCATCCGCTTCTGGCGGTGGTTCATGGCGGCGATCTCGATGATGACCGCCAGGTTCCGCCCCGGCTTGACCGGGATGGTGATCGACGGAACGCGGATCCCGAGGATATCCGTGTATTCGGCGTCCAGCCCGAACCGCTCGTACTGCTTTTCCGGGTCCCACGGCTCGAAATGGATGGCGAGGTTGACCTTTTCCGTTTCCTTGACCGACCCCATGCCGAAAATGCGGCGGACGTCGACGATGCCGATGCCCCGCAGTTCGATGTAATGCTTGATCAGCTCCGGCGCACTGCCGACCAGCGTCATGTCCGACACCCGCTTGAGCTCCACCGCGTCGTCCGCGATGAGCCGGTGCCCCCGCTTGACCAGTTCGATGGCGGTCTCGCTCTTGCCGATGCCGCTTTCCCCCATGATCAGCACGCCTTCACCGTAAACCTCGACGAGCACCCCGTGGATCGTGACCCGTTCGGCGAGCGAAACGTTCAGCGTCCCGGTCAGCCGCGCGACCAGCGCGGACGTGCGCTGCGTGGAGCGGTAGAGCGGCGTGCCGGTCGACGCAGCAAGCTCCTTCATCTCCGGGAAGATCGGCAGTCCGGCGCTGACGATGACCATGACGACGTTGCGCGAAAAGAAGCCGGCAAGCGACGCTTTCCGCTGTTCAAGCGGCAGGGAGCAGAGGTAGCTGTGCTCCATGTTGCCGATGACCTGGATGCGCTCCCGCTCGAAATCCCGGAAGAACCCCGCCAGCGGAAGCCCCGGGCGGGAGATGTCCGACCGCGTCACGGCGCGCCCGTCGATGTCCTCCGGCTCGAAAATCGGTTCAAGCGTGAACCGTTCAACAATGCTGCGGATCTTCTCCTGGTACTTCGGTTTGTTCATCCGTTTTCGCCTCCTCTTCCGGTTCCGCCGCGACCGGCTTCTTCGCGGGGCGGTTCTTCCGCCATTCCGCCGCCCAAAGCCCGCCGAGCACGGAAAGAATGATCACCAGCGGGATCAGCACGGCAAGCACCGTCGTCGCCTTCGTGTCACCCAGCACCTTCGACCACAGCTTCGCGTAGCGGTACAGCAGTTCCTTCGCGCCATACGCCAACCGCCGACCGAGGTCGACGAGGAACGTGCCGGACTTCTTCAGCGTCGGCGCCTGCAAAAGCAGCCCCTGCCGCTCGAGAAAATCCCGCACGACGAAGTGGTACCCGGCGAGCACCGCCGCCACCGCGTCAAACACGTAGAGCAAAATCGCCGTATTACGGTAATGCACCGCCGTGTGCTTCCGCCCCTCCTCGCTTTCGCCGATCGGCGTTTCGGAAAGGAAATACCCCCAAAGCGAATAGGACGTGCAAAGCGTCTCGCCGACCTCCGCCCGGGAAGCGACGTAGGACGCGCCTTCCTCGCTTTCCGGCGAACAGCCCAGCCATTCCACCCGGTAGTAGAATTGCTTTCCCGGCTCCTCCTCAAAAAAGTACCGTCCGTCCTTCCTTTCGACCAGCCGACAGCCCTTCCGACCCATTTCGTCCAGCCACGCCGTCTCCTTTTGCGAGGAAAAGAAACTCTTGGTCGCCCGTATGCGCCCCATGACGGGACCCCCTTTCTTCCGTTCGTCCATCTTTACCGCTCCATTATACCCTCTTTCTTCGGTTTTGTCAATGTTCCGGCGTATTTTTTCCGATGGTTTTTCCTGTAAAATAAAAAGCACGTCCCGATGAAACCGCTGTGAACGGTTCCCCGGAACGCGCAAAGCGCTTGCAATCAAATATTGTCCCATAGGTAATTTGCAGGCAGTCACAATCACTCTCCACCCGACAACGCGAAGCGTTTACAATAAAATAATGTTTCGGAGACGGACATGTGCCGGCTCCGAAACACCTCCAGAGAAAACCGGCGAAGGCGGCGTCAGAATTGGCGCAAGCCAAGCCGGTTTTCGACGAGGGGGGAGTCTTCGAGGGGGGAACGCAGAGCAAGGCAGCGCTGCGACAAAGTCGCCAGCGATGACGCCGCGATTGTGGTCCCCCCTCGAAAAAGTGAAACGTTTACGCGTACTTATTCAGCTCCGCCACGACCTGCTTTTCCGTGTCGAGGGAAAGCACGGTCTCGGCGATGCGCTCCGCTTCCTCCTTGCTCCAGCGGGAAATTTCCTTCCGCGTCGCGAGCACCGAGGTGGGCGTGACGCTGAATTCGTCCAGCCCGAAGGCGACCAGCAGCGGGATCAGCATCGGGTCCGCGGCCGCTTCACCGCACATCCCGACCGGGATCCCCGCGTCCCGCGCCGTTTGAATCACGTGCCGGATGGAACGCAGAACCGCCGGGGAAAAGGCGGAGTAGAGATACGCCACCTTCGCGTTGCCGCGGTCGACCGCCATCGTGTAGCCGGTCAGGTCGTTCGTGCCGATGCTGAAGAAGTCCGCCTCCTTCGCGAGCCGGTCGGCGACCAGCACGGCGGCGGGCGTTTCGATCATCACGCCGATCGGGATGTCTTTGCGGTAGGGGATGACCTGTTCGTCCAGCTCCGCCATCAGCTCCGCGACCATCGCACGCACCTGCCGCAGTTCATCCACGCCGGTCACCAGCGGGATCATGATCCGCAGGTCGCCGTACGCGCTCGCACGCAGGAGCGCACGCAGCTGTGCGCGGTACATCTCCGGGTTGTGCAGGCAGTAGCGGATCGCCCGGAAGCCGAGGAACGGGTTCTGCTCCTTTTCCAGACCGAGATAGGGGATCTCCTTGTCCCCGCCGATGTCCAGCGTCCGAATGATGACCGGCTTGCCCTTCAGGATCAGCAACGCCTTCTTGTACGCCTCAAACTGCTCGTTCTCGCTCGGCATGGTGCTCCGATCCATGAACAGGAACTCCGTGCGGAACAGACCGACGCCCTCTCCGTCGTTGGACAGCACGTTTTCCGCGTCCTCCGGCGTGCCGATATTGGCGAACAGCTCCACACGTTTTCCGTCCGCGGTCCGCGTCTCCTTCCCGACGAATTTCGCGTTTTCGGCGCGGGACGCGTTGAAATCCAGCCGCAGCTGCATATAGCGGGCGACCGTATCCTCCTCCGGGGAGGCGACCACCTCGCCCCGCACGCCGTCGACGACCACCAGCTGCCCGTCCGCGTATAGTTCCACGGCGTTCTCCACGCTCAGCACCGCCGGGATCTCCATGGCCCGCGCGAGGATCGCGGCGTGGGAGGTTTTCGAGCCGAGCTCGGTGATAAACCCGACCACGCACTCCCGGTCGATGCAGGCGGTCATGGACGGGGTCAGCTCCCGCGCGACCAGCACGGTGTCCTTCGGCAGGTCGGTCAGGTCCACCGTCCGCACGCCGAGCAGCAGCCCGAGCATCTCCTGCTTGATATCGCTGACGTCGGTCGCCCGTTGGCGGGTCATCTCGTCGTCGACCGAGGAGAACATTGCGATGAACAGGTCGCAAACGGACTCCACCGCGCTCTCCGCGCACGCTCCCTCGTCGATCTGCTTTTCGATTTCGGAGGACATATACGGGTCCTGCAGCATCATGATATGCCCGGTGATGATCTCCGCCGCCGCATCCCCCGCCGTTTCCCGGACGCGCTCGCGCAGGCGTTCGTTGCGCTCCAGAAAGCGTCCGAGCGCGTCGGTCAGCCGCTTCTTTTCCGTCTCGGGGTCGCAGCCGGTCCTCGGGGTATAGCTTAAGTCGGCGGGACGGTACACGACGACCTTCCCGATGCCGTATCCCTTCGACGCACCGATTCCTTTCTCCATGACGAATCACAACTCCTTTCGGGAAAGCCCGAAGGAAGCGTTTTTCGCCCCCTTCGGGCCTTTTTTCAGTCCTTTATTCGCCCAAACCGCTCTCGATCATGCCGGTCGCTTCGGCGAGCGCTTCCGCTTCGCGTTCCCCGTCGCAGATGACCTCGACCTCCGTCCCGCATTTGATGCAGGCGGCGATGATGTTCATCAGGCTCTTCGCGTTGACGTCCTTGCCGCCCACCCGGAGCTTGATGTCGCACGGGTACTTCCCCATCGCACCGGCAAAGCTCGTCGCGGGACGCATATGGAACCCCATCGCGTTGACGACGGTTACCTTCTTGGATACCATTTCTTTTTCCTCCCTTATTCCTTGACCTTTTTCTTCAGCAGCGCCAGCATCACCATCGTCACGATCGAACCGGCGACCAGCGAAAGCAGGTAATACGGCCAGTTCCCGACGACGGCGAACACGAAGATCCCGCCGTGCGGCGCCATCAGCGTGCAGTTGAACAGCATGGACAGACCGCCCGCGACGCCCGCGCCGACCATGCAGGACGGAATGACGCGGAGCGGGTCGGACGCGGCGTACGGGATCGCGCCCTCGGTGATGAAGCTGAGGCCCATGATGTAGTTGACCGGGCCGCTCTTGCGCTCCTGCGCGTTGAAACGGCTCTTGAAGAAGGTGGTGGCGAGCGCGATCCCGAGCGGGGGCACCATGCCGCCGATCATGACCGCCGCCATGATGTCGTAGTTGCCGGAGGCGATCGCCGCCGTGCCGAACACATATGCCGCCTTGTTGAACGGGCCGCCCATGTCGATGGCCATCATCGCGCCCAGGACGATCCCGAGCAGCACCTTACTCGACTGCCCCATGGAATTGAGCAGGTTCGTGAGCCCCGTGTTGATCATGCCCATGAACGGGTTGACCGCGCACATGACCACCGCGATCATGCCCAGCCCGACGAGCGGATAGATCAGCACCGGCTTGATGCCCTCAAGCGCTTTCGGCAGTTTGTCGCACAGCTTTTCCAGCCCGAGCATCAGGTAGCCGCCGACGAAGCCCGCGAAGAGCGCGCCGAGGAACCCGGACGGCACGTCGCCGCCGACCGCCATGAACGTCGCGCCGGTCGTCGCGAGGTAGCCGCCGACCAGACCGATCAGGAAGCCCGGACGGTCCGCGATGGAAAGCCCGATGAAGCCCGCCAGAACCGGCACCATGAAGTTGAATGCGGCGTTGCCGATGGTCTTGAAGAAGGCGGCGACCGGGGTCGCGGTGCCGAAATTGCTGTCCTGCGGGGCGCCCATGATGGTGTCGATCAGGAACGCGATGGCGATGAAGATGCCGCCCGCGACGACGAACGGAAGCATATTGGAGACGCCGTTCATCAGATGCTTGTAGATCTTCCGACCGAAGCTCTCGCCCTCTTCCCCACTATCGGCGGCTTTCGCGCCGGAATGGTGATAGACGGGCGCCTGGTCGCTCAGGACGCGCTCGATGAGCTCCTTCGGCTTCTTGATGCCGTCGGAGACCTTGACGCTGATGAGCTTCTTGCCGTCGAAGCGCGACATTTCGACGCTCTTGTCGGCGGCGATGATGATGCCGTCCGCGTCCGCGATCTCCTGCTTGGTCAGCACGTTCTTCGCACCGCCCGAGCCGTTCGTTTCGGCTTTGAGCGGGATCCCCATTTCCTTTCCCGCCTTTTCCAGCGCTTCGGCGGCCATGTAGGTGTGCGCGATGCCGGTCGGGCAGGCGGTCACGGCGAGGATGCGGTAGCCGTCCTGCTTGACGACGGTTTCGGGCGTTTCGGGGTACTTTTCCGCTTCCTTGCGGTCGATGACGGCGAGGAATTCCGCCGCCGTCGAGGCGTGGAGCAGGTCGCTTCGGAACGTCTCGTCCATCAGCAGGGTCATCAGCCGGGACAGCACTTCGAGGTGCAAATTCCCGTCCTCCGGCGCCGCGATCATGAACAGCAGGTCGGAGGGCTTTCCGTCCAGCGACTCGTAGTCCACGCCGGCGGGCGCGGTGATGGCGGCAAGACCGGGTTTCGCGACGGCGGACGTCTTGGCGTGCGGGATCGCGATCCCGTCGCCGACGGCGGTGGAGCCCTGCGCCTCCCGCGCGAGGATCTGCGCTTTGTAGGTCTCCCGGTCGTTGAGGTTTCCCGCCTCCTCGTGCAGGGCGATGAGCGCGTCGATCGCTTCCGCTTTCGAGGAGAGCGTACGGTTCAGGGAGATGCTTTTTTCGGACAAAAGATCTGTGATACGCATGGGGTTTCCTCCTTATATTATATTTTGTTTTTTCTTTTTTACGGCTGCGCCAACAGGCGTTCCACGTCCTCCCGCTTCGCGAGCCCTTCGCTGAAGGCGGTCGCGCCGCCCGCCGCACTGCCGAGTGCGAGCGCGTAGGCGTAGTCCCGTTTTTCTTCGTATCCCGCGAGGAACCCGGCGACCATGGAATCCCCGGCGCCGACGGTGTTGACGACCTTCCCCCGCTTCGCGCCCGCCGTATGCAGACGCCCGGTCTCGTCCAGCAGCACCGCGCCCTTGCCGCCCATGGACACCAGCACGTTGATCGCGCCGAGCTCCTGCAGCCGCTTCGCGTACACCGCCGTCTCCTCGACAGTCTCGACGCGGACGCCGAACAGCTCGCCGAGTTCGTCGTTGTTGGGCTTGACTAAGAACGGCCGATAGGGCAGCGCCTTACGGAGCAGATCCTTCGTCGCGTCCACGACGAACCGCACGCCCCGCCCCTGCAGACGCTCTAAAATGCGTTCGTACAGGTCGGACGGGAGCGTATCCGGGATACTGCCCGCCAGCACGAGCGTGTCGCCCTCGCCCAAGCCCTCCAGCTTCCCGAACAGGGCGTCCACGTCCGCCGGCGTGATCTCCGGCCCGCGCCCGTTGACGTCGGTCTCCCCCTGCGAGCGGATCTTGACGTTGATGCGGGTAAAGCCGTTCGCGAGGTGCACGAAATCCGTTCGGATCCGCCCGCCCTGCAGCGAATGCTCCAATGCGCTCCCGGTGAACCCGGCGAGGAACCCGGTCGCGACGGACGGGATCCCCAGCTCCTGCAGGACCAGCGACACGTTCACGCCTTTTCCGCCGTAGAAGATGCGTTCCCGGACCGCACGGTTGATGCTTCCCGCCTCGAGTTCCGGGACGAACACGAGATAATCGATCGCGGGATTGCAAGTGACGGTACAAATCATACGCCTACCTCCTCTATGACCGCGTCCTTCCGAAGCGCCGCGTCCGGCAGGCGGTCCGTGATCACACGCGCCATGTGCAGGGGCGCGAAGGTCACCGCCGCGATCTTGCCGAACTTGGAATGATCGGCGAGGACGTACGGGTGCAGGGTCTTTTCCGCGACGCGTTTTTTCACGCTCGCTTCGTCCATATAGTGGGTGGTGAATCCGGCGGTCTCCTCGATGCCGTTCGCGCCGAGAAAGCATTTGGTAAAATTGAAGCGTTCGACGGTTTCCAGGCACCCCATGCCCACCAGCGCTTCCGTCGGCGTCTTGACCTCCCCGCCGGTCAGGTACACCCGGAACCCTCGCCGCGCGAGGGTGTGCGCGTGACCGTAGGCGTTGGTGACGTAGGTCGCGCTGCGGCAGGAGATGTACGGCAGCATCTTCTGCGTCGTCGTGCCGGCGTCCAGAAAGACCACGTCGTTCTCCTCCAGCAGGGACGCGGCGTACCGCCCGACGGCTTCCTTTTCCGGCTGGTGAAGCAGCAGCTTTTCATTCATGTCCGGCTCGTGCAGGAGCATTTCCGCGTTCGGCAAAGACGCGCCGCCCGGGACCTTGCGCAGCCGCCCCGCGGACGCCAGCGCCGCCAGATCCCGCCGAACCGTCGATTCGGACGCCCCCGTCAGCAGCACCAGATCCGACACCTTCGCCGAACGGTTGGCGGTCAGCGCCGCTAAGATCCGTTCCTGCCGTTCCACACTCAACATTTTCCACAATTCCTTTGCCTGTTCTGTTCGTATTTTTAGTATAGCAGAGAATTTTTGGTTTGTCAACCGTTTTCAGTCAAATTTTTTCAAAAATTTTCATATTTCACTTCTTTTCTTTCATTTTCCGTCAAATACGGGGATCGGAACGGGATTTTGACCCTCCCATTCCTATGAAATATCCCGCCTGCACATTCCGAACCGTGCCGACGAAAAAAAGGTTTGCAACAAATTCACGCCAAATGCAAAAAACCCCTTGCAAATTTGCGGGAACTGTGGTATACTGAATCCGTAAGAACCCGGTCGGGTGCGCCCGGCGGGGGGAACGGGGTATGGAAGATGGCCATACTATCCGGGGAGTTAGCGGTGCCTTGTACCTGCAATCCGCTCCAGCAGGGGTGATAGGCCGGGATGAGGGCAAGGTTTGTGTCGCTGCGCCTCTGCAAAGCCGTTGAGAAATGGGTCCCGCGCAATTCGCGCCTGTGAATCATGTCAGGTGGGGAACCAAGCAGCATTAAGCAGTCTCGCGGATGTGCCGCGGGGTCGCCTGTTTTGAGGCCGCGCAGGGGTTTACGGATGGAAGCGTTGCTCGAACCCGGCTGTATGGTCATCTTGCATACCCTGTTTTTCTTCTTTTTGCCGTCGATTTTGCCGTTTTGGGGGGATTTTTCGTGTATCAGGCGCTCTACCGCAAATGGCGTCCGCGGACGTTCGACGAAGTCTGCGGGCAAAGCCACGTTACGGAAATCCTGCGCACACAGTGCCGGGAGGACCGCGTCGCGCACGCCTACCTTTTCTGCGGCACGCGCGGCACCGGGAAGACCTCCATCGCGAAGATCCTCGCCAAGGCGGTCAACTGCGAGTCGCCGGTCGACGGAAACCCCTGCAACCGCTGTCCCGCCTGCCGGGAGATCGACGCGGGGCTTTCGACGGACGTGCTGGAGATCGACGCGGCGAGCAACAACGGCGTCGACGACATCCGCGCCCTGCGGGAGGAAGTCGTCTATCCCCCGTCGGTGCTGAAGAAGCGGGTCTACATCATCGACGAAGTCCATATGCTCTCGGACGAGGCGTTCAACGCCCTGCTCAAAACGCTCGAAGAACCGCCCGAATACATCGTGTTCATCCTCGCGACGACCGAGCTTTCCAAACTGCCCGCCACCATCGTTTCCCGCTGTCTGCGCTTCGATTTCAACCGCCTGCCGGAGGAAGTCATCGCCGAACGGCTGCGCTTCGTCGCCGGACAGGAGGGCATTTCGCTCGGGGAAGGTGCGCCGGAGCTGCTCGCCCGGCTTGCGGACGGGGCGATGCGGGACGGGCTTTCCATCCTCGAAGCCTGCACCGCCGGGGTCGGCGAAGCGAACGCGGTCACGGCGGAAGTCGTGCGGGACCGGCTGGGCATCGCCGACGCGGACCGCCTGCTCGCGTTCTACCGCGCCTGCGCGAAGCAGGATGCGCCGGGGGCGCTGGACGTGCTCGGCGAAGTGTACCGCTCGTCGAAGGACCTTTCGGTGTTCCTCGAGGACCTTTCGGTGCTTGCGCGGGACCTGCTGGTCCTGCGGCAGACCGCCGGACGGGTCAAGCGGTCAGATCTGCGGTTTCCCGACGAAGCGGCGTCGCTCCTGCAGGAATTTCCGTCCTATTTCACGCCCGAAGCGCTGTTCTGGATCTGCTCTTTGCTGGATGAAACGCAAAGCCGCATGACCCGCTACAGCACGAATAAAAAAATGCTGTTGGAGTTCGCCGCCATCCGGCTGTGCGACCTCACGCTGAACGACAGCCCGCAGGCCCTCGCCGCCCGCGTCGCACGGCTGGAAAAGGGGTTCGTCCCGCCGGCCGCCGAAGTGCGGGAACCGATCCCGTCCGCGCCGCAGGACGTTCCGCCCCGCTCGGCGGACGACGCGGAACAACCGACGGCGGAAAAGCCGGCCGACGCGTTCGCGCAGTACGCCGAGCTCGCCGAGGAGCTCGCCGGACACCCGGACCTCCTGCCGTATGTGCGCAAGCTGACGGCGACGATCGAAGGGGACAAGTTCGTCGTCCTCGCCGACGCGTTCACCAACCGAATGCTCCAGCGCGGGAGCAACGCGCAGGCACTCGCCGACGCGGTCCGCGCCGTGACCGGCAAATCCTACGCCCTGCAATTCCGCGACCGCGCCCCGGGCGAAAGCGGCCCGAGCCCGATCGAGGAACTCACATAAACCAAGCGTCTTAAGAAAGAAAGGAACCGACCGAATGAAAGTCAAACTGCCGAAGGGGATGGGCGGCGGCCCGTCCGATATGAATTCCATGATCCGCCAGGCGCAGAAGATGCAAGAGCAGATGGCGGAAAAGCAGGCCGAGCTGGATGCGCGGGAGTACGAGGTGCAGGCGGGCGGCGGCGCCGTCACGGTCAAGATCCTCGGCACGCGGGAGGTCACGGAGATCCTGCTGCAGCCGGAAGTCGTCGACCCGGACGATCTGGAAACGCTGCAGGACATTTTGGTCGCGGCCGTCAACGAAGCGATCCGCAAGGTGGACGCGACCAACGAGCAGGAGCTGGGCAAGATCACCGGCAGCATGAACCTGCCCGGGATGTTCTGAAATGACGCCGGCTCTGGAAAAACTGGCGCTGCACTTCGCCTCCCTGCCCGCGATCGGGCGCAAAAGTGCGGTTCGGCTCGCCTATCATGTGCTGGAAATGAACGAGGAGGAGGTCCGCGCCTTCGCCGAAAGCCTGCTGGAAGTCAAGCGGGCGACCCGGCTTTGTTCGGTCTGCCAGTGCTTCAGCGAGACCGAGGTCTGCCGCTTTTGCGAGGACCCGGAACGGGACGGCGGGGTGATCATGTGCGTCGAGGACAACCGTGCGCTCGAAGCGATCGAAGCGCTCCACGAGTATCGCGGACGCTACCACGTCCTGCACGGCGTGCTTTCCCCGATGGACGGGATCGGCCCGGAGCAGCTGAAGATCAAGGAGCTCCTTTCGCGCCTGGACGGAACGGTGCGGGAGGTCATCATCGCGACCAACCCGAGCGTGGAAGGCGAAGCGACGGCGATGTACCTCGGCAAACTGCTCAAACCGCTCGGCGTGCGCGTGACGCGGCTCGCGTACGGGCTGCCGGTCG
The DNA here is from genome assembly GCA_947630765.1 of uncultured Clostridia bacterium. Taxonomy (GTDB): domain Bacteria; phylum Bacillota; class Clostridia; order Oscillospirales; family CAG-382; genus Coliplasma. The sequence continues at coordinate 10,697 of CANRIX010000014.1, read as the reverse complement.
GCGGGACGCTGGAATACGCCGACAACACCACCCTGTTACGGGCGATTGAAGGACGAACAGAAGTATAAACTTTCTTCCGAGGGGGGACCACAATCGCGTCGTCATCGCTGGCGACTTTGTCGCAGCGCTGCCTTGCTCTGTGTTCCCCCCTCGGAGACTCCCCCCTCGTCGAAAACCGGCTCGGCTTGCGCCAATACTGACGCCGCCTTCGCCGGTTTTCTCTTGTTGAGTCAAATCTGCGGCACATGTCCGCAGATTTGACGTCATTTTGTGCGGGGAAGGTTTCCGCAGATCTTGGGTGCGGATCAGAAAACGGCGTTTGTACAAAAAAAGCACGCCCCACGGTCGCATAGTGAGATCGCGGGGCGTTTTTACTTCCCTCAATTGGGGGCATCGACCGCGAATGCGGTCTGGTGAATTTGGGGACCGCGCTGTCAAATGCCGGCGAATGCCGGCATTTGACGGTAAATCGGAGCGCATAGGGGTTCAAAACCCGAACGAATTTCCATGGCTTTTTCGATTTGCCGCTTTCTAAAGCGACAAATCGAAAAATGCGGGTCGCTGTTTGACCCGCAAATGGAAATTCGCGCAAAACGGGGATCGACTACAAGGGGGCGGGGAATGGAATTCCCCGCACGTACTCCCCGTACCCCTCGTACCCCGTACCTCTCAAAACCGAACGTTTTCAGATCGTCTGCGGGTCCGCGACGACGCTGACGTCCCGGATCGCGTACACCACACGCATCCGCCCGCCGTCGACCTCCGCCGGCAGCCTTCCGCCGTCGTCAAACGGGCAAAGGGTCGTCGCCGTGCAGACCGACTCCCCGGCGGGGAGCAGCAGACTGCTTTCCGGCAGCCGCCCGAGGATCCGCCCGTCCGCGCCGACCAGCAGCAGGTCCCCGCGCAGCAGCATATCCAGCGACGCGCCGCTGCGACGGGTCAACTCCAAGCAGACCATCTTCTGCTCCGCCGGCAGTTCCCCGCTCGCCCAGTAATCGGCGAGGTGCTCCGCCACATCCGGCGGGAACCCCACCGCAGACGAGAGCGTCCAGTCCACATCCACCAGCTCCGCGAGGCAGGACCCGCCGTAGGGCGCCGACTCGACCGTATAGGCGAAGGAATAGAACTCGATGCCCGGTTCAAACAGGAAGCTGTTCGACCACCCGGCGGCAAACCCGTCGAAGGTCCGCGTTTCCTCCTTGAGCGGGATCCCGGACCGGCTCAAATACTGCGCGTGAATGGTCAGGCTTTGCGCTTCCGATGAGACGTTCCGCACGTCCAACACGACCACGTCATTCGCTCCGTCCGCGTCGGTGTACCGTTTGCCGCTGACCGAGAAGGTCCGGCTTGCCAGCCCCGGGATTGCAAAATCCCGCTTGATGTAGGGCGGCGCGTCCGCCGGTTCGTGGTCGGAATCGTCCGAAGCCGCCGTCAGCGACACATAGACCGTCACGTTCCCCCGCAGCTCCTCCGGGTAGGCGCTTTCGGTGGCCGCACCGGCGTCGCCGTCCTCCCAGTAGTAGATCGCACTCTGCTGGACGCCGTCCTGTGCGCCCGCTTCCGCTTCGCACGCGAAGGTGTTGACGGCGAATACTTCCCCGTCGGGGTCGACCACCAGATACTCCCCCGCAAACCCGATCGCGTAGGAAGCGCGGTTGCGGTAGAGCAGGTCCAGGAAGATCGCCGGGACCGTCTGCAACCCGTCCTGCCCGGACGACCGCATCTCCAGCTCCAGCCGCCGCTCCTCCTCCGGCGAGATCGCGTACCCGCGGCTGAGCCGCCAGGTCAGCGTCAGTTCGGACGCGACGGCGGGATGCTCCGTCGGCTCGGCGGTCAATTGGTAGGTAAACGCCGTAAACGGCGCCTCCGCACGGAAAAAGAAGCAGTTCCGCCAACCGGCGGCGAACCCGTCGAAGCTGCGCACGTCCTGCTGCACGGTCGCGCCGGAATCGTCGAGGAAGCTCGCCGCGACGGTCACGTCAAAGTCCGCGTCCGATTGGTTTTCCACTTCCAGCACGATCAAGCGGTTTTCCCCGTAATCGTAGCTGCGCTGCAGGACGGAGAACCCCTCCGCGACGACCGGGTGCGGCGCATTCACCTCCGGGCGGCTCGGATGCAATTCCCCCGCCACGGCGACCCGCTGCATCCCGCTCAGCACGAACACGCAGGCGGACGACACCAGCAAAAAGGAGAGGACCATCGACAGCGTCCGCAGGAAACGGCCTTTCCGCTTCCCTGTCCCGTTCGTTTCCCGCATCGCACGTCCCTCCGTTCAAATAGAATCCTTCTTATGGAGAATATGTCTGTTTTTTCACTTGAAGGGTACAAAAATCAAAAAAATTTCCCTCTGCCTGTCAAAATTTCGCGGAAACAAAAATACAACAAAAATCGTTCCGTAGGCGGGCATGTACCGCCGGAGGAACACATCAAGAGAAAACCGGCGATGGCGGCGTCAGAAGTGGCGCAAGCCGAGCCGGTTTTCGATGAAAGGGGGGTATTCGGGGGGAAAACGCAGAGCAAGGCCGTGGCGTAGCCACAGAGACGCCGCGATTGCGTTTGCCACCCGAAAACGTGTCGATTTATCGATACGTTCAAAAGAGGGAGATGAATCTCCCTCTTTTTCTTGGAACCTTCCAAACGGTCAAAGCCGCAAACCGCTCGGAAAGATGTTCCCCCTTTGTGCAAGCCCTCGCCCGGATCGAACGGTTCCCCCGAACCGCCCGCAGGTGTAAAGAGGACTTGGCGGAATCGTTCTCCCTTAGCGGGGCAGCGGGGCGTCGATGAACAGCCCGTACCCGCAGCGGAGGACCCAGGAAATGAACGACGGCTCGGAAGGAACTTCGCTGACGGAATGTCCGACGTTCACAAGCGTACGGGAATTGACGGAATGAACGTTGACCACCAGCTTGTAATCCGACAGGTCGCGGTACTCGCCGAAGAGTTCGTAGGAGTCGACAAGCGTCAGATGTCTCCCATCGCAATCCTCCAGATAGCCGTTCGCGTTCACGAGAGCGTTATCGATAACCTTTTCCACGTCGCCGTTCGGCGCGACCAGCAGAAGGTCCGCGTCGACGCGCACGCCGTAGGTCTCACCGTTGCCTTCAAACCCGGAAAGGTACGCCACGGTGCAGTCGCTCCCGAAGCCGGCGCCGATCGAACGGAACCCGGAGATCGTCGCGTTCTCGAAGATCTCTTCCCAGGTTTCCGCGTCCAGATCAAGCCCGTACGCATCCGCGTCGCAGCTGCCCTGCTCAAGCAGGACGTTGTTCGCCATGCTGTCGTAGTCGGTTTCGACCGCCGTCACCTCGTAGGTGAAGCCGTCGAACGCATAACCCGGATTGAACACGAAGCTGTTCGACCAGCCTGCGGAGAATCCGTCAAAGGTCTGCGTTTCGGTGTCAAGCACGCTGCCGTCCGCGGCAAGGTAGTTGCCGGTCACGGTCACGAGGCTATTCTGCTCGCCGTCGTTCTTCACGTCGACGATCGCGAGGGTGTTCTCGCCGTACTTGTGCAGGGTCGCACTCGTCGTGAACACGGACGGGTCGACCGGCACGGCGTCAACCGCCGCTTCCGGGTCGTGCGGGGTCTCGATTCCGCCCACCATCGCGGGGAAATCGACACGCTTGCCGCCGCATTCGACGGAGACCAACCCGGCATACGCGTAATCGTAGCCTTCCACATATTCGACGGTCGCGCTCTCGCCCGGTTCAAGGACGAAGGTCTGCAGGCTGTCCTCGGCGATGGTGTTGTCATACGCGAGGTAGCAGACATAGAACTCGACGGTGCAGGTCTGTTCGCCGATGTTGCGCAGCTCGGCGAGTTTGCCCTCTTCCGCGACGTAGCTGACGTCCAGATGGTCGGCAACGCCGTCAAACCATTGATCCTGGTAGATGCTGTCAAACTGCTCTTTCGTCAGGTCCGCCGTGGTGAACTTGAACGGCAGTCCCTCCGGGATCTTCACCGGCTCTTTGACCGGTTCCTCGACCGGCTCTTCCGCCGGCTCTTCCGCCGGTTCCTCAACCGGTTCCTCGGTCGGCTCTTCCGCCGGTTCCTCCGTCGGTTCTTCGACGGCTTCTTCCGCCGGGGCAACGACTTCTTCCGTATCTTCCGGGGCGCCCGAAAGTACGCCGATCGTCATTTCCTCCGCGAAAACGGCAAGTCCCATCGTCAGTACCAGAACGACCGACACCAGGACCGCAAGGGTTTTCTTTTTCATACGTTTCCTCCTTTTCCGTTCTTCCGACGGGCAAACCGTGCGTTCCCGCCGTCAAACGCCTTCTACTGGGAAAATGTCTGTTTGACCCCCAAAACGGTACAGTTTTCCACCGCATTTCGTTCGCTTCTCCCATTCGGACAAATCCGTGTTCCCGTTTTTGTGCAATTCGCCCGCAGACGGTCCCGAACACCGTTCCGTTAGTCTCCAATACGCGAAGCGTTTACAATAAAATATCGTCAAATCTGCGGACATGTGCCGCACGCTTCGAACACAACGTGTTCGAAGCAGTGACTCCTTAAGAGAGAAACGGCGAAGGCGGCGTCAGCATTGGCGCAAGCCGAGACGTTTTTTCAAACGTGCCGGCAATGCCGGCACGTTCCAAAAAGGGGGCATATGCCATTCAAAGCGGCTTGCCGCTTTGAATAGGAAAACCACAGAGCAAGGAGGAGCGTAGCGACGCCGACGCGATTGTGTTTGCCACCCATAAATATAGTAGCCGCTCTGCGGACGGCTTCCCCCAAACCGCCCGCAGAACAAAAGGAGACAGGCCGCAAACACCGGCGGGACGAACCCTTTCCGACATTCACGTCCTCATTGAAAAAATGTTTCCGTTTCGCCCCGAAGGGTACAACCTCCCGCAGGAAAGCGCCGCAAGGCGACATTCCACAAAAAATGTGTGTCCTTCTTTGTACAAATCCCACAAACCAAATTCTTCCAACCGCTTTTTTTGTCGGTTCTGCGCAAATTCCCTCTTGACAAGCGGGAACGGATTGGATATACTGAAGAGGAAGTCGGAGACGAAAGGGGGACGGAAGATGGCCGAAAAAACCGAAAAGCCTGCGGAACAGGCGGCGGAGGAGCTGTCCTTCGACGATTTTTACCGCCGTTCCTTCCAGAACCTCCTTCGCTACTGCCGTGCGTCCGCTCGCCTGTCCGCCGCCGACGCGGAGGAGATCGTCGAGGACGCGTTTGTCGCGCTCTGGAAGCATTGGGGGGAACTGGAAACGCATACCGAGATCGGTCTGCACGTCTGGACCACCCGCAGCATCCGCCTGCTGACGGCGGCGTTCTTCCGCAAGAAGGCGCGGGAGCCGGAACCGATGGACTTCGAGCAATTGATCGAGGAAGCGGAACGGGACCCGGAGCGCCGCGCTTCGGCGGAGGACCACGTCATCGAGCGGGAAACCTACGCCACCTACCTCCAGCAGATCCGCGAACGGCTCAACGCGAACGAACGGAATCTGTTCGACTGCGTCATCGTCGGCGAACTGACGGTCCGCCAGACCGCCGACCGTTTACATATGAAGGAAAATACGGTCAAGGTGTCCCTCTGCAGGCTCCGCAAGAAGCTGCGGGAGCGCATCCTGCCCGAGCTTCTCCCGGCGTCGGCGCTTCCGACCTTCGGCAAGCGTCCGCCCGACGCGCAGGGGAGGTGATGCGCATGGACCGTAACACGACGAGCGCCGACCTGCTGCATCTGCTCGACGGCGACGCGATCTCCGACGAGCAGCGTGCCGCGATCCTGACGCGGCTCATCGACCTGGAACTGGCAAAACCGCAGGACGAAGCGGACCTGCGGCTGATCAACGAATGCTTCGCCTACCTCGCCGAACTCAGCGGCGACGAGCCGAAAAGCGAGGAGGAGCTGCAAGCCGGACTCCTCCGCATCAGCTTCCGCGCTCCCATGCCGGATTCCATGCGCCGGAGCCGCCGGATCCACCCTGCGGCGGTGCTGGCCGCTGCCCTGCTGACCGTCGCCATCTTCGTCGGCGGTGCGCTCAGCCTGTCGAGCGCGGCGCGTACCAGCCGCGAAAGGGAAACCTGGGAACGCTGGAACGACCGGCAGCAGGAGCTTCGGCTGCTCTACGCCCTGCAAGGGACCGCTTCCCTGTCCGGGAACGGCTCCCTGCCGCCCGCCTTTGCCGACGGGGAACGCGTGGAGGTCTATACCGACGTCGTCACGTGGCTTTCCACCGAAAACCTCCCGGTCGGGCTGCTCTACCTCGAATCCCTGCCCGATGGCAGTGCGCCGGACAGCATCCTGCATACGGTTTCCGAGGACGGCGGCTTCTGCGCAGTCCTCAGCTTTGATGAAGCGGACGTCCGCTTCCTCGTCACCGATACCGACACGTCGCAGTACGCCCTCGCCGACGGCGCGAAGCGGGTCGCCGTCGGGAAGTGCGTCTTCGGCGTGACCGTCGGGTCGGACGGCGTCTGCCGGGCGGACTGCCTGTACGGTTCGCTCGGGTGCCGCCTGACGGCCCCGAACGAGCAGACGCTCCTGCTCGCGTTATACAGCATCCGCGGGGTCGGCGAAAGCGCGTGACATCCGCAGAAAGAGGTTTTGCATGAAACGGATCTTCGCGCTCCTGCTGATTCTTTGCGTCGCCCTGCCGCTCGTCGGTGGGGCTTTGCCGGTTTGCGCGGAACCGGCGGCGGTGTATACCGCGTTCCGGCTTTCGGGGGTCACGGACGTGACCGACGGGTCCGGCGTGCGGACGTACGCCGTCGTCGCCCCATATACCGATACCTACCGCCTGACCTGCCCGGACGCGTCCGCCCTTTCGGTTTCCCATTCGTCCGGCGGCGAAACCATCGCGGAGGGGGAAACCTCACTTTCCGTTTCCCTGACCGAAAACCAAACGTACACCCTGACCGTCCGAACCGAAAAGCCGAACACGGCGTTTTCCCTCGAGACCGTCGCGGAGAACCATACGGTCACCCTGCCCTACGACCTGCTTCCGGCGGAGGACGTCTCGGGCCTCCCGCTCGACGGGGACGGGACCGACCCGCTCGAACCGGCGAAGGTCAACTACGTCAAGCGGGACGGCGGGACCTACGTCTATATGAACAACCCCGAGCAGATCCGCGCGGAGGACGTCGGACAGGTGTTCCTGCGCACCGAGGGTCTGACCGGCGAGGTCTACATGACGTTTGAAAACGCCAACTACGCCGGCAAGGACGTCTACCTCGGCTATCGGCTCAAAAACGAGGGCAAGAGCGACGTGTACGTCACGGTGCTCAACGTCGGCTACCAGGCGGGCGGGACGTGGTTCGGACAGCTCGCGTGGTTCGATTTTTACAACACAAAATTCGAGTTTCCGGACGATTATGCCACGAATCCGTCCAAATACCACGCCGATTACGCCTATCAGGACTACGCGCCCCGCATCTACCAACCGACGACCTACCGCCTGCCCGCCGGAGAAGCGTTCTACGTCATCGGCGGCACGACGGAGGACGCGTACCTGCACATCAGCGTCGACAACTCCGCCGACAAGCCGCTCGGCAGTATCAAATGTGCGAACGGCAACGTCAAATTCGTCGTTTCCGGCGGCAGCGTGACCGGGTCCTTCTGCGTCTATGACGACCCGGCGCAGGTGGCGGCGGAACCGGCGGCGAAGGGCTACCGCGTCGGCGACCGTGCGCGGCAGTACCTCGGCGTTTCCCAACACGCGGGGGTGATCGACAACCGAATGACCTGGGTGTTTTCCGACGAGACCGCCAACGGCGTCCTGCCGGTCAGCTATACCAACCGCTACGCGTCCACCCTGCCGTCGACGCCTTACGCGGCTTACGACAGCGTCGAACATACCGTCGAACGCGCCAACACCTGGATGACCCACCTCAATCCCCAAAACGACCACACGGCGGTCGGGACGGACATGGTCGCGTTCCCCTGCACGGACGAAAACGGCAACGAGGTCGTCATCGACAACGACCATGCCGACGGCGCCGGCAAGCCCGCCAACACCGGCAACTGGATGATCGAGTATCAGGACCAATTCACGCTGGTCAACCAGGGCGACACGGAGCGGACCGTCACGCTGACCCTGCAGGACCACGGCACGCTCGCTATGCTCGCGCGGGACGGCGTGACCGGCGAAGTGCTGGAAGCGCGTTACACGATGGGGCTCGGCGCGGGCGGCGCCAGCCTTTCCGGACCGACCTACCAATACGACGTGACCGTCCCCGCCCACAGCGTCCGGCAGGTGGCGCTGGACTACCTGCTCGTCGCCTGCTCCTACGGCAACGTGACGCATTCCGCCCGGCTCTCCGGCGACGTCAAGCGCCCGTCGGCGGAAAGCTCCGGCGACGCATCGTCGGTCGACACATCGTCGGAACCCGCGTCCGCGTCCGAACCGTCCGAACCGTCCGAACCGGCTTCCGAGCCGTCCGCCGTCCCGGTGTGGGCGATCGTGCTGCTCGCCGCCGTACTGCTCGCGTCGGTCTGCGCGGCGTGTCTGGTGCTTTGCCGCAAGGCGTAAGTCCGTGGTTTTATGAAAATGCGTGCTCACGGATATAAGTTGGCAACAAGTGAGTGCACAAGTGATTTCTATGAATATATGCAAAATGAAGGTATTGTATCATCGTTTCGGTTTTCATTTTCTATGTGTAAACACGAAGTTCTTCAAAAGGCGGTGAATACATGAAGAAGTTAATATCGTTTGTATTGGCGTTATTCTGTATATTCGGGTTGTCCGGATGTAACACAAAAGCGGACTTTGATGATTTTTCTGACTACGAAGATGATTTTGAAGCGGTTGTCCAATTTGTCCTTGCATATGTACAGCAAAGAAATTCCGTTGACACATTTACAGTAGATATAGGCGATGGATATATCAAGATTGACGAAGTCTTCCAAAGTGATGAAACGCTGTCTCCATCTATCAAGAAGATTCGAGAAAAGGGTTTCACCTATATTGAGGTCGCTCAGGACTATATCATCTTTTGGGAAAATGAAACAGGTTATTACGGTGTTCTTTGGTCTGACAAACCAACCGAAGCAATAAGCAGCATTCGTGAAGATTCCCGCCCCTATATGAAATCACGGAAATTGTCAAAAGAATGGTATGAAGTCGGCGCATTGGATTCTATTTAAATATGATTATCTAAACAAGTTAACAATAGGACTGATTGAGATGAATCCGTCAAAACGCCCCGTCGATCGGGATTCCCGACCGGCGGGGCTTTCGTTTTGTCCTGCGGTTAGCGTTTCATAAGACGGTATATTCGTTACGATATTTTTCTATGAAGCGACCATAAAAAGCGTTATAATCGTTACAAAACAGCAGTAACGGAGGGAAATAACGCTATGGATACACAGGAACGGCTTCGGCAAATGCTGCGGGAGCGAGGCTGGACGGAATACCGCCTATCAAAGAACTGCGGACTTTCGCAATCCACGCTGGCGAACATCTTCCGCAGAAACAACGTCCCGTCGATCGCGACGCTGGAAACCATCTGCCGGGCCTTCGGCATCACGCTTTCGCAGTTCTTTTCCGACGGCGAAACGGCGGAACTCTCGCCGGAGCTGAAGGAGCTGTTCGACCGCTGGGTCTGCCTGACGGCGGAGCAAAAGGAAGCCGTCCTGCACGTCATGCGTGCCATGAGCTGCGACCGCTCGGTCGATTCCCAATAAAAAACGCATTTTTTGGAAAAATTCCGCTTTCGTCGACACGCTTCCCTACGATTCGACAGCCGTTCTATGATAGAATGTAGTCGAAAATAACAGTACTTTCATTTCAAAAATAAAGCATTTTCGGAGGGAACGCGATGCAAAAAAATTCGTCAAAAAGCACCCGGGAGCAAGCAAAGGACGCGCTGGAAACGGTCGCACTGCGGGAGGGAAAAAGCGTGCGGGAGGTCCGCGACGCGATCTGCGACGCGATCCGATGCGGCATGGAAAACCCCGACCCGAACGTGAAAAAGCTCTGGGATTCCATCCCGCGAACCGGCGACGCCGTCGAGCCGGAGGACCTGATCGCCTGGGCGATCACCCAGCTCGCCGGTCGGTGACCACGCTTGACGGGTCAACGCCGCGAAGCAGGCATCCAGCTGCTTCTGGTTCTTCGCGACCAGCACCTTGTCCGGGTACTGCTCGCGCAGACGCCGGAACCGCTCCCGTGTTTTGCGCTTCCGCTGCCCGAACAGGATCCAGCGGAGGAATTCCGCGTCCAATTTTTCCTCGCACCCGTCCGCCATGTCCGGGCGCGTCGTGTGCCGGTAAGCTCGGTACCGCCGCACCGCCCGCGAAAGGCAGCTCCAGCGGTTGAAAAGCAGCAGCACGATCCGATCCGCTTCCGCCATTCGCCGCTCGTAGAAGAGTTTGGTATAATTCCCGTCGATCACCCAGCTGTCGTGCGAATCCAGGAACGCCTCGGTGATTTTTCGCTTCTCCGCGTCATCGCGGACCGCCCACCCGGGCAAAAACTGCACGGTGTCAAAGTGCAGGACGTCCACCCGGAGCGCCTCGCCCAGTTTCTCCGCAAGGGTGGATTTTCCCGCACCGCTGTACCCGATGACCGCGATCTTCATCTGTCCCCTCCTGTCCCGTGTGGGACAATTCTACCACATCCTCCCCGCTTTTGCAAGGGGAACGCAAAAAATCCTCCCGATATGGTTGTCTGTGTTACAATGATGTGTGACAAAAAGCAAAAAAAGAGTGGCGAATAGGAGAAACCTGTGGTAAGGTTAAGTT
>CANRIX010000013.1 GCA_947630765.1 uncultured Clostridia bacterium | reverse complement strand
TGGAACGATCTGAATCTGCGAACGGGCGAACTGCACGTCTCCCGACAGGCGACCACCGTGGGCGGAAAAATACAAATCTACGCGCCAAAGACCAGATCCTCCATCCGCACCGTGCGCCTGCCTCCGGCGATCACAGCCGTCCTTGCCGCGCTGAAAGAACGGACCGACTCGCGTTGGATCTTCCCGTCGCCGGTCAAAGAGGACGCGCCGCGGCATCCCGCCGCCATACGCAAACTGTTGGGGCGTATCCTGGAGCGGGCGGAATGCAAGCATATCCGTTTCCACGACCTGCGGCATACGTTCGCGACGATTGCGTTGCAAAACGGCATGGACGTCAAGACCCTGTCGGCGATGATCGGACATATTTCGGCGGAAACCACTTTGAACATCTACACACACATCACCGACGACATGCAGAGAAACGCGGCGAACAAGATCGAACGCGGCTTCGGGCGAAATGAGGGCAATTTGCACGAGGCGGAGCAAACACCCACCAAACCGGAAAAACAGCCGCAGAGGACAAAATTCGAGCCGTACAAGGGAAAATACCGCAAACCCGGCACCGGGTGCGTCAGCGAGATAAACGACCACCTGTTCGAAGGCCGTTATTCGCCCACAAACGCCTACGGCAAGCGGATCTCGAAAAACGTCTACGCCAAGACACGGGAGGAATGCGAGGAAAAATTGTCCGCGCTGATCGCACAGACGAAGGCGGAGATCGCCGAGGAAAAGAAGCGCCTGAAAGCGGAAACCCAGCGTCGTAAACCGTCAAAATTTGCGCGACAGTAAACAAAGAAATAGGCAGAAAAACGCCTCCGGGACAGCCGTCCCGGAGGCGTTGGTCGGAGTGGCCGGATTTGAACCGACGACATCGAAGTCCCAAACTTCGCGCGCTACCAACTGCGCTACACCCCGATTTTATGTGATTTTTCTGCCAATCAATCCGCAACTGTGGGAATCCATGTGGTCGTCCGCTGGTTTTCACCGTTTTGCGGGTCGCCCGAATCGCCGAAAAACCGCCGTACAGTGGGCTTTTTTGACGATGCGATAAATTTTCCAGAACGCTCAGTGTCACGCTCCCAAACTTCGCGCGCTACCAACTGCGCTACACCCCGATTTTATGTGATTTTTCTGCCAATAAATCCGCAACTGTGGGAATCCATGTGGTCGTCCGCTGGTTTTCACCGTTTTGCGGGTCGCCCGAATCGCTGAAAGACCGCCGTACAGCGGGCTTTTTTGACGATGCGATAAATTTTCCAGAACGCTCGGTGTTACGCTCCCAAACTTCGCGCGCTACCAACTGCGCTACACCCCGACGTTGCAGAAAACGGGTGAAACCGCCCTTGACTTTTCCATTATACCAGAACCGAGCGGAAAAGTCAAGAGCGATTTGCGCCCGCTAACGGGTTTTCTTTCAAGCGAACATCGCTTTACGGATCAGCAGCGTCTTCACGCCTGCATTGAGTCGGCCGAGGTCGTCGAACGCGTCCGGATTCGCGAGCCGCAGGCGATCCGGGTCGACCCGGTACTTCTTCGCGACCGTCCACAGATCGTCCGTCCGCGACGGGAAGAAGTAGGCGACAGAATAGGTCTCGTCGGAACGGTCAAGCTCGGTCTGCTTGGTGACGTCCGACAGGAACGACACCGATTCCTTGGTGTAAAGCGCTAAATGGGCGTTGCAGATGACGCGGGCGGAGATACTGCCGTCGGAATGCAGGGTAGGCAGCACCTCGAACGGCGACACCTCCGCCGAAAGTTCTGCGCAGTCCGCCGGAAGCTCCGTCGGGACGAACTGGACGAATTCCTCCGTGCAGTCGCGGTGCTGGATCCCGTCGTTCCCGTCGCCGAGCATGGAAACGGTCAGCGTGCCGGTCAGTTCGACGCCGCCCTCCGCCTGCGTCGCACGCACCCGTCCGGCGCGGACGGTCGTGTCGTACAAAGCGGTGAACAGCGGTTCGTCCGCCGGAAGTTTGAGGTCGACGGTGAAACTGCGGTCGACGGTTTCCGCGAGATGAGGGACCGAAAGTTCGGTTCGGTCGAGCGTATCGACGCTGTCGACCGAAAACAGGTCATCCGCCGCCTCGACCTCCCGCGTCCCGACCAGCGTCGCGGCGGAAGTGACTGTAAAGCTCGCCTTGAGCAGGCGGTTTTCGCCGTACTGGTCCAGTTCGGGCAGGACGCCGCACCCGGCCGCCGCGAGAGAAACCGTGCAGCGCTTGCCTTCCTCGATCGCCGGGTCCTCCACCGTCACGGTCAGCGGGACGTTCTTCGCGGTCATGCAGAATCCGCCCTCCGCGTCCTCCGTTTCGTAAAACACCTTGATGACCGCCGTCGTCTTTGCGGTCACGCAGCCGGGGGTCACCGTGACCTGCGGGGGCTGCAGGCTGACGTTGCTGAAGATCAGTTCGCCGACGTTTTTTTCGCCCTGCAGCAGCGACAGCGTTTCCTCGAAATGGTTCTCGCCGCGAACGGTTTCCGCCGGGGAGTCGTAACGAAACAGCTTCTTGCGGAAAAACAGCCCATCGGACGGCTCGGTCGAAAGCATACGGTACGACGCTTCCCCGCAGACCGTGACGTGCAGTTCCAGCCGTGCGTGCAGCACCAGCCGACGCGGCGACAGCATCCGGCAGGTGATCTTGTTGCAGCTCGCCGTGCATTCGCCGACCGGCGACTCCAGTTCGTTCCGCGGCAGGTCGGCGGAATGGTGGAATTCCTGTGTAAAGCTGCAGTACCGCAGTTTGTTGCGGCGGTCCGTCTCGTACAGGACGTCGTAGACCACCCGACCGCTGACGTGGACCTTGTCGCTGCCGATGTCGCAGGCGTCTATGTACGGCGTGCAATCGACGCGGACCAGCCGCGTGACGTCCGGGCAGTAATCGGGCAGACTGCCGTCAAATTCGGTTTCCTTGTCGAACAGGGCGTCCAGCAGGCGGCTCGGAAAGCGAATCTGCAGGGTTGCGGGTTTTTTCATGTCGTGATCGCATCCTTTGCATGGTTTCTTTTGGTAAAGCGTATGCACGCGCGGACGGAAATATGCATATGCTGACCAGCAGAGAGGGTGTGGTGCGGTTGTGCTGTTTTGAAAAGACGCTCGGGATCGCGGCGCTCACGTTCGGGGCGGGGATTTTGCTTTGCACGGTCCTGCCGTCCGTCGCGCTGGCGTGCGTGGAAGCGGGTGCGATCATCGGGGTAGGCTTTTTGGTCTTTGTGAAATAGGATCCCATCGGATCCCCAGGAAAGAAGGGACTGTCAGAAACCATGCGGATCTATGTCTGGAAGGCGCCGGCGTTCCTGCGACCGCTGCTGCGCCGACTGTTCCGTACCGCGTAGAAATGCGCGAAAAAAGAGCCGGTGACCGGCTCTTTTTTTGTTTTGGAAATCTATGCGGTTAAATGCGAGGTGTCATTGGACTTTTCGATATACCGCTCATATTCGTTCTCTTTCAATACGGTTATACTTGCCGGGTCGAAATACAGCATGAATTTCTCAGCCGCTTCCCGGGAACGGTGCAATCCGAACCACCAAAGCGCAATCGCAACCATCGCATTCCCGTGCGATACGACGACCAACCGCTTTTCGCTGAACTTTTCGACTTCCTGGTCGAGAAAAGAAGCGATGCGGCACACCATATCCCACCAGCTTTCCGCGTCTTGATACGGGACCCAATCTAAAACAGGATCGGTCATTGGATTTTCAATCCTTTTCGCCTGCTCCCTTGACAGTCCTTTCGCAACGCCGTTATTCAATTCACGAAGTTCCGCGTAATAGCGCGGGGGAACCTTCAAAAAGCGCTCGATTTCCTGTGCGGTTTGTTTGGCCCGGATCAGATCGCTCGACAGAATCGCAACCGATTCGCCTTCCACCAGTTCCTGCAATTTTCGTCCGACTTTTCTCGCTTGTTCCACGCCTTTGTCGGTCAGCGGTACATCGCTCCAGCCGCCCGTCATGTTTTGGATATGGTGCAAAGCTTCGCCGTGCCGAATTAAGAGAATCGTCTTCATATGCCCTTTCCTCGTCCTTTGGCAAGTCCATTTTTGCGAATTTTACCGGCTTTTTTTGCGGATTCACGGTAGGAAACAAAGGCGTTTTCCCCATTTCGGGCGTCAACGCGTCTTATTGTACACGTCGTACTCCTCCCAGAGCTGTTCGAGGCGGGACAGGCGGGCGGCGCATTCCTGCGGGCGCTTGGCGGCGACCGCCGCGATCAGCGCGTTCAGCACCGCCATCGGCGCGACCAGCGAATCCACGAACCCGTCGTTCTCGTTGTGCGCGAAAACCACCGTATCCGCAAGCGGCGTCAGCGGGCTGTGCGGACCGTCGGTCACCGCGCAGACGTAAGCGCCCTGCTTATGCGAGAAGTCCAGCGCGTTCAGCGTGCGGCGGGAATAGCGCGGGAAGGAGATCCCGATCACGACGTCCCGCTCGTCCGCCGACAAAAGCTGATCGAAAAACTCGCCGCCGGTCGCGGCCTGCAGGCGCTGCACGTTATCCAGCAGCTGCGCGAGGTAAAAATCCAGAAACATCGCCAGCGCCGCCGTCGAGCGGGTCCCGACGATATAGATCCGCCGCGCATCGACCAGCCGTTCCGCGATCACGTCGAAGGTCTGCGCGTCCGTTTCCGCCAGCGTGCGCTTGATATTCTCCATGTCCGCGCGCATACTGCGGGCGAACGCTTCCCCGCCCGTGGAAGCGCGGGAAAGCTCCATCCGCTGCAGCGAGGTCAGCCGACCGCGGACGGACTCCTTGAGAGCAGTCTGCAGCTCCGGGTACCCGCGGAACCCGAGCTCCGCCGCATAGCGGACGACGGTGGACTCGGACGTCCCGACCGCTTCCGCGAGCCGTGCGGCGGTCATCCCCGCCGCCGCCGTATAGTTCGCCAGCAGGTAGCCCCCGATCTTTTTCTGCGCCTTAGAGCCGGAGGAAAGCTGCTGCTCGATCAACTGCAACGTATCCGTCATATCCATCCCTCTCCAATCCGTCAAAA
The DNA here is from genome assembly GCA_947630765.1 of uncultured Clostridia bacterium. Classification (GTDB taxonomy): domain Bacteria; phylum Bacillota; class Clostridia; order Oscillospirales; family CAG-382; genus Coliplasma. The sequence continues at coordinate 57,419 of CANRIX010000013.1, read as the reverse complement.
CGCGATCTTTTCCCGAATGACCTTCGCCACGTCCTCCAGCGGGACGCGGATCTGCTCCATGGTATCCCGGTCGCGCACGGTGACGCAGTGGTCGTTCTCGCTGTCGAAGTCGTAGGTGACGCACAGGGGCGTGCCGATCTCGTCCTGCCGGCGGTAGCGCTTGCCGATGGACCCGGCGTCGTCGTAATCCACGAGGAACTCCGCGCTCAGCGCCTTTTGCAGCTCCTGCGCGGGGGCGGCGAGCTTCTTGGAGAGCGGCAGGACCGCCGCCTTGAAGGGCGCGAGCGCCGGGTGCAGACGAAGCACCGTGCGCAGGTCGGGCTTGTCCTCCGTGCCGAGGTTCTCCTCGTCGTACGCGTCGATAAGGAACGCGAGCGCGACGCGGTCGCAGCCGAGCGACGGCTCGATGACGTAGGGGAGGTAATGCTCGTTGGTCTCCGGGTCAAAGTAGGAAAGGTCCTGCCCGGAAACGGTCTGGTGCTGTTTGAGGTCGTAGTCCGTGCGGGACGCGACGCCCCACAGCTCGCCCCAGCCGAACGGGAAGAGGAACTCGAAGTCCGTCGTCGCGTTGGAATAGAACGCCAGCTCCGCCGGGTCGTGGTCGCGGGTGCGGAGGTTCTCCTCTTTCAGCCCCAGCGAGAGCAGCCAGTTGCGGCAGAAGTCCTTCCAGTAGGCGAACCACTCCAGTTCCGTCCCCGGCTTGCAGAAGAATTCCAGCTCCATCTGCTCGAATTCGCGGATGCGGAAGATGAAGTTGCCCGGGGTGATCTCGTTGCGGAAGGATTTCCCGATCTGCGCCACGCCGAACGGCACCTTCCGACGGGTGGTCCGCTGGATATTCTTGAAGTTGACGAAGATGCCCTGCGCGGTCTCCGGGCGGAGGTAAACGGTCGACGCGCCGTCCTCCGTCACGCCCTGGAAGGTCTTGAACATCAGGTTGAACTTGCGGATGTCCGTGAAGTCCGTCTTGCCGCAGCCGGGGCAGGCGACCCCGTGCTCGCGGATATAGGCGACCATTTCCTCGTCGGTCATCGCCTCCACGGAAACGTCCGTGATCCCGTTTTGCAGGTTGAAATCCTCGATGAGCTTATCCGCACGGTGCCGCATTTTGCAGGAACGGCAGTCGATGAGCGGGTCGTTGAAGGTGGAAACGTGCCCGGACGCGACCCACACCTGCGGGTTCATCAGGATCGCCGAATCCAATCCGACGTTGTACGGGCATTCCTGAATGAATTTCTTGCGCCACGCCGTCTTGATGTTGTTCTTGAACTCCACGCCGAGCGGCCCGTAGTCCCAGCTGTTCGCAAGACCGCCGTAGATCTCGCTCCCGCTGTACACGAATCCGCGCCCCTTGCAGAAGGCGACGATCTTGTCCATGGTTTTCTCTTGGTTTTTCATTGCATTTCGATCCTTTCTTTCGCGCGGCTGGCTGCCGCGTGTTTTGGTCTGTTTTTTACTTCTGCATACGGTTCATCTCGCGCTGCGCCATGACGAGGCGGTAATACCGCCCTTCCTTCGCCATGAGTTCCTCGTGCGTCCCCAGTTCCTCCAGTTCGCCCTTTTCAAACACCGCCAGCTTCGTGGCGTTGCGCAGGGTGGAGAGCCGATGCGCGATGGCGACCGTCGTGCGCCCCTTCGAGAGCGCGAACAGCGCGTCCTGAATTTGCTTTTCGGTCTCCGTGTCCAGCGAGGAGGTCGCTTCGTCGAGGATCAGCAGTTTCGGGTCCCGCAGGATCGCCCGCGCGATGGCGATGCGCTGCTTTTCGCCGCCGGAAAGCGTGTTTCCACGCGCACCGACGTAGGTATTGTAGCCGTCCGGCAGACGCATGATGAAATCGTGCGCCCCGGCGAGCTTCGCCGCCCGGACGACCTCGTCCCGCGTCGCTTCCGGCTTGGCGTAGGACAGGTTGCTGTAAATGGTCCCGTTGAACAGGTAGGTCTCCTGCAGCACCACGCCGATCTGCGAACGGAAGGCGGCGGCCGTATAGGACCGAACGTCCTTCCCGTCGATGAGCAATTGCCCCTCGTTGAGGTCGTACATGCGCATCATCAGGTTGATGACCGTGGTTTTCCCGACGCCGCTCCGCCCGACAAGCCCGATGAAGTCGCCCGGTTGGATCCGCAGCGACAGGTGCTTGAGCACATAGTCCGGCGGGTTATACCCGAAGCAGGCGTCCCGGAATTCGATCTCGCCCTGCAGCTTCGCGTCGGCGATCAATCCGTCGGGCATGATCTCCTGCTCGTCGAGCATCTCGGAGACCTTACTCATGGACGTCATGGACTGCGTGATCGTCCGCGGCACGCTCGTGAACCAACGGATCGGTCCGTACAGCGTCGCGACGTAGGCGAGGAACTCGGTCAGCTCGCCCACGGTCGCCTGCCCGGCGAGCACCTGCCGCCCGACGAGGAACAGCACCAGAAACTCCCCCGCCCCCAGCAGGAAGCCGGAAAACGGGACGGTCAGGTTCCAGATCATCTCGTTTCTCTTGCAGGTGTCCGCGAACCGGCGCGCCTTCTCCCGAAAGCGCCCGCATTCCCGCTCCTCCGTCCCGAATACCTTGACTTCCCGGATCCCGGAAAACACGTCGTGCAGCATATTGTTGATGTCGCTCGAAAGCCGCCATTCGCGGTGGTAGATCTTCCGCGTCAGGCGGTTGACCGACGCGATCAACAGCACCAGAAGCGGCACCGGCAGAATGATGATGACCGTCAGCAGCCAGTTGCGGGAGAACAGCAGCACCGCCACCGCGACCAGCGTGACCGTCTGCTGCAAAAGCTGCGGGACGAGGTTGGTCAGGAAGTTGCGCAGCTGCTCGGTATCGTCCGCAAGGCGGGTGATCAGTTCGCCCGGGGAACGGCGGGAAAGCCCGGTCAGCGAGAGCGCCTGGACCTTTTCAAACAGCTGCCCGCGAATGCGCACGATGATGCGTGCGGACGCTTTGGCGGTGAAGACCCGCCGCAGCCACTGGAACACCGCCACGGACAGCCCGCAGAACGCCCACAGACCGACCACGCCGGCAAGCCCCGCGTGGGTCCCCGGCGCGACGCCTTCCGACGGCGACAGGAAATGGTCGATCAGATACCGCTGAATGCTCGGCACGGCCACGCTGACCCCCGAGGTCAACAGCAAAAACAGCCCCGCGAGCAGCAGCAGCTTCAGATCCGGCTTTGCGAATCCGAAAAACCGCCCGAGCAGCTTGCGCTTGTCCGCACAATGCACGCACACCTCGCTCCCGCGCGGGAACGGGCGGCCGCACTTCGGGCATTTGCGCAGTTTGACGCGTCCGATCGGCCGGTTCGCCCGGCGGGCCTCCAGTTGCGCGACCATGTCCTCAAACGTCTGGCACAGGCTCATGTCCGCCCGGCAGAGCTCGATCTCCTCGCCGTCGACCGCACTTTCGACCGCCACGACGCCCACGCCGCGGAACAGGCGGATCTCGCCGAGGTCGGCTAGCGCGTACCGGCGGACTTCCTGCCCTTCGACCCAGATGGCGTCCGTGCCGTCCGCCGCGCAGGCGCCGAAAACGGGGCGATTCTGGAAGTCAAGGTTGAAGTCGAATTCGACCTCCGGCGCCCGCCCCAGCGCTTCTCTCGCCCGTTCGCGTGCAGAAACCTGCTCCGGCGCGTCCGGGCGCTTTCTTCGGTTTTCTTCCATACTCTCCTAAAACTTTACAGGTACAGTTCGATTTTTCGGTAGCTCTTCGGGTCCAGCTGCAGGACGTCCGGGATCAGAAACCGGTTCCCGTCTACGTCCGTCAGCACGATCCCGTTCTCCGAATTGTGAAACAGGTTGCGGTAGGTGTCCCGCATGGTGAAGGAGCGCGGACCGGCGTCCGTTTCGACTTCCCAATAGGAATACCCCAATTTATCCTTGAGCGACCGAATGCGTGTGATGACCGGCGCGAGGTACTTGCGCGCCAATTCCGACGCGATGATCTCCCGCGCTTCGCCGGAAAAATCCGAAAGGCGGCGAATGATGCCGTACTCCCGCCCGTCCTTGCTCAGCACCGAGATGTACTCGTCCGGCGCGTCGAACGGGAACGCCCGGTGAAAGTTGACCCGACCGAAGTCCTGCCATTCCGGGGGGCGTTTCTCCTCGAGCAGGTCGTCCGTGACCGGCGGAAGGAACGCGCGAAGCGCCGGGAACCCGTGGGCCGTGCGGGAAAACTGTGCGTTTTCCGGGGTGAGATAGGTGACGTCCGCGAGTTCGAGATAGCTGTCCGCCATAAAACCCGCTCCTTTCCTGCGTTTCGGCTTGACAAACCGAAAAAACTTTGCTATAATGATGTCTGCATATTATACTAAATTTTTTCGGAATTTGCAAGACATTCTCCGAAAAAAGTTGATTTTTTTCAAAAAGAAAGGGTCCTGTTCGATGGCAGAAAAGAAACTGGTTGAATCCATCACCTCCATGGACGTCGATTTCGCCCAATGGTACACCGACGTCGTCCGCAAAGCGGAGCTCGCGGACTACTCCGGCGTCAAGGGCTGCATGATCATTCGTCCCTACGGCTACGCGATCTGGGAGAACATCCAAAAAGACCTCGACGCCCGCTTCAAGGCGCTCGGGCACGAAAACGTGTATATGCCGCTGTTCATCCCGGAAAGCCTTCTGCAAAAGGAAAAGGACCACGTCGAGGGCTTCGCGCCGGAGTGCGCGTGGGTCACGTTCGGCGGCGGAAACCAGCTTTCTGAGCGGCTCGCCGTCCGTCCGACCTCGGAAACGCTTTTCTGCGAGCATTTCCGCAGTATCATTCATTCCTATCGCGACCTGCCCAAGCTCTACAACCAATGGGTCAACGTCGTCCGCTGGGAAAAGACCACCCGTCCGTTCCTGCGCACCTCCGAATTCCTCTGGCAGGAGGGGCATACGATGCACGCGACCGAGGAGGAGGCACGCGAGGAAGTCCTGCGGATGCTGAAGGTCTACGAGGATTTCTACCTCGAGACCCTCGCCATTCCCGCCGTCACCGGGCGCAAGACCGAAAAGGAAAAGTTCGCCGGCGCCGTGGAGACCTACACGATCGAACCGATGATGCACAACGGCGTCGCCCTGCAGGGCGGGACGTCCCACTATTTCGGCGACGGGTTCGCCCGTGCGTTCGACATCACGTTTACCGACAAGGATAACACGATCCGCTACCCGCACCAGACCTCGTGGGGCGTTTCAACCCGCATGATCGGGGCGATCATCATGACCCACGGCGACGACAACGGGCTGATCCTGCCGCCGAAGGTCGCGCCGGTTCAGGTCGCGATCATCCCAGTGCAGATGCACAAGGAAGGCGTTCTGGAAAAGGCGCGGGAGGTCGCGGACGCGCTCCGTGCGGCGGGTCTGCGCGTCAAGGTGGACGAATCGGACAATTCCCCCGGCTGGAAGTTCGCCGAGTACGAGATGAAGGGCGTGCCGGTTCGGTTGGAGCTGGGTCCGCGCGACATCCAGAACGGTTCCTGCGTGCTGGTGTCCCGCGCGACCGGCGAAAAAACGGTCGTATCGCTCGACGGTCTCGCCGCTTCCGTGCAGGAAGCTCTGGACGGCGTACACAACGCGCTGGTGGAGCGGGTGCGGAAGAACCTCGCCGCAAAGACCTTCACGGCGACCACGTTCGACGAATTCCTCGATCATGCGGCCAACCACCCCGGTTTCATCAAGGCGATGTGGTGCGGCGACGCGGCGTGCGAGGAAAAGGTCAAGGACGCGACCGGCGGCGTGAAATCCCGCTGCATCCCGTTTGAGGAGGAGCAGCTCTCCCCCGTCTGCGTCTGCTGCGGCCGCCCCGCGAAGCATATGCTCGTCTGGGGTCGGCAGTATTGATCGTTCCCGTCCCGCAGGCGCGAAAAGCCCGTCGACCGATCGAAAAGCAGGTGGAAAAATGCAGATCTTCCTCTGGATCGTGAGCGTTTTGTTCGGCGTTCTGTCCGCGGTCGCCGCGATTAGCCAAATCTGGGGCAAAAGGACGTCGTTCCCGGCGTGGATCATGTTTGCCGGCGCCCTGCTTTTGCTCGCCGCCGTGGTTTGCAACGGCATCGGGCGGCAGTTCGACTTCGTCGTCGCCCTGCTCGGCTGCACGGCGATTTGCGCCGCTGCGCTCGCGAACGGGATCAAGAGCAAGCAATTGCACATCCTGCACCACGTCATACGCATCGTTTTCTCGGCCGCCCTGCTCGTCGGGTTCGCCGTTTTGTGAGAGAAGCGCATCGGCTGTCAATCGTAAAATCCGTATAAAAAAGCGTTGCCGCGAGGGGTTTTCCTTTCGCGGCAACGTTCGTTTTTTCGGGGGCGTCCTCCGGCAATCGTATTTCTAAACGCTTTCGCCGTTTCCAGACCCCAATTCCTTTTCCAATTCGAGCAGATACGCCATATGGCACTTGCGTAGATCGAGCGTCGCCATAACTCCCAAAATCGCCGCCCCTAGGGAAATGACCGCACACAGCGCAAACAGTATGCCCACGCTGAGAGCTTGGAAAGACATCTGAAACTCTGCAATGGAAAAACAAAGGAGAATCGCAAAAAGGAGGAACATCCCTATGGTCCCCGCAAGAGAAAGCCCCCATTTCCGAATTGCCAAAATCAGAATACCAATGATCAGAAAAAAGAGACCGCCCAAAAAGAGGCATAACGGAAGCCCTATCACAATACAGGCGGCGCCAAACACGGTAGACGACCATCTCAACGAACGCGGCGATTTTAGCTGAAAATACTGTTTTTCCGTCAATTTCATCTGCATTCAACCCTTTTTTCTTTTATTGTACCACAAATTGTTGTACTTGTCAATACCACATTTTGTTGTGCGGTATACTTTTTTTGAAAAGTGAAATGCTATTCAAAAGAGGACGAGTATGAACGAATACCGACGGATCCGCGATCTGCGGGAAGACCATGACTTGACGCAGAAACAGCTCGCGCAGTTCCTGCACTGCTCCCAGCAGGCATACAGCGCTTACGAACTGGGCAAACGGGACGTCCCCACCGACGTGCTGATTCGCCTTGCGCTCTTTTACCACGTTACCACCGACTATATCCTCGGGCTTTCCGACGAGCCGCGCCCCGGCGCAAACGGATAAAACAAAAAAGGGACTGCCACATAGGCAGTCCTTTTTTGACGCGTCAGAAGAGGTTATCGGGCAGAGCGCCGGATTTTTCATACTGTCCGTAGGCCTTCCAAAGCCCCCGCAACCGAAGCAGGCAAAAGAGCGCGACGATCCACAGCAGCCCCATATAGAGCGTCGACAGGGAGAGCAGATTTTCCAGCGCCGTCACCGTGGCGGCAATCATGAGCCAAATCAGAACGCCCTTGCTCTGGCGAAACAGCAGTAGGAACCCGAAAGCCATATAGCCCGAAAACGTCAGCAAAAGCTGGTATGCGCCCATCGCGGCAAAAAGAAGCATCAAGAGCGCATAAAAGAAGCAGAACCCCGACAGCGCGAGAATCGCTGATTTCGTAAAAGTCGAAGCATACCGACGATAAAAGGTTTTCCGCGTATACGCCACGGGACGCTCCGTCCCCACAATCGCGCCCTCTTCCTTCAGAGAAGCGCCGCAGACGACACAATACAGCGAATCTCCATGCTGGTGTGCGCCGCATTTTACACATTGTCTTTCCATAATCGACCCTTCCTTTTTCCAGTTGATTTTTTATGTTTTGAAAGCCGCAATTGCCTTTTCTGTCGGTATGTGGCGCCGCTTCGCGCCCGTGTTCCTCCTTTCTTCCGACTTGCTTGCGCCTATTATAACACATGTCCAACCATTTGTCAAGGTCTTTTGATTATATTTTTTGATATTTTTTCTTTTTATATAGTCATGTGATTGTTTAGAAGCAAAGCAACGGGCGGAAAAGTGCCACCAAAAAAATCCTGCGGGCAAAAAGTCCGCAGGAAACGTCAAATTGTAGACCCGTTCAAAGCACGCGGTTGCGCGGTTCGCCAGACAGGAAGGCGCGGATATTCCGCTCCACCTCGCCCAACAGCCTCGCGCGGGATTCCCGCGCCGCCCACGCGACGTGCGGCGTGACCAGACAGTTCTTCGCCGTCCGATACGGGCAGTCACGCGGCATCGGCTCGGTTTCCAGCACGTCGATGCCCGCGCCGGCGAGCCGCCCGGCATTGAGCGCGTCCGCCAGCGCCTGCTCCTCGACGACGCCGCCCCGCGAGGTGTTGATCAGGAAAGCGGTCGGTTTCATCAGTGCGAGCCGGTCTTTCCCGATCAGACCCTGCGTCTGCGGGGTCAGCGGGCAGTGCAGCGTCAGCACGTCCGCCTGCCGCAGCAGGTCCTCCAGCGAACAGAACGTCACGTCCGCCGCGTCCGCCGGGACCGTCCGCGTGTGCGCGAGGACGTGCATTCCGAACGCACGCCCGATCTGCGCGACCTTGCGACCGATCGCGCCGTACCCGACGACCCCGAGCGTCTTGCCCGCGAGTTCGGTGATCGGCCACGACAGGTAGGTATACCGCGACGACGCGCACCAGATCCCCTCCCGCACGGACACTTCGTACTGCGGGAGCGACCCCGCCAGCTGCAGCAGCAGCCCGAAGGTCAGCTGCGCGACCGCGTCCGTCGAGTAGCCCGGCACGTTGCAGACCGCGACCCCGCGTTCCCGCACGGCGTCCGGGTCGATGTTGTTATACCCGGTCGCAAGCAGGCAGACGCAACGCAAGGACGGGCATTCGGCGAGAAAAGTCCGCGTAATTTTGGTCTTGTTGAGGATTAGAATCTCCGCGTCCCGGAGCGGGGCGGGAAATGCGCCCGGCGACCAGTCGGTATTCCCGTTGCCGCAGTAGGTCACTTCCCCGAGCGATTCGATCCCGGAAAAATCCATATCCCCGGCGGTCACGGTGTCCCGCTCGAGGAAAACGATGCGTGGAAGGCTCACGTCCGTTCCCTCCGCTTTCAATCGAGGAAGCGCAGGGCGTAGGCGAGGTCCTTTTCGACCGCCGCACGCAGCGTTTCGTCGGACGGCAGATTCCCTTCGACCGCCGCACGGATTTCCTCCGCGTCCGGCGAATCCAGCGCCCGAAGCGCCTCCGCCATCGCGGTCAGCCCCGCTTCGTCCGCGTACAGGTACGCCAGCGCGTCCGCACGGTCCGCGAGGAACGCGACACACCCCTTCACCGACTCCTCGCCCATTCGCGCGGTCGCGGCAGGCAGGCGGAACGAGCGGCAGACGGTTTCGTCGTAGCCGCAGATGGAAACGTAGCGCAGCGTGAACAGCGACACCCCGTCCGCGAGGTACTCGAACGGCATATAGAGCTGCTCGGCGATCGACTGGTGGGTCGCCTTGACGTACAGCCCGACGCCCAGCATCAGGTGCGTATTTTCCGCGACCGGCGCGATCTCCTCGGTGTAGTGCGCCTGGCTTTCCGTCGTTTCGGCGTAGATCATCGGGTAGATCCCGTCCGTAAAGCCCTCTTCCGCCCACTTTTCGACGTCCTGGTAGACGTAAAGCTGGCGGTCGTTATAGTCCGCGAAGCAGGTGAACGTGATCTCCAGCGACGGATCGACGCTCTTGACCGTCTCGGCAAGCTGACGGGCATAGCCGGTGATCACGTCCCGACGGGCGGCGCACCAGTCCGCCCAGAGGGGATCCGAAATGGACAGCGTCGCCGGGTCCACCCCGTGCTCCTGCTGGAACGCCTCCGACGCGGGGCTTTGGTAGCCGAAGTCCTCGTAGTTCGATTCCTGATAGTAGATCGGCAGGGGGTAGCGGATATAGTCCACCTGAATGCCGTCGAGGTCGTAATTCTCCGCAAGTTCCTTGACGATGGCGCACTGGAATTCCCGTACTTCCTCCCGCGAGGGGTCGAGCGAGCTGGTCAAGCCGGAATCCGCGACGTTTCCGCGATTGGAAACCAAGAAACTGTCCTTCATCAGGTTGCTGTAGTGGTCTTCGGGGTAGGTATGCGTGCTGACGATGGAGGCAAGGCCGCACACCATGACGACAAAGCGCAGACCTTCGTCCCGGCAAGCGTCCGAGAACGCCTGCACCACGTCGAAGTCCTTCAGTTCGTCCAGCTGGACGACGCCCGGCACCTTGGACGGGTAGGCGGCGTAGCTGCCGAACATATTGTCGATGATGATCGTGTTAAAGCCGACGCGTTTCGCGTACCGAACCGCGTGCCGGACGTCCTCTTCGCTGCGGTAATGGAGCAGGAACGTATCGGTGTTCGGGTCCAGTTCGCCGACCGTGACCCACGCCGCACGGTTCTGCAGGGTCAGGCACGGCACCACCGCGTCCCGGCAGTCCTTCAGCAGCTGCGGAATGGAGCGATAGCGCTCGACGCGGGTTTTCGCGTCCTCCGCCGGTTCCAGCGCCGCCTCCAGCGCGTCGAGCGACGCGTCCGCCGCGCGGAAGTCGATATGTACGAGCGATGACGCGTCCTGCTCGTAGACCTCGCGCAGGGATTCCAGCTCGGTCTTGGCGCGGGAGACGACGCTTTCCGGGGTGGAGACCAGATACAGCGTCGAGCCGCCGAGCACCACGCGGTCGCCTTCCGCCGCACGGCGGGCGAGCATGGGGATCATGTCGCCGGCCGCGGAGATGATGAACCCGCCCTCCGGCACCAGCGCTTCCCCGATGGAATCCGTCACGACCTTCGTGACGACGCCGTTTTCATCCACGACCACCTCGGTCAGCCCGGTGCCGACCGGCGTGCGATCCTTCGTATACACGACGAGCCCGGTCGTCGGGCGGGAGCGGTCGCGCCCGGCGATCACATAGCGGGAAACCGCGTAGAGCGGGACGTCCTCGGTCAGCTCGACCGGGTCGCCGACCTGCACGTTCGCAAGCTGGCGCTCCAGCAGACCGCCACGCGCCACAGACAGCACGAACCCGCCGTCCGGGATCGGTGTACTGCCGGAGGTTTCCGCGCCGGACGGGTTGACGGCCGTCACCTTGCCGTCCTGCACCGCGTACTCCGTGAAGGCGGGGGTCGTGCAAGTCGTCGAGGCGTACCAGCCCTCGTCGAACAGGAAGCCGGTCATTTCGGTCGTCGGCGGGATATTACGGTAGCCGATCTCGACCGAAACGCCCCCGATCCGTGCGCCGAAGCCCGGCAGGAGATCGTCAAATTCCTGCTTGCAGGAGACCTTCGTGCCGACCGCCGTGTCCGCGGGCAGCTCGGTCTTGTAGAACCGCACGACGAACCCGCCGTTCGGCAGCAGCGCAGGCATCCCCGGTTCACCGACCTGCAGGACGATCTCGCTCGCCGTCACAACGTCGGTGAAGTCTCCGTCCGGGGCGTCCGCGTAATCGCCGAAGGTGTGGTCATAGAGATAGACGCCCGCGTCGCCGACCGGCTGGTTGACCGCCTGCACCGGGTAGGTCTGCTCGCCGATCTGCACGGTGAGCGCGTCCTCGGCGTCCCCGCTTTCCGTCTGCGAGCTTTCGGAGGAATCCTCCCCGCCCTTGCCGCAGGACGCGAGAAGCGGCGCGGTCAGCGCCGCCGCGAGGGTGAGTACCAGAAAACGGGTCCATCGGTTGAATTTCATAGGAAAAAGATCCTTTCGTGCAAGATGTCTCTTTTTGCAAGTATACCAGAAAAATGCGATTCTGTCAAGACGTCAGGCGGTACCTTTGATGAATCGCGAAAGCGGTTTATACACCAAAAAAGCGAGCAGTGTGGCGGCCAAACCCTTGACCAGCGTGAACGGCAGATTGAACACCAGCAGGCACTTCCAGAGCGAATCCATCGACGGCAGCAGCGCCTGGTACGCCGCGAGGATCTGGTCGATCGGCATGAATCTTTCATACACCGGGTAGACCAGATACAGGTTCAGCGGGAAGCTGCAGACCGCCATCGTCGCCGCCCCGACAAGGCTCCCGAGCAGGGCGCCGGAACGGGTCCTTCTATATCGGTAAAGCAGCCCCGCCGGCAGGACGAACGCGCAGCCGAGCAGGAAATTGCAAAGCTCGCCAACGCCGCCGGAGGTGGACGTGATCAGGTTGATCAGATTCTTGATCAGGCAGACCGCCACTCCGCTCGTCGGTCCGATCGCGAATGCCGCGATAAGCGCGGGAAGCTCCGAAAAGTCCATCTTGATGAACGACGGGATCACAAACGGGAGCGGGAACTCCAGCAGCATCAGCACCGTCGCGGCCGCGCCGAGCATCGCCGTCATCGCGATGGCGCGGGGCGTCCAGGTTTTCTTGCGTGTCTTTTCCATGAGAAAAACCAGTCCTTTCGATGACCGGGGCGTCGCGTAGGGGGAAAAGAGGAAACGCCCCGTGGGAAAACCACGGGGCGCTTGTTTTTCCATTCCTTCATGCGCATCTTCTCTCATCCAGACTGTACTGTCGGTACAGGAATTGCACCTGCTCCTGCCTTACGGCTCGCGGACTGTCACCGCCGGTAGGGAATCACACCCAACCCCGAAGTTATGAAGTGATGAATTGTAGCGGATTACTCCTTGATTTCGATAACGACGCCCGAACCGACGGTATGGCCGCCTTCACGGATCGCGAAACGGAGGTTCTTCTCCATAGCGATCGGGGTGATGAGTTCGACGTTCATTTCGACGTTGTCGCCCGGTTTGCACATCTGCACGCCGTCCGGCAGGGTGATGACGCCGGTCACGTCGGTGGTGCGGAAGTAGAACTGCGGACGGTAGTTGGAGAAGAACGGCTTATGACGACCGCCTTCCTTCTCGGTCAGGACGTACACCTGTCCGACAAAGGAGGTGTGCGGCTTGACGGAGCCCGGCTTGCAGAGGACCTGTCCTCTTTCGATCTCCTTCTTCTGGACACCGCGGAGCAGGCAGCCGATGTTGTCGCCGGCTTCGGCGTAGTCCATGGTCTTGCGGAACATTTCGATGCCCGTGACGACGGTCTTGCGGGTCTCGTTGATCCCGACGATCTCGACTTCTTCGTTCATCTTGATGATGCCACGCTCGACACGCCCGGTAGCGACCGTACCACGACCTTGAATCGTGAAGACGTCTTCGACCGGCATCAGGAACGGCTGGGTATCGTCACGCGGCGGCGTCGGGATATACTCGTCGACTTTCTCCATCAGCTCGTGAATGGAAGCGTACGCGGGGTCGTTCGGGTCCTTGGATTCGCAAAGCAGCGCTTCGCGAGCGGAACCCTTGACGATCGGAATGTCGTCGCCCGGGAAATCGTACTCGGAGAGCAGTTCGCGGATCTCCATCTCGACGATCTCGAGCAGTTCGGGGTCATCGACAAGGTCCGTCTTGTTCATATAGACGACGATCGCGGGAACGCCGACCTGACGGGCGAGCAGGATGTGCTCGCGGGTCTGCTGCATCGGGCCGTCCGTCGCAGCGACGACGAGGATCGCGCCGTCCATCTGCGCGGCACCGGTGATCATGTTCTTGACGTAGTCAGCGTGCCCCGGGCAGTCGACGTGCGCATAGTGACGCGCAGCGGTCTGATACTCGACGTGACGGGTGTTGATCGTGATACCTCTCGCCTTTTCCTCCGGCGCGTTGTCGATCTGGTCGTACGCAAGGAACTCAATGTTGGGGTCGCCCAGAGAGAGGACCTTGGTGATCGCAGCCGTCAGAGTGGTTTTGCCATGGTCGACGTGACCGATGGTACCAATGTTAACATGCGGTTTGGTTTTTTCAAACTTCGCTTTTGCCATTGTTTTTTCCTCCTGTGCTATTTGGAAATACTTTCTTTTCTTCTATTATACTGTTTTTTTGCGCCATGTCAAGAGGAAAGCTGTCTTTTTTTCATAAAAATCCGCTTTCTTCCGGCGCATTTTTCAGTATGGGGCTTGCGCTTACGCGCGTTCGGGTCTGCTGCGCTCCGCGATCAGCGCTTCCTGCACGGACTTCGGAACCTGCTCGTAGTGGGACGGCTCCATGACGTACGTGCCGCGCCCCTGCGTCTTGGAACGCAGGTCGGTCGCGTAGCCGAACATATTCGCCAGCGGCACGAACGCCGTGATCTGCTGGCTGCCGCCCGAAAGCGGTTCCATCTCCTTGATGCTGCCGCGACGGGAAGAAAAGTCGCCGATCACGTCGCCCATATACTCTTCCGGGACGACCACGACAACCTTCATGAACGGCTCGGTCAGCACCGGCGCCGCCTTGCGCATCGCGTTCTTGAACGCCATCGAACCGGCGATCTTGAACGCCATTTCCGAGGAGTCGACCTCGTGGTAGGAGCCGTCGTACAGCGTCACCTTGACGTCCACGACGTTGTAGCCGGCGAGCACGCCCGCCTGCATTGCGCCGCGAATACCGTCGTCGACCGCCGGGATATACTCCTTCGGCACGTTGCCGCCGACGACGCTGTTGATGAACTCGTAGCCCTTGCCCGGCTCGTTCGGCTCGATACGGATCTTGACGTGACCGTACTGGCCTTTACCGCCGGACTGCCGCGCATACTTGCAATCCTCGTCCGCCGGACGGGTGATGGTTTCGCGGTAGGACACCTGCGGCTTGCCGACGTTCGCCTCGATGCGGAATTCCCGCAGCAGACGGTCGACGATGATCTCCAGATGCAGCTCGCCCATGCCGGCGATGATGGTCTGCCCGGTCTCCTCGTCGGTATACGCCTTGAAGGTCGGGTCCTCCTCCGCCAGCTTGGACAGGGCGATGCCCATTTTCTCCTGTCCGGCCTTGGTCTTCGGCTCGATGGCGACGCGAATGACCGGCTCCGGGAACTCCATGGACTCCAGCACGATCGGATGCGCCGGGTCGCAGAGGGTGTTGCCGGTGGTGGTATCCTTGACGCCGATGACGCCGGCGATCTCGCCCGCCATGATCTCGCTGACCTCCTCGCGGTGGTTCGCGTGCATGAGCATGATGCGGGAGAAGCGCTCGGTCTTGTCCTTGGTGGAGTTATAGACCGTGCTGCCGGCCGTGATCTTGCCGGAGTAGACGCGGACAAAGCAGAGCCTGCCCACGAACGGGTCGGTCATGATCTTGAACGCGAGCGCGGCGAACGGCTCGTTGTCGCCGGAAACGCGTTCCTCTTCCTCGCCGGTCTCCGGGTTGACGCCCTTGATGTTCGGGACGTCCGTCGGAGCGGGCATATAGTCCACGATCGCGTCGAGCAGCATCTGCACGCCCTTGTTCTTATAGGACGAGCCGCAGCAGACCGGGACCATCTTGTTGGCGATGGTCGAAACGCGGATCGCGTGCTTGATCTCCTCGACGGTCGGTTCCTCTTCGACCAGGAACTTCTCGCCGACCGTGTCGTCCACCTCGGCGCAATGCTCGATCAGCGCGGTGCGATACTCCTGCGCCAGCTCCAGCATATCCTCCGGGATGTCCTGTTCCTCGTATTTGGTGCCGTCCTCATTGAGATAGATCTCGGCGCGCATACGCACCAGATCGATGATCCCTTTGAAGCTGCTTTCCTTGCCGATCGGGAGCTGGATCGGCACAGCGTTCGCTTTCAGACGATCGTGGATCATGTTGACGACGCGGTAGAAATCCGCGCCCATGATATCCATCTTGTTGACATAGCACATCCGCGGGACGTGATACTTGTCCGCCTGCCGCCAGACCGTTTCCGACTGCGGCTCGACGCCGCCCTTCGCGCAGAGAACGGTCACGGAACCGTCCAGCACGCGCAGGGAGCGTTCGACCTCGACCGTGAAGTCGACGTGCCCCGGGGTGTCGATGATGTTGATGCGATGCTCTTTCCAGTAGCAGGTCGTCGCGGCGGACGTGATCGTGATCCCACGCTCCTGCTCCTGCTCCATCCAGTCCATCGTCGCGGCGCCTTCGTGGACTTCGCCGATCTTGTGCGTTTTCCCCGTGTAGTAGAGGATCCGCTCGGTCGTCGTCGTCTTGCCGGCGTCGATATGCGCCATGATACCGATATTTCTCGTCTTTTCAAGCGGCGTTTGTCTCGGCATGATTCTTTCCTTTTCCTTTCTTGTGTTCCGATGCGCGAAGCGAGCGCACGCGCAAAGACGGCGTTACCAACGGTAATGCGCGAACGCCTTGTTCGCTTCCGCCATCTTCAACGTGTCTTCCTTCTTCTTCACCGCGCCGCCGGTACCGTTGACGGCATCCATGATCTCGCCGTACAGGCGTTCCGCCATGGTCCGCTCACCGCGCTGTCTGGCATAGTTGATCAGCCAGCGCAGACCGAGCGTCTGCCGCCGTTCCGGGCGGACTTCCATCGGAACCTGATAGTTTGAACCGCCGCGACGAACCGCTTTGACTTCCAGCGTCGGCATGATATTGCCGAGCGCTTTCTTGAACATCTCCAGGGCGTCCTGACCGGACTGCGCCGCCACCTTTTCAAAGGCTTCGTAAACGATCTTCTGCGCGACGCCCTTCTTCCCGTCCTCCATGATCCCGTTGATCAGCTTGGTGACGAGCTGGGAGCCGTAGATCGGATCCGGCAGTACTTCCCTTTTGAATCCATGTTCTCTTCTGGGCACTTTTCTTCCCTCCTTCATTAGTGATCGCGCACGCGCAAGCTGCCGCACGCGTTCGATGAGTTCACAGGTACTCGAAAAATCACTTTCCGTCAAGTGCGCAAAAAGAATCTATCCCAAAGGACGCAAAGATACGCGTCCTCCTCGAATTATCATCTCTTTTGGCACCGTTCATCGGTAGATTTTCGGACATTGTGGCCCGGTTCCTCGATCCTCCGGGCTTTTTGCACTTCAGAGCGTTACTTTCCGCCCTTCGGACGCTTTGCGCCGTACTTGGAACGGCCTTGGTTGCGCTTGGCGACGCCCTGCGTGTCCAGCGTACCGCGAATGATGTGGTAACGGACGCCAGGGAGATCCTTGACTCTTCCGCCGCGGATCAGCACCACCGAGTGCTCCTGCAGGTTGTGGCCGATGCCGGGGATATACGACGTGACTTCCATGCCGTTGGAAAGACGGACTCTGGCGACTTTTCTCTGCGCAGAGTTCGGCTTCTTCGGGGTCTGAATGGAAACCTTCGTGCAAACGCCCCGTTTCTGCGGAGAAGCCTGGCTCGTCGAGATGTTCTTGATCGAGTTGGACCCCTTCTGCAGCGCCGGCGCCTTGGACTTCCAGACCTTGTCGTGACGTCCCTGCCTGACCAATTGGTTAAACGTAGGCATACGGTTCCTGTTCCTCCTTTCCGATAAAGAATCTAACGTATTATACAGAAACGTTCGGCATTTGTCAAGGGGTTTCCCCATTTTTTGCTTCCCGTTTTTGCCCGGTTTGTTCTCCGCTCGGCAGATATTCCGAAACGACGGCGGTGAAAACGCGCACACCGGCGAGCTCCATGAGTTCCCGCCCCGTCTTGCTTCGGTCGGGCAGAACGCCGGCTTTCGCCGCTTCCGCACAAACCTGCTCCGCGAAGTGCGTTTCCGCGTCCGACGCGAGCCACAGGCGCTTCAGTCCGCCGCTTCGCAGCAGCTTCTGCGCCCGATTCCAGCCCGCCTCGCGTATGCAGCAAGTACTGTCGTCGTCCATTTTACGGTTGTTCCTCCGCATCGAAAACGGCTTCCGTGTAGTCCTCGCCGAGGTCCACCTGCGTGTCGCGGTAGGACGACATGCCGGTGCCGGCGGGGATCAGTTTGCCGATGATGACGTTCTCCTTCAGGCCGAGCAGCGGATCCCGCTTGCCCTTGGTCGCGGCGTCCGCGAGGACCTTGGTGGTCTCCTGGAAGGACGCGGCGGACAGGAAGGATTCCGTAGACAGCGACGCCTTGGTGATGCCCAGCAACATCGGGCTGCCCTCCGCCTTCATCAGCTCGATCCCGTCCGTGCGGGACGCGTTCTCGCGCTCGATGCGCTCGTTGGCGTCCTCGAATTCGCCGATATCCACCGACGACCCGACCAGCAGGTCCGTGTCCCCGCTCGCGTCGACGCGGATCTTGCGGGTCATTTGCCGGGCGATGATCTCGATGTGCTTGTCGGCGATCTCCACCGCCTGCAGGCGGTAGACGCGTTGGACTTCCTTGATGATATATGCGTAAACCGCGTCCAGCCCGCTGATCTCCAGGATATCGCCCGGATACTCGGTGCCTTCGGTCAGTTTCTGGCATTTCTCCACATGATTCCCGTCCTCAACGACGATCTTGGTCATCAGCGGGATCGACAGTGCGCACACGTCGCCTTCGTCGCCGGTGATCGTGATCTGGCGGGACTTGCGGCTCTCCTCGACGGACACCGTGCCGGCGAACGGCGCGAGCACCGCCGTTTTCTTCGGACGACGCGCCTCGAAAATTTCCTCGACGCGGGGCAGACCCTGCGTGATGTCGCCGCCGGCGACGCCGCCGCTGTGGAAGGTACGCATGGTCAGCTGCGTACCGGGTTCGCCGATGGACTGCGCCGCGATGATCCCCACCGCTTCGCCCACGGAAACCGGCTGCCCGGAGGACAGGTCCGCGCCGTAGCAATGGACGCACACGCCGTGCTTAGCGCGGCAGTTGATGACCGAGCGGACGTGTACGCGGGTGATCCCGGCGCGTTCGATGCGCTGCACGTCCTCCTCGGAAAGCATCGTATTATCCGGCACCAGCACTTCGCCGGTGGCTTCGTCGACGACCTCGCCGATCGTGAATCGACCCGCCAAACGGTCGGCAAACGGTTCGATGACCTCTTCCTTGCCGCCGGGCAGCACGTCGACGATCTTGGACACCCACAGGCCGCGGCGGTCGCCGCAATCCTGCTCGTGTACGATGATCTCCTGCGAAACGTCCACGAGACGACGGGTCAGGTACCCGGAGTCCGCGGTACGCAGAGCGGTATCGGACAACCCCTTACGGGCGCCCCTCGCCGCCATGAAGTATTCCAGCACCTTCATGCCCTCGCGGAAGTTCGCCTTGACCGGCATTTCGACGGTCTTACCGGACGCAGACGACATACGACCGCGCATACCGGCGAGCTGACGCATCTGCTTGATGGAGCCGCGGGCGCCGGAAACTGCCATCATGTTCAGCGGGTTGTAGGCGTCGAGGTTCTTCTGCAGCGCCGTCGCGACGTCCTTGGTACACTGGTCCCAGATCGCGATGACACGCTGCGAACGCTCCTCGTCGGAGAACAGACCCTGCCGGAACAGGTCGGTGATCTGATCTACCTTCGCCTCCGCCGCCGCGATCAGGCTTTCCTTTTCCGGCGGGATGGTCATGTCGTAGACCGAGATGGACAGCGACGCACGCGTGGAGTAGCGATACCCCTGCGCCTTGATCTGGTCGAGCACCTCGCAGGTCACGACGTTACCGTGCTTCTTGATGGTGCGGTCCAGGATCTGGGAAAGTTCGTTATTGGTGGTGACAAAGTCGATCTCCGGCTTGAAGCGGTTCTCCGGCAGGCTGCGGTCGACAAAACCGAGGTCCTGCGGGATCGGGCGGTTGAAGATGAGCCGACCGAGCGTGGTATGCACGATGCCGGACTGCTCGACGCCGTCGATCTCCTTGGTGACGCGGACGTAGCAGGGCGCATGCAGCCCCAGCACGCCGTTCTCGTAGGCCATGACCGCCTCGTCGAAGCTGCGGAACCACTTGCCCTCGCCCGGTTCGCCGGGTTTATCCACCGTCAGGTAGTAGGACCCGAGCACCATATCCTGCGACGGCACGTTGACCGCGTGGCCGGAAGCGGGCTTTAACAGGTTGTTCGCGGAAAGCATCAGGAAGCGGGCTTCCGCCTGCGCCTCCGCGGAAAGCGGGACATGCACCGGCATCTGGTCGCCGTCGAAGTCCGCGTTGAACGGATTGCAGAC
Organism: uncultured Clostridia bacterium; assembly: GCA_947630765.1. Classification (GTDB taxonomy): domain Bacteria; phylum Bacillota; class Clostridia; order Oscillospirales; family CAG-382; genus Coliplasma. The sequence goes on along the minus strand of CANRIX010000013.1, from coordinate 37,786 downwards.
CAGCGGGTGCAGCTTGATGGCACGCCCTTCGACCAGGACCGGCTCGAACGCCTGAATGGAAAGCCTGTGCAGCGTCGGCGCACGGTTGAGCAGGACCGGGTGTTCCTTGATGACCACGTCCAGCGCGTCCCAGACCTCGTTGTTGGCGCGTTCGACGCGCTTCTTCGCGTCCTTGATGTTGGTGGACTTGCCGCTTTCGACCAATTGCTTCATGACGAACGGCTTGAACAGCTCGAGCGCCATTTCCTTCGGCAGACCGCACTGGTAGATTTTGAGTTCCGGGCCGACGACGATGACCGAACGGCCGGAGTAGTCGACGCGCTTGCCGAGCAGGTTCTGACGGAACCGGCCCTGCTTGCCGCGCAGCATTTCGGAAAGGGACTTCAGCGGGCGGTTGCTCGGTCCCGTGACCGGGCGGCCGCGGCGACCGTTGTCGATGAGCGCGTCCACCGCTTCCTGCAGCATACGCTTCTCGTTGCGAATGATGATATCCGGCGCCTGCAGCTCCTGGAGCTTGAGCAGGCGGTTATTGCGGTTGATGACGCGGCGGTACAGGTCGTTCAGGTCGGACGTCGCGAACCGGCCGCCGTCCAGCTGTACCATCGGGCGCAGCTCCGGCGGAATGACCGGCAGCGCGTGCAGGATCATCCATTCCGGGCGGTTGCCGGAAGCGCGGAACGCCTCGACGACCTCCAGACGCTTGATGTCGCGCACCTTGCGCTGTCCCTGCGCGGTCAAAAGCTCCTTCTTGAGCCGCGCAGCCTCGGATTCGAGGTCGATCTCCGCGAGCAGCTTTTCGACCGCCTCGGCGCCCATGCCGGCGTCGAAATCGTCCTCATACTTCTCGCGATATTCGCGGTACTGCTGCTCGGTCAGCAATTGATACTTGCTCAACGGGGTCTCGCCGGGATCCGTGACGATATACTGGGCGAAGTACAGCACCTTTTCCAGCAGCTTCGGCGAAATGTTCAGCAGCAGCGCCATGCGCGAAGGGATGGCGCGGAAATACCAGATATGCGAGACCGGCGCCGCCAGTTCCACATGCCCCATGCGCTCCCGGCGCACCTTGCTCGTCGTGATCTCCACGCCGCACTTTTCGCAGATCTTCCCCTTGTAGCGCGCACCGCGCTTATACTTGCCGCAGTGGCACTCCCAGTCCTTCGTCGGACCGAAGATACGTTCGCAGAACAGACCGTCCCGCTCCGGCTTGAGCGTGCGGTAGTTGATGGTTTCCGGCTTCTTGACCTCGCCGTAGGACCACGAGCGGATCATTTCCGGGGATGCGATCCCGATCTGGATCGATTCAAATTCCATATTTACAGGTTCCATCGTTCAAGACCATTCCTTTCTTTCGACCCCTGTCGGACGGGCGGGCGCGTCAGTCGTCGACGTCATTTTCATGCTCGTCGTAAACGTATTCCTCCTCGTCCGCGTCTGCTTCGGCGATCTCGTCCTCACTCAGACCGGCGTTGACGCTGTTTTCGTCCTCGTAAAGCAGACCGTCCTCGCTCTCGAGCACGCTCTGCCCGAGTTCGGCGTCGGAGAACTTCCTTTCGTCCGGCCCGTCGTCGTCCGAGTACTCCCGCATCGGGATCTCGTCGCCGTTGCGGTCGCGCACGCGGACGTCCAGCCCGAGGGACTGCAGCTCCTTGACGAGCACCTTGAAGGACGCGGGGACGCCCGGCGTCGGGATATTCAACCCCTTGACGATCGCTTCATACGCCTTGACACGACCCTTGACGTCGTCGGACTTGACGGTCAGGATCTCCTGCAGGGTATACGCCGCACCGTAGGCTTCCAGCGCCCAGACTTCCATTTCGCCGAAGCGCTGTCCGCCGAACTGCGCCTTGCCGCCCAGCGGCTGCTGGGTGACCAGCGAGTACGGGCCGGTGGAACGGGCGTGGATCTTATCGTCGACCAGGTGGTGCAGCTTGAGGAAGTACATGATGCCCACGGTGACGGGGTTATCGAACGGCTGTCCTGTGCGGCCGTCGTAGAGGATGGTCTTGCCGTCCTCGCTGCAGCCGGCTTCGCGCAGCCATTCTTGAATGTCTTTTTCGTTCGCGCCGTCGAAGACCGGGGTCATGACCTTGACGCCTTTCAGCTTCGCCGCCATGCCGAGATGCACTTCCAGCACCTGTCCGATGTTCATACGGGACGGAACGCCCAGCGGGTTCAAAACGATGTCCAGCGGCGTGCCGTCCGGCAGGAACGGCATATCCTCCGGCGGGAGGATGCGGGAGATGACGCCCTTGTTCCCGTGGCGGCCCGCCATCTTATCGCCCACCGAGATCTTGCGCTTCTGCGCCACATAGACCCGCACGCACTGGATGACGCCCGGCGAAAGCACGTCGCAGTCGTCACGCGAGAACACCTTGACGTCGACGATGATGCCGGATTCACCGTGCGGCAGTTTGAGCGAGGTATCCCGCACCTCGCGGGCCTTCTCGCCGAAGATGGCGCGCAGCAGCCGCTCCTCGGAGGTCAGTTCGGTTTCGCCCTTCGGCGTGACCTTGCCGACGAGGATATCGCCGGAATGCACCTCCGCACCGATGCGGACGATGCCGTCCGCGTCGAGGTCGCGCAGAACGTCGTCGGAGACGTTCGGGAGCTGGCGGGTGATCTCCTCCGGGCCAAGTTTGGTATCCCGGGATTCGCAATAGTATTCTTCAATATGGATGGAGGTGTACACGTCGTCGCGGACCAGCCGTTCGTTGAGCAGAACGGCGTCCTCGTAGTTGTAGCCCTCCCAGGTCATAAAGCCGATCAGCACATTCTTGCCGAGCGCGATCTCGCCGTCCTTCGTCGCGGGACCGTCGGCGAGGACGTCGCCCTGCTTGACCCGTTCGCCCTTTTCGACGACCGGGCGCTGGTTGACGCAGGTGCCGGCGTTGGAACGCTTGAATTTGATGAGCGGATAGTAATCCGTCTTGCCGTCGTCCGTGCGGACCACGATCTCCTTGGAGGAGACGCTTTCCACATAGCCGTCGGCGCGGCAGAGCACCAGCACACCGGAGTCGTACGCGGCACGGTACTCCATGCCGGTCGCGACGATCGGCGCTTCGCAGGTCATCAGCGGGACCGCCTGCCTCTGCATGTTCGAGCCCATCAGCGCACGGGTGTTATCGTCGTTCTCCAGGAACGGGATCATCGCGGTCGCGACGGAGACGACCATCTTCGGGGAAACGTCCATCAGGTCGATGCGGGACGCTTCGTATTCGCCGATCTCGTCGAGGTGGCGCCCGACGATCTTGCGGTTGATGAACCGACCGTTCTCGTCGAGCGGCTCGTTCACGGTCGCGACGATGTAATCGTCCTCCACGTCGGCGGGGATATAGACGACCTCGCGGGTCACCACGCCGTTCTTCACCACGCGGTAGGGCGCTTCGATGAATCCGAAGCGGTTGACCCGCGCGTAGCAGGCGAAGGAGGAGATCAGACCGATGTTCTGCCCTTCCGGCGTTTCGATCGGGCACATGCGCCCGTAATGGGTATAATGCACGTCGCGCACCTCGAAGGACGCGCGGTCGCGGGAAAGACCGCCCGGACCGAGCGCGGAGATACGGCGCTTATGCGTCAGCTCCGCGAGCGGATTGGACTGGTCCATGAACTGCGAGAGCTGGCTGGAACCGAAGAAGTCCCGAATGACCGAGACGATCGGGCGGATATTGATCAGAGATTGCGGCGTGATGGTATCCACGTCCTGCGTCGTCATCTTCTCCTTGACGACCTTGTCCATGCGGGAGAAGCCGATGCGGAGCTGGTTGAGCAGAAGCTCGCCCACGGCGCGAATGCGGCGGTTGCCGAGGTGGTCGATATCGTCCACCGAACCGACCCCGTGGGACAGGGCGAAGAGGTAGTTGACCGAAGCGAACACGTCCTGGATCGTGACCGTCGGCGGGATCAGCTCGTTCCGGCGCTTGTCGATCGCTTCCCGGAGCGCTTCGCGGTCGTCCGTGCCGACCTCGCGCAGGATCTCCAGCAGCACGTCAAGGTTGACGGCTTCGTCCAGCCCCAGTTCCGCGTCCGGGATCCCGGTCAGGCCTTCGGCGTGCACCATGCGGTTGGTGAACACCTTCACCTCGACCTCCTGGTTCTCCTCCTCGACAAGGATGGACGCCTCGCACACGCCGGCGCGTTCGATGGCCTCCGCCTCGCTCCGGGTCAGCTTCCGGCCGGCTTCGCAGACGACCTCGCCGGTCAGCGGGGACACCGCATCCTTGGCGAGCACATACCCGGTAATGCGGCGGGCGATGGAGAGCTTCTTATTGAATTTATATCTGCCGACGGCGGAAATGTCGTAACGCTTCTCGTCGAAGAACAGGTTGTGCAGAAGGGTCTGCGCCGATTCAAGGATCGGCGGTTCGCCCGGGCGGAGCTTCTTGTAGATCTCCTTGAGCGCTTCGTCCGTCGGGTTGGTGGCGTCCCCGAGCATCTGGACGCGTTCGACCTCGGCGTTGATGGTATCCCGCTCGAAGGTTTCACGGAGCATGGGTTCGTCGCCGAACTTTTCAAGGATCTGTTCGTCGGTCCCCAGCCCGAACGCACGAAGCAGGATCGTGACCGGCATCTTGCGGTTCTTGTCGATGCGGACGTAGAACACGCCGGAAGCGTCCGTTTCGTACTCCAGCCAGGCCCCGCGGTAGGGAATGACCGTCGCGGCATAGAGGTGGTTGCCCGCCTTGTCGCCGGTCATGCTGTAATAGATGCCGGGGGAACGGACCACCTGCGAAACCACGACGCGCTCCGCGCCGTTGATGACGAACGTGCCGGACGGGGTCATGACCGGGAAATCGCCCATGTAAATTTCCTGCTCCTTGACCTCCCCGGTCGACCGGTTGGTCAGCCGGACCGTCACGCGGAACGGAGAAGCGTAGTTCAAATCCCGCTCCTTGCATTCCTCGATCGTGTACTTCGGCGGATCGCTCAGCGAGTAATCGATGAACTCGATCACCAAATTGCCCGAATAATCCATCATCGGCGAGATGTCCTTGAGGACCGTGGCGATGCCCTTGGTCCGAAAATCCTCAAAGGACTTTTTCTGCACCTCGATCAGATTCGGCATCTCGATGACTTCATCGATCCGGGAAAAGGACAATCTCTTCGTCTTGCCGAGCGTCTGTTCATGTACCATTCCGCTTATTCACTCCATTTCTTTTGTTGCCGCACGCGTTCCGCTCACCGTGAAAACCGCAAAATCTTGTGGGAAGTTCCACGCCCACCCACCAAAAGTGGGGTTTAGGCGAGGATTTCACACAAAGCGATTTGCACCCATTCTCATTTTTGCATACTTCTGTATTGTAGCGCAGTATGATATATTATCACAATTTCCACGGCTTGTCAAGAGTTTTTCGCAAAAAAGAGGAAAAATCTGCGCAAAAGTCCGCTTTCGACCGCTTTTGCCGAATTTTTTGCGGTAATTTTGCCCCGCACGATTGCATTTCGCGAAAAAATGTGGTACACTATGCGGGTAAAAACCGAAAAAAGAAAAGGAAACACTGCTTATGCTGGCTACCGAACTGGAATCCGCCGTCTCCGGCGGCTCGCTCGACACCGCGTTCTCCGCCCTCTACCGCGACCCCGCGCAGGCGCGTAAACGCTGGACAAACCTGCTGCGGACCTTCCGCGAACGCTACGGCGACCGCGAGGTCCTGCTCGTCTCCGTCCCCGGGCGGACGGAAATTTCCGGCAACCACACCGACCACAACAACGGCTGCGTGCTGGCCGCCTCGGTCGACCTCGACGTCATCGCCGTCGCCGCGAAAACGGACGAGCCGGTCGTGCGCATCAAGAGCGAGGGGTTCGACGAGGACGTCGTCGACATCTCCGATCCGAACCCGGAAGCCGTCCGAAAAGGCACGTCCGCGTCCCTGATCGCGGGGGTCTGCGACGCGTTCCGCAGGGAAGGGCTTGCGTTCGGCGGATCCGTCGCCTGCACGACCAGCGGCGTCCTGCCCGGCTCCGGGCTCTCCTCGTCCGCCGCGTTCGAGGTGCTTTGCGGGAAACTGCTTTCCGAATTATATAATGGCGGGAAGGTCCCGGCGATGCAGCTGGCAAAGGCGGGGCAGTACGCGGAGAACCTGTTCTTCGGCAAGCCCTGCGGACTGATGGACCAGGCGGCCTGCGCCTGCGGCGGATTTTTGTACATCGACTTCGCCGACCCCGCGAATCCCGTGACCGAAAAGCTGTCCTTCGACCCGGAGCGGGAGGGGTACACCTTCTGCATCGTCAATACCGGCGGCAGCCACGTCGACCTGACCGCGGATTACGCGGCGGTCCCGGCGGAAATGCGTGCCGTCGCGGCAGCCCTCGGCAAGCGGGTCCTGCGGGAATGCGACGAAACCGCCCTCCTGTCCCGCCTGCCCGCCGTCCGCGCGTCCGTCGGGGACCGCGCCGTCCTGCGTGCCCTGCACTTCTTCGCCGAGAACCGCCGGGTCGGTCTGCAGCGGGACGCGCTCAAGAACGGCGACGGGAAGACCTTCTTCCGGCTCGTGACCGAGTCCGGCAGGTCCTCGTTCATGTATTTACAGAACGTCTACGCCCCCGGGAATCCCGCCGAGCAGGGCATTTCGCTCGCGCTCGCGCTTTCCGAACGGTTCGGTGCGGTCTGCCGGGTGCACGGCGGCGGGTTCGCCGGGACCATTCAGGCGTACGTTCCGACCGAATTGGCGCACGCCTACCGCGAAACGGTCGAAGGGGTGTTCGGGGCCGGGTCCTGCATGCTGCTGCGCGTCCGTCCGTTCGGCGCCGTCGCCGTCACGGCGGCAGGGGTGCGCGAATGAACGGCTTTTCCCAGTCTCTTGGGTGTATATCGTATGCAGGCTGAGATTTTCATGCTGTTCTCCTCGTCGAAGGGGAACAGTTGTCTGGTCCGAAACGGGCGGGACGTGTTCCTCATCGACGCCGGAACGTCCGCGAAACGGATCGAAGCCGCGCTCCGCTGCGTCGGGACCGAACCGACCGAACTGCAGGCGGTCTTTCTGACCCACGAGCACGCCGATCACATCGCCGCCCTCAACCAGCTCTGCAAGCGCTACGGACTGCCGGTCTACGCGCCTGTCGGCTGCGCCGAAACGCTCGCGGCGCTCTGCCCGGACGCCCTGCCGTTCCTGCGCCCGTTCGCGCCGGGGAGCGTGCTTTCGCTCGAGCGCACGCGGCTCTACGCCGTTCAGACCCCGCACGACGCCGCCGGCTCCGTCGGCTACCGCATCGACCTTTCCGGCGACCTGTTCGGCTACTTCACCGACCTCGGACGGCTGACCCCGTCCGTCGTGCGGGCGATCTCCGGCTGCCGCCGGGTGGTCATCGAATCCAATCACGACGTGCAGATGCTGCAAAGCGGTCCCTACCCGGAACCGCTCAAGCGACGTATTCTCGGCGAATTCGGGCACCTCTCGAACGCCGACTGCGCTTCCCTCCTGCCGCACCTGCCCGCCTACGGCACCCGCCGGATCCTGCTCGCGCACCTGTCCGAGCACAACAACACCCCCGCACTCGCCTACGAGGAGAGCGCCGCCCGCCTGCGGGAATCGCTGTCCGCCGGGGAAGTGACGCTCGCCGTCGCCGCCCCGTCCTGCACGGTGGAACTGTAAAAAACCGAAAACGACGCCCCCGGCACGGTCTTTTCCGCGCCGGGGGCCTTTCTTCGCTATACTTCCCGATTGAGGTAGAACGACCACAGCAGCGTCTCCCGCACCGGCCGCCCGGTCATGCGTTCGACCGCCCTGCGGTAGCATTCCAGCTGCAGCGCGTGCTTCTTTCGCAGCAGCGCACCGTCCGAAATGCGGTCGGTCTTGTAGTCGACGACGGTCATGCTACCGTCCGCCTCGGCGAAAAAGCAGTCGATGACCCCCTGCAGCAGCACGTCCTCCCCCTCGTCCCCGCCGAGCAGCGTCGCGGGGACCCGAACGGAAAATCGCTGCTCGCGGTAAACCGCGCTGCTCGCGCGAATGCGGGCGTACAGGCTGCTTTGGAAGAACCGCTCCAGCCCGCTCTCGTCGAGCAGGGAAAGCTGTTCCTCGCGCAGCATGCGGGTCGCCCGCAGGCGTTCCACCTCGGCGTGCACGCCGTTTTTCTCCACGTTTTCCCAGCGGCAGAACTGCAGGAACACGTGGTTGGCCGTCCCGGCGTCCGCCGCTGTTCCGCCGGCAGTTTCGCCGAGGAAGGACGGCGTGCGCAGCAGCGACGACGCGCTGTATTCCACGACGGCGCCCCGCCGGAAGGTCCCTTCCTTGAGCGCAGAGACGGAAACCTTCGCCGGAAGGTCGCTGTCGCGGAACGGATAGGAAAACCGCACCGCCGCAATCGCCTCCGGGGTGAGGAAGGACGGTTCCGGCGGGACTTCCGCAGGGGCGGGCGGGGGCGCGGCCGCTTCTTCCGCCCGTTCGTCCGCCGGTTCGGAAAGCACCCGCAAGACCCGGCAGTCCGGCTCTTCCTCGGACCGCACCGCGTTCATCACGATGTCGAGCACGCTGCGCGGGGAACGCCGGTGAAGGTCGTCGTCAAGGTCGCCCCGCTTGCATTTGCCGACCAGGTACAGCCGCTCCCGCGCACGGGTGCAGGCAACGTACAGCTTGCGCAGTTCCTCGCCGTACGCCGCGTCCCGCTCCGCCATGGACGCGTAGCTGTTCAGCAGGGTCTCCCGCTCGGTCAGCCGCTCCGAATCCCGCAGCCGGAAAAAGATCCCGTCCTTGCGAAGCAATGTGTACGAATTCCGCGTATTCCCGCCGAACAGGTTCCGCTCGCAGTCACACAGGAACACCGTCTCGTATTCGAGCCCTTTGGATTTGTGGATCGACATCAGCAGGACGCAGTCCTCGTCGCCGAGATCCTCCGCGCCGGCCGGGTCGACCTCGCGCTCCTCCGACGCACGCAGGTAGGATAGGAACCCGGAAAGCCCCTTGTACCCGCCGGACTCGAATCTGCGGGCGAAATCGAACAGCAGCAGCAGTCCGTTCCGCTCCCGCCGGCTGCAGAGGGACAGCAGCCCGTACCGCGTATACAGCTCCCAAAGGAAGGCGTGGCAGGGCATTCCCTCCGCGGACAGGCGCATGCGGTCGAGGTTGGCGAGGAAGCCGGCGCACTTTTCGGGAAGCCCCTCCGCGAGCGCACCGCCGTCCTCCGCCGCGTACCGCAGCGCACGGCACAGCGGACCCGGTTCCCGCATCGCGCAGCGGACCGCGTAGACCTCCCCGGCGGTAAACCCGCCGACAGGGCTGCGCAGCATGGCGAAGAGCGAGACGTCGTCCGTCGGGTCGTCGACGGCCCGCAGCATCGCGACGGCGAGCAGGATCTCCGGGCGGTCGAAGAAGGGGCTTTCCGTCGTGACCCGATAGGGGATCCCCCGTTCCCGCAGGGCTTTCTCATAGACTTCCGTGTGCCCTTTCAACGCGCTGAAAAGCAGCACGACGTCCCTGTAACGGTACGGGACCGGCCCGTCCGGCGTTTCCCGCCGCTCGTCCGAAACCAAGCGGGCGATCTCGTCGGCGATGAACCCCGCTTCCCGCTCCTGCGCGAGGGAAGCGTCCTTTTCGTACGGGGCGACGGCGACGGTCACGGGATACGGTTCGGCGTCCGTGTTCTTGGCGAAAACCAGTTCCTCGCCCCGGTACTCCCGCTCATACGCGGTCCCGACGGTCGTGACGCGGAAAAGCATATTGACGAACCGCACGATCTGCGCCCCGCACCGAAAATTCTCCCGCAGGAACACGCGCGCCTGCTTCGCGTCCGGGTCGTTTTTTGCGTTTTCGTAGTCCGCGAACCGATCCTTGTAATCCAAAAAGATGTCCGGGTATGCGTTGCGGAATCGGTAGATGGACTGCTTGACGTCCCCGACCATGAAGCGGTTCGTCCCGTCCGAAAGCAGGGAGAAAAGCCGATCCTGCAGCGGGGAAACGTCCTGGTATTCGTCGATGTATATCTCCCGGATCTGCCGGCGCATGGCGAGACAGAACGGCGTCGGTTCCCCGTCCTTTTCGAGCAGCTGCAGCAGGAAATGCGGGGCGTCCGCAAAGTCGATGACGCCGCGCTCCCGCTTGAGCGCCGCGTAGCGCCCGTCAAATTCCCGCAGGAACTCCAGCATCGCGCCGATCACCCGCCCGGTCTGTGCAAACTGCTCCGCTGCGTCCGCCGGTTCGGCAAGGAAGGGCGAAACCACATCGAAAAGCCCTTTTTTCAGCCCGGCACGGGCGGTTTTGTACCGTTCGCGGTCCGCCGCGGACAGTTTCCCCCCCTGCATGGACGGCACGCTCGCGGTACAGAATTCCTTTGCCGCCGCCGCAAAGACCGCGTAGGGTCGCTTTGCCGCGTCGTACAGCAGACGTGCCTGCGTCCGCAGGTATTCCGCCGCGGTCATTTTCGGCGAACCGTCCGCCGCCGCGAGGAAAACGCACAGCTCGTCCGCTTCGTCCGAAAGCGCTTCCAGACGACGCAGCAGCAGCTCGCGCAGGGAACGCCCGACGGCGGTCTCAAAAACATCCCCCCCGCCGGAAATCCGTTCCGCGTCCGAAAGCAGGGTCTTTCCCTTCTCCGCAAGCCAGCCGAACGGGTCGTCGAACGCCCGCAGGCGACCGTAAAGATCGAACAGGACCTCGAGCAGCTTACCGTCCCCTTTCCCGTCCGAAAACGTGTCGGATAGCAGGGCATACGACGCCGGTTCCCGCTCGCTGAATTCGTCGGCGGCGTCCTCAAGGGATTCAAACGCGAGCAGACGCGCCTCCTTTTCGTCGGCCTGACGGAACTTCGGGGACAGGCCGAGCGCCTGGAAATTCGCCCGCACGATCCCGCCGCAGAACGCGTCGATCGTGCTGATTCGTGCGCTCGGCAGCAGGTACAGCTGTGCACGGTAGCGACGGTCCTGCGGGTGCTCCGAAGCAAGGCGGCTGATCGCCTGATACAGTTTTTCCTTCAGATCCGCCGCGGAAGCGTTCGTGAAGGTCACGATCAGGAAATCCATGACCGAGTCCCCGCGCTCGATGCGTTCGATGATCCGCTGGGTCAGCACGGTGGTCTTTCCGCTCCCCGCACCGGCGGAAACCAGCAGGGTCAGGTCCCGCGAGTCGATCGCGTCCCGCTGCGATGTGGTCCACTTCGGCATTCGCTCATTCCTCCTCCGATTCCGTATCCGCCTTGCGCCGCCGACAAGCGGGACGCAGATTGCAATGGGCGCAGGCGCTGTGCATGCTGTCCGGCGAAATCGGACGGACGTCCATTTGCCCGTCGAAAATGCGTTCCGCCGTGTCGAGCAGCTGCGACGCGAGCAGTTTTCCGAGCTCGTCGAATCCGTCCGCCGAAAGGGTCGAGGCGGTGTGCTTGACCGTCCCGTCCGCGCCCGGCGTCACCGGGATATACCGCCCGCTTTCGCTCTCGTCCATCGCCCGCACGATCTCCGCGTCCTCGAGAAGAAGCCCGGACTGCCGGATCTCCTTCTCCGCCTTTCTGCGGATCTCCTCGTCGCTCTCGTTCCCCGTCGCCTGGATGACCGGGAGGACCGCCGGTTGGTACAGCACGCCCGCCGGCTTCGCCTGTTCGCGCCCGTCCGACGTCACGCGGCAGTATGCGAACAGGTATAACAGCATCTGCTCGTCGATCCCGTATTCCCGCACGAAGTCGAGCTTGAGTTCCTTTTTATAGGTCTTGTAATCCACCACCCGCACATACCGTTCGCCGTCCCGCTCGTACTCGTCCACGCGGTCGATCACGCCGCGCAGCGAAACGGTTTTCCCGTCCCCGCACGGCAATTCCGGCGCCGGAAGCCCGCCGGGACCGAGCCCAAGGCGGACCTCAAAGCCCACCGGCCGGAACCGGCTGCCCGCGAGCTCCCCGGACAGGGTCACGAGCAGCAGCCGCAGGGTCCTGCGCAGGTTGCGGCAGGTGAGCCGGAAGCGAGCGTTCGCGCCGTTCGCGGCGTTGATCGCATCCAGCTGTTCGCGGAACAGCTCGTCCGTTTCCCGGTCCAGCTCCGCCTCGGACGCGGGCGGTTCAAAGCGTCCGTTTGCCATGTGGCGGTCGAGGAAGCGTTCGAGGATCCGATGGACGAACGTCCCCGCCGTCGTCGTGTCGAACCCGTTCTTCCGCAGTTCCCTGAGCTTCAGCAGGTGCGACCCGAAGTAGGAAAACGGGCAGTAGCGGTACCGTTCGAGCGCGCTCGGCGACAGGCGCAGGGTGCGTTCCCCGAACGAAATGCGGGCGACCGGGTCGGCGATCGCCGGGCGTGCGGCAGGCGGTTCGATCCCCTTTTCGGCGAGCAAGCCGCGCAGGGCTTCCCGTTCCTGCCCGTCGGGCAGCGTAAAGAACACCGCCGACGCGTTTTCCGCCGAAAACAGCGCCTGCTCTCCGACGCCGGTGTACAGAAGCGTGCGCAGACGCGGGAAAAGCGCGCGCATACGCAGGATCGCGGGGGACGGGCGAAGCGTTTCCCCCTTCAGCGACGACGCCGGATAGGTCAGCACCAGCTGCTCGGACGGGGCGGCGACCGCAGAATAGAAGTAGAACCGCTCCGCGCGCAGGCGGGAAAGCCGGGGTTCGACCACCGAAAGCCCCGCCGTCTCCAGTTCCGTCGCTTCCGCGTCGCCGAACAGCGGGTCGTCGCCCGGGGACGCCGGGAACACCCCGTCCCCGCAGCCCATCACGATGACCGCCCGCGCGCGGTCGGGACGCAGCAGGGACGCCTCCCCGATCGTCACCGAATCCTGCGACGGCGGGATCGATCCGAGGCTGTACTGCCGCACGGTCAGCGAAAACAGCGAAAGCATCCGCCGGACCGTCATCGGTTTTTTCCCGCAGATCTCGTCGAGCCGCTCGAAAATACCGGTCAGCAGCGACCAGAGCTGGCTTTCCTTCTCCGCACGCTCCCATTCTCCGCTCCGCAGACGTGCGTTGACCTTTTCCACATACAGTGCCGGTGCGCCGACCCATTCGAGGTGGTCGTAGACCGCCCGCAGGATATCGCGCCCGCAAAGCGGCTTTTTCCGCAATGCCTCGACCAGTTCCCGCCAGGCGGGCGCCAACGCCTCCCGCGCGCCGTTGACCGCCGCGAGCAGAGCAGCCTGCTCCTCGGTCAATTCCCCTTCGCGGAACCCGTCCGGGTTGCGTTCCCACGGTTCCTCGCCGTACCACGCTTTCCCGCGCAGACCCCAGCTTTCCGCGTACCGCAGCAGCAGGTCGCCGCTCTCCGCGTCGATGGTTCCCCCCGCGTAGCCGCTCTTGAGGTACCGCCGCACCGCGTACGGCGAAAAATCCGTCGTCACCAGTTCCATCGCCGCGCCGACAAAGGTGAACAGCGGATAGGACAGCAGTTCCTCCTTCTCCGTAAAGAAAAACGGGATATGGTTCTGCTGCAGCGCCGCGTCGAGCACCCCGGCGTACGCGTCCGTCCCCCGCGCGAGCACGGTGATCTCCCGATAGCGGTACCCCGCCCGCGCAAGGCGCAAAATCTCGGACGCGACCGCTTCCGCTTCGCCGAACAGGTTCTCCGCCTGCACCAGCCGGATCGCTTCCGGCTCCGCGTCGAAGACCGGCGAATCCTCCGACCAGAGCTTCTGCTCCAAAAACCGCAGTTCTTCCCGCTCGCTCCGCCGATAGGAACCGACCGGGATCTCCTGATATTCCCCCGCAAGGCGCATCAGCCGCTTCGCGCTCGCTTCGTTCCCCTCGAAAATTTCCCGCCCGTCGTACACGGCGGTGCAGTAGACCGCCTGCGCCTGCCGCAGGATCTGCTCTAAGACCGCATACTCCTGCCCGGTGAAGGTGTAGTACCCGTCCACGAACACCAGTTTTCCGGCGAAAAACGGCTTTTCCGGCAGCTGCTCCGCCAAAACGCTCAACGCGTCGCGGGGGTCGCGACGATTTTCGTCAAAATACGCGTCGTACGCCGCGTAAAGCAGCGCGATGTCCGACACTTTCGCGCACAGGCGCGGGCTTTCCAGCCTTCCGCCGTCCAGCGCCCGCCGCAGGTCCGCCGGGCGGATCTGCTCCGAACGCAGCCGACCGAACAGCCCGAACAGACCGTCGATGAACTCCCCGTCCTCCGCGCAGGCGGCGTACTCCCGCAGTTCGCCCTTATGCTCAAACGCCAAAACGGACAAAAGGGCGCAAAGAGCGCCCTTATCCGGGTAGGTCACGGCGAGGTCTCCGTAGGCGCGTGCGACGCGCTCGGGCAGCCGTTCAAAATTCAAAATCTCCACCGACAGGTTGCACCCGTCCCCCAAGCGGGACAGGATCTCCCGCTCCGCCTGCACGGACTGCTGTTCCGGGGCGATCCACACGCAGGGGATCCCCGCCCGGTACGCCTGCTCCAGTTCGTCGTACAGCCGTTCGGTTTTTCCGCTCCCCGCGGGGCCGGTCATCAGGTAAAGCACGAAAACCACTCCAATAGCTTCAAACGGAATCGATAGGTTTTACGGGTGAACACCTTGCCGGAGGACGTGTCCAGCCCGACGGCATCCAGACTGTCCTCGGCGCTTGCGGCGGACATGCACAGCGGCGGGAACAGGCAGCACCACCAGTTCTGCCCCTCGCCGTCCCCGAGCAGGATCCGCAGGGAACGGTATTCGCCTGCGGGGAACACCGCCCCGTCGTATTCCCGCGTGGGGTATCGCTCGTCGCCGAACACCGCCTTCGCCCGGTAGGGGACCCCCTGCTCCGCGAGCACGCGGTTGGCGATCTCCTCCATGCGTCCTGCGGCTTCGTCCAGCTGCGCGAGCGCTTCCTCGGTTGTCTCCGTCTCCGAAAACAGGTCCCCGCATTCCGCGAGGATCGCGTCCCGCACCAGCAGCTTGACCGTCTGGTCCTCTTCGTCGTCCGACCGGGCGAGGATGTGCAGGCGAATGACCGTGTCGTAGATGTCCGCTTCCTTCGCCGGGATCGCCAGATCCACCGCGAACAGCAGCAGCACCGACGCGCAGACTGCGCAGACCGCCCGTTCCCAAAGTTTCCATGTACGTTGTTCTTCCATGTCCGTTTCTCCTTTTTTTCGTTGCAAAAGGAGTATGGACAGGAAACGCCCGCTCTCAATCGAAAGCAGAAAAATTTTCCGGCGGAGATGCCGTGATTTCCGCGCGGGAGACCGTCCGGCAAGCCTCGGCAAAGACGCGGTGGGTCGTCCGCAACGTTTGCGCGGCGGTTTCCGCCGCCCGGACCGTCGGGAAAAACGCGAACAGCGCGCTCCCGCTGCCGGTCATGCGTGCGCCCTCGCCGCCGGCGGACCGCAGCGCTTCCCGCACGGCGCAAATCTCCGAGAGCAGCGCCTCCGCGATCGGTTCAAACTGGTTGAGCGCGCCGGTTTCGGCAGAGGTTTCGTCCAGACGGCGGTACATCTCCGCCGTCGAAAGGCTGCCGTCCCCCTTCGCGATAACCAGATACAGCGTTTCGCCGTCCGGCAGGGGGGTCAGCTCCTCGCCGACGCCGGTGCAAAGGCATTTCCCGCCGCGCAGGCAGAAAGGCACGTCCGCGCCCAGCCTCGCCGCGAGCGGATAGAGCGCGTCCTCCGGCAGCGGTTCGCCGTACAGGCGGTTCAACAGCCGAAGCACCGCCGCCGCGTCCGCGCTTCCGCCGCCCAGCCCCGCGCCGGTCGGGATCCGCTTTTCCAGCCGAAGGGACACCCCCGGTGCAAGCCCGGTTTCCCCGAAAAACGCCTTCGCCGCCCGGACGCAGAGGTTGCTTTCCCCCGCAAGCGACGGGACCGAGCAGGAAAAGGTCAATCCGTCCGCCCGCGACGCTTTGACGGTATCGCACAGGGAAACCGTCTGCATGACCGTCCGCAGGGTGTGCATGCCGTCTTCCCGCACGCCGGTCACGGAAAGGGACAGGTTGATCTTCGCGAACGCGGACGCGCGAAGCACCCGCGCACTCACAGCGTTTGCAGGAATTCGCCGATCCGCGCGACCGCCTGCTCGATATGCCGGACGGAATAGGCGTAGGACAGGCGGGCAAAGCCCTCTCCGCTCGAGCCGAACGCATCGCCCGGGACGATCGCGACGTGCTTCTCGTGCAGCAATTTCTCGCAGAATTGCTCGCTCGAAAGCCCGAATCCACCGATGTACGGGAACACATAGAACGCCCCCTCCGGCAGGAAGCAGGACAGTCCGATGCCCCGCAGCCGCTCGACGATCAGGTTCCGACGGGCGCGGTACTCCGCTTTCATCCGCTCGATGTCGGCGTCGCCGTTCCGCAGCGCTTCGATCGCCGCGTACTGGCTGGTCGTCGGGGCGCACATGATGCCGTACTGGTGGATCTTCGCCATCTGCTTCGTGACCCACGCCGGGGCGAGCGTGTAGCCAAGCCGCCAGCCGGTCATGGCGTACGCCTTGGAGAACCCGCCGACAACCACCGTGCGCTCCCGCATCCCCGGCAGGGAGGCGATGGACGTATGGCGGAAGTCGTAGGTCAGTTCGGCGTAGATCTCGTCCGAATAAACCAGAACGTCCGTCTCCCGCAGAACGTCGGCGAGCGAAGAAAGCTCGTCGGCGGTCAGGCACGCGCCGGTCGGGTTGTTCGGGAACGCCAGCACGAGCGCCTTCGTGCGCGGGGTGATGGCCGCGCGAAGCTCCTCCGCCGTCAGCTTGAAACCGTTCTCCTGTCGGAGCGGAATGGTGACCGGCGTCCCGCCCGCGAGCGAAACCAGCGGCGCGTAGCAAACGAAGCAGGGCTCCGGCACCAGCACCTCGTCCCCCGGATTGACCGTCGCGCGGATCGCGAGGTCGATCGCTTCGCTCCCGCCGACGGTGACGATGATCTCGGTTTTCGGGTCGTATTCCAGCGAAAAACGGCGCTTCTGGTAGGCGGCGATCTGCTCGCGCATCTCGAGCAGCCCGTTGTTGGACGTATAGTAGGTTTTCCCCTCCTCCAGCGAGCGGATGCCCGCGTCGCGGATATGCCAGGGGGTGACGAAATCCGGCTGACCGACGGTCAGGGAGATGACGTCCTTCATCTCGTCCAGCACGTCGAAGAATTTCCGAATGCCGGACGGGCGGATATCGACGATCTGTCGATTGAGTCTTGTCGTAGGATCAAACATCACCAACTGTTTCCTCTCTGGTCGGTTTCGCGGGGCTGAAACACCACGTCGTTGTCCTTATAGGTCTGCAAAACGAAGTGGGTCGCCGTGGACGTCACGCCGTCCATCGTCGCGAGCTTTTCCGCGACGAACAGCGCCACGTCCCGCATGCTCTCCCCTTCCACGAACAGCGCCAAATCGAATCCGCCGGACATCAGAAACACGCTCTTGACCTGCGGATACTGCGCGACGCGCTCCGCGACGGCGCCGAAGCCCTTGTCCCGTTGCGGGATGGTTTTCAGCTCGATGAAGGCGCGGACCATGCGCCGGTCGGTCTTTTCCCAGTTGACGACGGTCTTGTAGGAAAGGATGGTCCCGTCCGCTTCGCAGGCGGCAATCTCCTTCGCGACGTCCTCCTCTGTGCGACCCAGCATGACCGCGAGAGTCTTGGCGTCGAGGTGGGCGTCGTTTTCCAGATAGGAAAGAATGGTGTTCTTATCGTTCATGACAGTACCTCCGAAATCAGAATAGGATACGGTTTTCGTTCGCGGAACACGGTCAGATAGCGGAAGCCGGCTTCTTCGGCCAGCCGCGCACCCTCCCGCAGCCCGGTCCCCACGTCGCCGGGGACGTGCGCGTCGCTTCCGAGGGTCAGGAATTCCCCGCCCAGTTCGCGGTAGAGCTTCAGCAGTTCCAGCCCGGGGTCCGGGACCGGCAGATGCGCCGCCGGGTTCCGCAGGGCTGCCGTATTGATCTCCAGCGCCATCCCGCGCTCCGCGAGCTTGCGGAAGATGGGGGTAAACTGCTCCCGCTCCCCGCCAGGCAGCCCGGTGATCTCCCGCCGCTTTTCCGTCGGCAGATACCGCAGCGGGTAGCAGATATGCGTCTGCACGTCCACCGGCGTTTCCGACGCGACGGTATACAGGAGCGACAGGTAATCCCGCCACATTTCACGCAGCGTCCCGTTCGGCAGGTCCTTGTTCCGCACGTCGTAGAAGTCCACCCCGTTCGACAGGTGGTGCACCGAACCGAGCACCACGTCGTAGGGACGCGCGGAAAGCAGCCGTTCGGCTTCCTCCGGCGACGCGTAGGGCTGTCCGAGCTCGATGCCCCGCAGGATCTCCAGCTTCCCGGCGAAAACCTGCCGCGCTTCGAGTAATTCCCGCTCCTCCTGCGCGTGGTCCGGCGACCGAATCTGCCCGGCGAGCACGCCGTCGAGCTCGTAGTGGTTGGTCAGCGCGAGGACGCCGACCCCAGTGCGCAGCGCGGCGTCGCAGGCGCCCGCGAGCGTGGACATCGGCTGGCAATCGAACGAAATATGCGTGTGCAGATGTAAATCAATCAGTGCCATGGGAGTTCCTTCCTAAAACAGGGTCAATTGGTTGGATTCCGGCAGCCCTTCCAGACAGCCGTGCTGCCGCAGCAGTTCGACGATGCTTCGGCCGACGCCCGGTTCGCTTTCCAGCTCCTCGACCGTCGTGGCGCGTCCCGAGGAGAGCGCGTCGCAGATATGCTCCGCCGCGCTCGCGCCCACGCCCGCGAGCGACGAAAACGGGAGCCGCACCTTCCCGTCCTCCGGCAAAAACCGCCTCGCGTCCGAATGGAACACCCGCACCGGCAGGAATTCCACGTTCCGCGCGTACATCTCGACGACCAGATCGAGGATGACCATCATATCCTCGTCCTTCGCCGTAAGGTTCTGGCTCTGCCCGAGCTCGCGCAGACGCGCCTTGATCGCGGGAAGCCCCTGCATGACCAGCGCCCCGTCGAACGTATCCGATTTGACCGTGAAATAGGTCGCATAGAACTCGACCGGGTAGTTGATCTTGAACCAGCCGATCCGCAGGGCGGCGATGACGTAGGCGGCCGCGTGCGCCTTCGGGAACATGTACTTGATCTTCTGGCAGGATTCGATATACCAGTCCGGCACGCCGCACTTCTGCATCGCGTCGATCAGCTCCGGCGTCAGCCCCTTCCCCTTGCGGGTGCGCTCCATCGCCTCAAACGCGACCGAGGACTCCAGCCCCTTCTGCATGAGGTAGAGCATGATGCTGTCACGGGTCCCGATGATCTCGTGGATGGTGCAGGTCCCGTTGGCGATCAGGTCCTTGCCGTTGCCGAGCCAGATGCCCGTTCCGTGGGAAAGCCCGGAGATCTGCAAAAGGTCCGAAAAGTTCTGCGGCTTCGCGTCGAGGATCATCTGAATGGCGTAGCTCGTGCCGAATTCCGGCAGACCGAGCGTGCCGAGCGGACAGTCGATGTCCGACGGACGGATCCCGAGCGGTTTTGTGGATTTGAACAGCTCGTACACGTCCGGGTCGTTCATCGGCAGGGCCATGACCGACTTGCCGGTGTACTCCTCGAGCACCCGGTAGAACGTCGGCACATCGTGCCCGAGGATATCCAGCTTGAGCAGGGTATCGTGCAGGTAATCAAACGCGAAGTGGGTGGTGATGACCCCGGATTCCGCCTTATCCGCCGGGTACTGCACCGGCGTGAAATCGTAAATTTCGTGGTCCTTCGGAATGACGACGATGCCGCCCGGGTGCTGCCCCGTCGTGCGCTTGACGCCGAGACAGCCGCAGATGAGCCGCTCCTGCTCGGCACGGGTCAGGTCCTTGCCGGCGTCCTCTAAATAGTGCTTGACGAAGCCGAAGCAGGTTTTCGACTGCAGAGTGCCGACCGTCCCGGCGCGGAAGATGTTCTCCGCCCCGAACAGCACTTCGGTGTACTTGTGCGCGGCGGACTGCACGTCGCCGGAGAAATTCAGGTCGATGTCCGGCGCTTTTTCGCCGTGGAACCCGAGGAACGTCTCGAACGGGATGTCGTGTCCGTCGACGATCATCTTCGTCCCGCAGTGCGGGCAGTCCTTGTCCGGCATATCGAACCCGGACCCGTAGGAACCGTCCAGCACGAACTCGCTGTGCAGGCAGTTCGGGCACCGCCAGTGCGGCGGGAGCGGGTTGACCTCGGAAATATGGGCGAGCGTCGCGATGAACGACGAGCCGACCGACCCGCGCGAACCGACGTAGTAGCCGTGCTCCTCCGAATTGCGCACCAGATTCCGCGCGATGATATAAAGCACCGCGTACCCGTTCTTGACGACGGAATTGAGCTCCTTGTCCATGCGGTTCTGCACGACCTCCGGCAGCACGTCGCCGTACATCTTGTGCGCCGTGTCGTGGCAGGAACGGATCAGGTCCTCCTCCGCGCCCGGGATGCTCGGCGTATACTGCCCGTCCGGGATCGGCTTGAGCCGTTCGACGCTCTCGGCGATCTTTCGCGGATTTTCGACGACGACCTCGTGCGCCTTTTCCGGCCCGAGGAAGGAAAAGGCGTCGAGCATCTCCTCGGTCGTCTTGAAGAACAGCTTCGTTTCCCGCCCGCCGTCGGAAAATTTCTGCCCGATCAGCAAAATCTGCCGGTACAGTTCGTCCTCCGGGTCGAGGAAATGCACGTCCCCGGTCGCGCAGACCGGCTTGCCCAGCTTTTCGGCGACCCGCAGGATGGTCCGATCGTTCTCCCGCAATTGCTCGCGGGCCTTTTCCGGGTCGGTCCCCAGCCGCCCCTCCTCGAACAGGAACCAGTTGTTGGTCCACGGCTGGATCTCCAAGTAATCGTACAGCTCCGCGATCTTGCAGAGCTCCTCGAAGGTTTTTCCCTCCAGCACCGCCTGATACAGTTCCCCCGCGACGCAGGCGGAACCGAGGATCAGCCCCTCCCGGTGCTCCTCCAGCACGGTTTTCGGGATACGGGGATTGGTTCGGAAATAGTTGAGGTAGGACTCCGAAACGATCTTATACAGGTTTTTCAGCCCCGTCTGGTTCTTCGCCAGCAGGACGATGTGGTAGGGCTTCAGCCGCTTCGGGTCGCAGTTTTCCGCCATCGCGGCGACCATCTCGTCGGTCGTATGGATCCCGTTCTGTTCGAGCTTGCGGACCATACAGCCGAAGACGCGGGCGAGCATCTCGGTGTCGGCGTCCGCCCGGTGATGGTTGAAGTCGCCGAGCTTGTAGTAGCGCGCCAGCATGTCGAGGCGGTGCCGCTGCAGTTCGGCGTTGATGTACCGGGAAAGCGCGAGCGTGTCGAGGGACGGGTTCGGGAACGGAATGCCGAAGTCCAGCGCCGCCTTGCGGATAAACGAGCAGTCGAACGAAGCGTTGTGGGCGACGAGCATCTGCCCGTCGGCAAATTCCAGAAGCGCCCGGACCGCTTGCTCCCGCGTCGGCGCGTCCGCGACCATCTCGTCCGTGATGCCGGTTTTCTCGGTGATCTCCGCCGGGATCGGCATTTCCGGGTTGACGTAGGTCGAAAAGCTCTCGAGCTGTTTGCCACCCTGCCAGCGGATCGCGCCGATCTGCGTGATGCCGCAGGTCTGCGCCGAAAGCCCGGTCGTTTCGATGTCGAAAATGACGAACGGGTCCTTGCCGAAGTCCTTGTTGTCCTTTTTTTCGGTATAGGAGAACACCGCACGCGCGGTGTCGTCGACCAGATACCCTTCCATGCCGTAGATCGGCTTGACGTCCGGGTTCTTCTTGGTAGCGAGCATGATCTCCGGGAACGCCTGCAGGTTGCCGTGGTCGGTGACGGCGACGGCGGGGCAGCCCCACTCCTGGCAGCGCTTCATCAGCGCCGCCGGGTCGGTCAGGGCGTCCATGGCGGACATATTGGTGTGGCAGTGCAGTTCCACGCGCGGCTCCGGGTGCGTTTCCCGGCGGAAGATCGCCTTGACCGTCGCGATCGCGTTCGCGCGGACCACGATCTCCTTGTCGTAGTCCGAAAAGTCCGCGAACCCCTCGACGAGGATATACGCCGGGGCCTTCGGGAACGGCGTCCCCTTCGGCGCCTGGAAGCGCAGCATGACGGAACCCTCTCCGTCCGTGACGAACATGCGGAAGGTATTCTTTTCCCGCTCGTAGTTCTCTTTTTCTTCCCATTCAAACAGTTTTCCGGCGAACGCGACGTAGCTTTGGGGCTGGATGCGCCGGATCGGGATCAGTTCCGAGCGATTTTTCAGCGTTCGGTAGCAGGACTGCGGTTCAGTGATGTCGAACAGCATTCGCCCCGCGTGCAGCAGGGTGCGCCCGTCGGCGGTCTGCTCGACGGACGCGCGGCTGTCCGGGATCGGGTCGAGCGCCATGCCGTGCCCCCGGTCGACGTCCGTCCGCGCCTGCGATTCCCCCGCGTCGGGCACATCGCTCGCGGCAAGAAGCAGTTCCCGCATGCCCGGCGGCTCGTACATCGCCGGATCGACCTCCCCGCCGACGATACGGACCTCGACGTTCAGCCCGAACTGCTCGCGGATGCAGGTTTCCAGAAACCCTTTCGACCCGCTCCGCTCCACGCAGGACGGGCTGACCCCGTTGCGCAGCCGGATCTCCAGAAGCATCGCGTCTCGGTCGAAGCTGCTTTCGCACTCCTCAAAGAACCCGTAGCTGACCCCTTCCCCGCTCCGCCGCTGCAGCCAGCAAAGCAGCCCCGGCACGCAGGACGCGGAAAAGCAGTCGGACGGGTATGACGGTGAAACCCGCACGCCCTTGAGCGAATAGTCCTCCAGAATCCGCTTTTCCAGCAGAATCAGCCCACGCGGGTCCTCCGGCGCGTCGAACGCGCAGTCCACCGTCACCCAGAATTCCGCCTTGTTGACGCGGACCGAAAACGACCGCATCCGCCCGACGGCGGACTCCCAGACCGGGTCCGGCTTCAGGCGGGGAAATTTCCTTTTGAATTGTTCCAAAACTTCATTGCCCATCTGTTTCCCCTTGTTCCAGCAACGCCAGAAGTTCCGTCCAGAGCGTCGGCAGGATCTCTTCCTCCGTCAGCTTCCGCACCGTCACGCCCTTGCGGAAGAGCAGTCCCTCGCCCTTGCCGCAGGCGACGCCCACGTCCGCCTCCCGCGCTTCGCCCGGTCCGTTGACCGCGCAACCCATCAGCGCGACGGTCACGGTTTTCCCGGTCCTGACGTCGAGCTTGTCGATGCGCTCCTGCAGCGCGTTCGCGTAGCGGATCAGATCCACCTGCGTCCGCCCGCAGGTCGGGCAGGAGATCAGGTTGACGCCGCCGGAACGCCCGCACGCTTGCAAGATCTCCTTCGCCGCACGGACCTCCTCGACCGGGTCCGCCGTCAGCGAAACGCGCACGGTGTCCCCGATGCCGTCGCACAGAAGCGACCCGATCCCGACGGCGGACTTGATGCTCCCGCCGCGCAGGGTGCCGGTCTCCGTCACGCCGAGGTGCAGCGGGTAATCGCACCGCTCGGCAAGCAGCCGGTTCGCCCGGATCATGTCCGGCACGGACGAGCACTTGACCGACAGCACCAGCTTGTCCAGCCCGTACCGCTCGAACACCGACGCCGCCTTCAGAGCGCTTTCGCAGAGCGCTTCCGGCACAGGTCCGCCGTACTTCGCGAGCAGTTCCCGCTCGAGCGACCCGCCGTTGATGCCGATGCGGACCGGGATGCCCTTCTTTTGGCAGAGCTCCGCGACGGCGCGAACGCCCTCCTCCGAGCCGATGTTGCCCGGGTTGATGCGCAGCTTCGCGATTCCCGCTTCCGCGGCGGCGAGCGCGAGCCGGTAATCGAAATGGATGTCCGCGACCAGCGGGACCGGCGCGTGTGCGCACAGGTACCCGACCGCCTCCGCCGCCTCCGGCGTGTTGACCGTGACCCGTACGAGGTCGCACCCCGCGTCCGCGAGGGATTTGATCTGCGCGAGCGTCGAAACGCGGTCCGCCGTCGGCGTATTCGTCATGGACTGCACGGAAATCGGCGCATTCCCGCCGATTCTGACGCCGCCGACGTTCACTTCCCGGCTTTTCCTGCGTTCCATGCGGCTCCCCCTCTCCTTCCCGTCAGGCAAGATTGATCAGATCCTTGAAAAATATGAAGATCATCAGCGCGAACAGCAGAATCATGCACCCGGCGTTCAGCGCCGTTTCCACCTTCTGCGAAAGCGGCTTGCGCCGGATGGCTTCCAGCACATACAGCAGGAACCGCCCGCCGTCCAGCGCCGGGAGCGGAAGCAGATTCGTGATGGCGAGCGAAACCGAGATCAGCGCCGTCATACTGCCCAAATTCCGCAGCGTGTCCGCGAAATCCTGGCTCTGCTCGATCGTCTCCCCGACCTGCCCGCCGATGGCGACCGGGCCGCCGATCGCGTCCAATCCGTACCGTCCGCGGATGGTATCGACCAACGAATCCACGGTCAGGTAGACCATGCTGCATCCCTGCCAGAAGCTCTCCGAAAGGATGGTCAGCGGGGTCTTTTCCTTCGCGTACACCGAAAAATCGATCTGCCCGAGCAGGACGCCGTCCTCGGTCGTCGTGCCGAACCGCACGTCCTCCAAAAGGACCTTCTGCCCCTCCCGCTCGACCAGCAGGTCAATCGGCTCGGTCCCGTCCGACAGGATCGCGTAGGACAGGTCCGGGTAGCAGTGGATGGTTTTCCCGTTGACCTTGAGGATCTCGTCCCCCTCGCGCAGACCGCCCTCCTGCCCGCTGACGTTCCCGTCCAGAAACCGGGCGACCTGCGTGCTGCCGATGGCGGCGCTCGAACTCACGAGCAGCAGCATGACGGCGAACCCCAGCAGGACGTTCATGAACGGTCCCGCCAGCACGATGAGCATCCGCTTGAGCAAATGCACCTCGTTGATGGCGTACCGCCCGATACACGCGGCAAGCGCTTCGGGCGTGCTCTCCTCGCCGGGTTCCCCGAGCATACGGACGTACCCGCCGATCGGAATGGCGCGCAAGGAAAACGTATTCACTTTTCCTTCCCAGCTCTTGATCTTCGGTCCCATGCCGATGGAAAACTCCAGAATGGCGACCTTGCACGCCCGGGCGACCAGATAGTGCCCCAGTTCGTGAATGGTGATCAGCAGTCCGAAAATCAGCAGCGTGACCAGAATCGTAACGATCAGCAAAACAGTTCTTCCTTTCCGTGTGCGCGTCCCGGCGCATTTACCGGCGCCGGACGAATTCCCGCGCTTCTGCGTCGGCGTCAAAGACGTCCGAAAGCGTCGGGGACGGGCGGAAACGCGTCTTTTCCGCCGCAAGACGAACCAGATCGAACAGCTCCGTATAGCGGATCTCCCCGCGCAGGAAGCGTCCGACCGCTTCCTCGTTCGCGCCGTTCATCGCGGCGGGCAGGCTGCCGCCCTTGACGGCGGCGTCCCGCGCGAGCGAAAGCAGCGGGAAGGTCTCGGTGTCCGGGCGGGCGAAATGCAGTTCCCCGACGGCGAATAAATCAAGTTCCGCCGCGGGGCAGGGCAGACGCTCCGGGTAGGTCAGCGCGTACTGGATGCACAGCCGCATATCCGGCGTTCCCAGCTGCGCGAGCACCGCGTTGTCCGCGAACTGCACCAGCGAATGTACGACGCTCTCCCGCTGCACCACCACCTCGACCTGCTCCGGGCGCACGCCGAACAAATGCACCGCCTCGATCAGCTCCAGCCCCTTGTTCATCAGCGTCGAGCTGTCGACCGTGATCTTCGCGCCCATCCGCCAGTTCGGGTGCCGCAGGGCGTCCTCCGGGCGGACGGTTTCGAGGAATTGCCGGTTTTTGCCGTAAAACGGCCCGCCGGACCCGGTCAGCAGGATCTTTTTCGGCGTTCCGCCGCCCTGCAGGCATTGGAAGATCGCCGAATGCTCGCTGTCCACCGGCAAGATGCGGACGCGCTTCTCCCGCGCACGGGACATGACCAGTTCCCCGCCCGCGACCAGCGTCTCCTTGTTCGCCAGCGCGACATCCTTGCCCGCTTCGATCGCCGCAAGCGTCGGTCGAAGCCCTAAAATCCCGGTCAGGGCGTTGAGCACGACCGGGGACGCGTCCTCCGCCGCGAGGGCGGAAAGCTCGGTTTCGCCGGTGACGACGCGCACGTCGGTGTCGGCGAGCCGGGTTTTCAGGGACGCGTAGCGGCTTTCGTCGATGTAGACCGTTTGCGGGCGAAATTCCCGGCACTGCGCTTCCAGTTCTTCGTCCCGCTTTCCGGCGGCGAGCGCCGTGACCCGAAGCCCCAGCGTCCGCGCTACGTCCAGCGCCTGCGTTCCGATCGAGCCGGTCGAGCCGAGGATACAAACCGAATCCGTCATCTCACAGCAGCCCTCCCAACGGCGTCCAGATCACCAGCGCCCGCAGGACCAGCGCGACCGGGATCGTGCTGTCGAACCGATCCAGGACCCCGCCGTGCCCCGGGAACAGGAAGCCGTAATCCTTCACGCCGAAGTGCCGCTTGAGCAGCGACGCAAACAGGTCGCCGAAAATCGAAACCACCGCTAACAGCATCGCCCCGCAGAAAACGACGAGCAGGGAAAGTAGGGAATCCCACCCCCGGACGCAGCCGTAGACGACCAGCGCGACCACGCCGGTGCCGACCACGCCGCCGATCGCCCCTTCGATCGTCTTTTTTGGCGAAATTTCCGGGCAGAGCTTGCGTTTTCCGAGAAAATACCCGGTGAAATACGCGAGCGTGTCCGCGACCCACGGGATGCACAGCGCGACCCAAAGCAGCGGTCTTGCATACAGCGGCGAGGTCTCTTCACTGCACGTCAGCCGGCAGAGCGCCCAGAATCCGAGCGCGACGTACGCGGTCATGCCGAGCTGCGTCAGCAGGCGGTCGACCGGCAGTTTCCGATGCCGAACCACCGCAAAGACCAGATAGGTCAGCGCCAGCGCCGCAACGCACCCCATCGTCACGCCTTTGGAGAGCCCCAACAGGAACTGCCCGGTATCTCCCCCCGACATGATCTCGTCGGCACGCATCCAGCTGCCGGAACGGAGCCAGCCTTCATAGAGGTTCGGCGCGAGGATCCCGCCGACGCAGAAAAGCATCGTCAGCGCCGTCAGCGCCCATTCCCGGCGCAGACCGACGCACCCGGCGATCTCGTACACCGCGACCGCCGCCAGCAGCGCGAATACCCCCTGCACCGCCCAGTACGGCGCAAACAGCAGGACCGGCACCAGCACCGCCAGCGCGACGACCGCCGTCAAAATTCGTTTCAGCATCGGCACCGCCTCCTTTTTACGCGCCTCCGAACCGTCGCGAGCGGTTCTCGTAGGCGTGAAGCGCTTTATAGAGTTCTTTGGGCTTGAAGTCCGGCCAGCAGACGTCGGTAAAATAGTATTCCGCGTAGGCGGACTGCCAGAGCAGGAAGTTGGAAATGCGGTACTCCCCGCTCGTGCGAATGACCAGGTCCGGGTCGGGGAGCCCCGCCGTATAGAGGTGCTTTTCGACGTCCTCCGCCGTGACCGGCGCCTTCGCGCCTTCCGCGAGCAGTTCGTTGAACGCCCGGACCAGCTCCTGCCGCCCGCCATAGGACAGGCAGACCGAAAGCAGCATCCCGGTGTTTTCCGAAAGCTCCCGCTCGCAGGCAAGCAATTCCGCCCGCTCCTTCTCCGGGAACCGTTCCAGCTCCCCGAGCAGGGAGAGCCGGATATTCTTGCGGTGCATATCCGGCAGGAACCGCTTGATCCCCTGCCCCATCAGCCGCAAAAGCTCCTGCACCTCCGACGCATCCCGCTTCCAGTTCTCCGTCGAAAAGGCGTACACGGTCAGGTAGGGGATCCCCAAGTCGCTGCAGGCGCCTACCACCTCCGCGAACGTGTCCACCCCCACCTTATGCCCCGCCGTGCGGGGCAGCAGCCGTTTCTTCGCCCAGCGGCCGTTGCCGTCCATGATGACGGCGAGGTGCGCCGGCAGCCGGGCAAACCGCTCCTCCGCCATCAGAGCTCCATGATCTCCTTTTCCTTCTTCGCGACCTTCTCGTCGACCAGCTTGCAGTAGCGGTCGGTCAGGTCCTGTACCGCCTTCTCCGCCGAACGCTGGTCGTCCTCGGTCAGAATGCCGTCCTTCTTCTGCTTCTTGATCTCGTCATTCGCCTCGCGGCGCACGTTGCGGACGGCGACCTTCGCCTCTTCGCCGAGTTTGGACGCCTTTTTCGTCAGGTCGCGGCGGTGCTCCTCGGTCAGCGGCGGGAACGGCAGGCGAATGACCTTGCCGTCGTTCTGCGGCATGATGCCGAGGTCGCTCGCGGCGATGGCTTTCTCGATCTCCTTGAGCATGCTGCTCTCCCACGGCTGGATGATCAGCGTGCGCGGGTCCGGCGATTTGACCGTTGCGACCCCTTCGATCGCGGTCGGGACGCCGTAATAGGGGACGGTGATCTGGTCCAGCACGCGCACGGACGCGCGGCCGACGCGAATGGAGTCGAAGTCGCGCTCCAGCACCTCCAGCGTTTTCTGCATTTTTGTCTCGTGGGCACGGGTGTCGAATTTCATTTGCGTACTTCCTTTCCTTAAAATAATTTGGTTGGTTTTACGGTTGAATGATCGTGCCGACCGGCTCTCCCAGCACGGCACGCGTGATGTTCGCCGGATCGGAAAGCCCGAACACCAGCGCGGGGATCCCGTTTTCCCGCCCGATGGCGGAAGCGGTCAGGTCGATGGCCTTCAGCCCCTTCGAGAGCATCTCGTCGTAGGTCAGTTTTTCGTACTTTTTCGCGTTCGGATCGACCGCTGGGTCGCTGTCGTAGACCCCGTCGACATTCTTGGCGGAAAGCAGGATGTCGCATTGCAGCTCCGCCGCACGGAGCATCATGCCGGTGTCCGTCGAAAAGAACGGGTACCCGACCCCGCAGGGGATCAGCACGACCTTGCCCTGTTCGAGGTATTCGCGGGCGCGATACTGCGCGTACGGCTCGCAGACCTGCTGGATCTCAAATGCGCTCATGACCCGCGCGTCCGCTCCCGCGCGAATAAGATAATCCTGCATGGCGAGGGAATTGATGACCGTCGCGAGCATGCCCATGTGGTCCCCGCGCACACGGTCGATCGAAAGTCCGCCCTGCCGGGCGCCCCGCCAGATATTGCCCGCCCCGATGACGATGCCGATCTGCACCCCCATCGACGCGCACTTCGCCACCTCGCCGGAAACGGCGCGCAGGATCCCGTCGTCCAGGATATGCCCGCTCCGGCCCTCGCCCGCCCCGGCGAGCGCCTCCCCGGACAGCTTCAGCAGGACGCGCCTGTATTTCGGCTTTGTTTCCATATATATTCCCCCGTTCCATTCGGTTTTCTTTTTTCGGTTCCAATCAAATCATTATAGCAAAAATCCGTCCTGAACGCAACTGTTTTTTCGGTTTCTGTGAAAATTTTCTTTTGATTCGTTCAGAAAAGCAGTTCCGTGCGCAGGATCCGCACTTCCGCCACGCGTTCGCCGAGGAACGAAACGAGGAAGGACGGATTGAGGTACGCGTCCCCGCAGGGCAGGGTGCAGCAGAGTTTCACGCCGCCCTCGACGGCTGTGAACCGCTTTTCCCGAATCAGCGGGGAAATATCCACGATGGTTTCCCTGGTTTTGGTCTTTTTCAGGACCGGCATTTCCCCCTCGAACAGGGCGGAAAGCTCCTCCGGCGAAAGCGCCGTGCGGAAGGTCAGTTCATACCTCGCCGCCTTGCAGACCGGCAGTTTTCGGCCGGAATAGGTCACGTTCGTGAAATGCAGACCCTCCGGCTCGACGGCCCGCAGCGCTTCAAGCGTACCCGCCTCGTCCGGGCAGTCCGCGCCTTCGTCCAGACGGAATTCCGCCACCTCGCACAGGCTTTCCTGGAACAGGGAAAGCGGCTGGGCGAAGGTCAGCTTCGGGTGCGGATTGAACCCCTCCGAAAAGCGGATCGGCAGCCCCGAACGGATCAGCAGGCGGGTCATCGCCCGGTTCAGGTCGAGGTGAGAGATGTACTTGAGGTTCCCGGTCTTTGCGAACGTCGCAAACACGTAGATCATGCCTTTCCCGTCCTTTCCGCCTGTCCTTCCCGCCATTCGTCGCAGGAGCACCGTTCCTTGCAGAGCGCCGACGCCCCGCAGCCGGCACATTTCGTGCGGCAGTCCGGCGTGGTCCGCGCCGCTTGCGCTTTGTGCCGTTCCGACAGCAGGAACTTCTTGGATACCCCGATGTCGAGGAAATCCCACGGCAGCAGCTCGTCCTCGCCGAATGCGCGGTTCGCGTAGAACGACGGGTCGATGCCGAGGTCGTCGAAAATGCCCATCCAGCGGTCGTAATCGAAGAACTCGTCCCACGCGTCGAACCGCTGCCCCCGGCGGACCGCCTCGGCGAGCGCACGACCCAGCCGCCGGTCCCCGCGTGCGAAGATGGCCTCCAGACGCGACACCCGCGCGTCGTGGTACTTGTAATCGATCTTCCGCGAACGGATGCAGTCCCTTAGCAGCTTCTGCCGCCGCTCAAGCTCGTCCGGCGCCGTCTGCCCCTCCCATTGGAACGGGGTGAACGGTTTCGGCACGAAGCAGGACACGCTGACCGTCACGTTCACCGACCGCCCCGGGCGCTTCTGCGAATAGAACAGGTCGACGATGCGCTGCGCGAGCGCCGCGATGCCGGCGACGTCCTCGTCCGTTTCGGTCGGCAGACCGTTCATGAAGTACAGCTTGAGGCTGTTGCGTCCGCCGTCGAACGCCTTGCCGCAGGCGGTCAGGATCTCCTCCTCCGTGATGTTCTTATTGATGACGTCCCGCAGCCGCTGCGTCCCCGCCTCGGGCGCAAAGGTCAGCCCGCTCTTGCGGACGGACATCACCTTCTGCATCAGCTCCTCGTAGAACGCGTCGATGCGCTGGGACGGCAGCGACAGGCTCACCCGCTGCTGCTCCGTCCACCGCAGCAGCCGGTCGATGAGTTCCGGCAGGCGGGGATAGTCGCTGATGCTCAGGGAGGTCAGGGAAAGCTCGGAATACCCGGTGTTCCGCACGGACGCGGCGGCGCAGGCGTCCAGCGTTTCGGGGGATTTGTCCCGGTACGGGCGGTACACCATGCCCGCCTGGCAGAACCGGCATCCCCGCACGCACCCGCGGTTGACCTCCAGCACCACGCGGTCGTGCACGACCTCGAGGTACGGCACCGGCGACGCGACCGGGAAGTACACGTCGTCCAGATGTTCGATGATGCGCTTGCGCACGATCGCCGGGACCCCCTCGCGGTTCGGGCGGAAGCTTTCGAGCGTCCCGTCCGGGCGGTAGGTCACGTCGTACAGCGACGGCACATAGAACCCTTCCAATTGTGAAATGCGGTAGAGCAGTTCCTTTTTCGGAACGCCCTCCTTCCGGCAGGTCCGAAACAGTTCCGCCAATTCCGGCAGGGCTTCCTCGCCCTCGCCGATGGAAAACACGTCCACGAAGTCCGCCAGCGGTTCCGGGTTATAGGCGCAGGGACCGCCCGCGACGATGAGCGGATGTTCCTCGCCGCGTTCGGATGCAAGCAGGGGGATCCCCGCAAGGTCGAGCATATTCAGCACGTTGGTATAGCAAAGCTCGTACTGCAGCGTGAACAGCACCGCGTCGAACGACCCGAGCGGGTCGCCGGACTCCAGCGCGTAAAGCGGCAGCCCGTGCGACCGCAGCTGCGCCTCCATATCCGGCCACGGGGCGTAGCAGCGTTCGCAGAACACCCCGTCCATGCGGTTGAAGCACCCGACGAGGATCCGCATGCCGAGGTTGGACATCCCGATCTCGTAGCTGTCCGGGAAGCAGAAGCACAGACGCAGATCGACCTCCGACGGGTCCTTCCATTCGCTGTTCAGCTCCCCGCCGGTGTACCGCCCCGGCTTTTCCACGTGTTCCAGCAGGCTTGCGTATCGATCATTCCTCACGGTTCTGCCCCTCCAGAATCTCCTTCAGATATTTCCCGGTATAGCTGACCGGCGACGCGGCGACCTGCTCGGGCGTGCCGGTCGCGATCACCGTGCCCCCGCCGTCGCCGCCCTCCGGCCCCATGTCGATGAGGTAGTCGGCGGTCTTGATGAGCTCCAGGTTGTGCTCGATGACCACGACGGTGTTCCCCGCGTCCACCAGACGCTGCAGGACCGCCCGCAGTTGATCGACGTCGTAGGTGTGCAGTCCGGTGGTCGGTTCGTCGAGCACATAGAGCGTCCGCCCGGTCGATGCGCGGGAAAGCTCGGTCGCCAGCTTGACGCGCTGCGCTTCCCCGCCGGAAAGCGTCGTGGACGGCTGCCCGATCTTGATATACCCGAGCCCGACGTCCTGCAGCGTGCGGAGCTTGCGGGAGATGCTGCGATAGGCGGAGAAGAACTCCACCCCCTCGTCCACCGTCATTTCCAGCACGTCGTAGATGGATTTGCCTTTGTACTTGACCTCCAGCGTTTCGCGGTTGTACCGCTTCCCCTTGCAGACGTCGCAGGTGACGTAGACGTCCGGCAGGAAGTGCATTTCGATAAGGTTGGTGCCGTCCCCCTGACAGGCTTCGCACCGCCCGCCCTTGACGTTGAAGGAGAACCGCCCTTCCTTGTATCCCCGCGCCTTCGCTTCCGGCGTCGCGGCGAACACGGCGCGGATCTCCGCGAACATCCCGGTATAGGTCGCCGGGTTGGAACGCGGGGTGCGCCCGATGGGGGACTGGTCGATCTGAATGACCTTGTCGATGTGCTCGATCCCCCGCAACTCGTCGAATTTGCCCGGGATCACCGTCGCCCGGCTCAATTTCCGCGCCAGCGCACGGTACAGGATCAGGTTCACCAGCGACGACTTGCCGGAGCCGGACACCCCGGTCACGCAGATGAACGTGCCGAGCGGGAAATCCACCGTGATGTTCTTGAGGTTGTTCTCCCTCGCCCCGACGACGGTCAGCGCATGCCCGTTGCCCTTGCGGCGGGTCTGCGGGACCGCGATGAACCGCCTGCCGGTCAGATACTGCCCGGTCAGCGACTGCTTGCACGCCCCGATCCCCTCCGGCGGACCGGCATAGAGGATCTCGCCCCCATGCACGCCCGCCATCGGCCCGACGTCGACGAGGTAGTCGGCGCTCCGCATGGTCTCCTCGTCGTGCTCGACGACGATAACCGTGTTGCCGAGGTCACGCAGGCGTTTGAGCGTGGCGATGAGCTTCTCGTTGTCCCGCTGGTGCAGTCCGATGCTCGGTTCGTCGAGGATATACAGCACCCCCATCAGCGACGAGCCGATCTGCGTCGCCAGTCGGATCCGCTGCGCTTCCCCGCCGGAAAGCGAGCCGGCTTTGCGTCCGAGCGTCAGGTACTCCAGCCCGACGCTGACGAGGAACCCCAGCCGTGCGTCGATCTCCTTGCGGATCTCCGCCGCGATGGATTCCTCCGTGCGGGACAGCCGCAGCGAACGCATGAATTCCAGCGCCTTCCCGACGGAAAGCGAGCAGAGCTCGTGGATATTCCTGTCCCCGACCGTCACCGCCAGCGCCTCCGGCCGCAGCCGCTTGCCCTTGCAGACCGGGCAGGGAATGTTTTCCATAAACGTCTCGTAATACTCGCGGATCTCCGCCGACGGATTCTGCTCGTACCGCCGCTGGATGAGCGGAATGACCCCGTCGAACTTCGGCTCCCCGGGCGTGCGTCGACGGTTCCCGTTGCCGTACAGCAGGACCTCCAGCCCCTCCGGGGTGTATTTTTCGATCGGCGTATGCACGTTGAAGCCGTACTTTTCCCCGATCAGGTCGACGATCTGCCCGAAATAACTGCCCGGTTCGATGGATTTGAACCCGTTGCAGACGATCGCTCCGCCGAACAGGGACAGACTGCGGTCCGGGATCAGCTTTTCGTCGGTCAGCACGAAATTCTCCCCCAGCCCGTTGCAGGCTTCGCACGCCCCCGCCGGGTTGTTGAACGAGAACAGACGCGGCTCCAGCTCCCCGATGGAAACACCGTGGGTCTTGCAGGCGTAATTCTGGCTGAACAGCAGCTCCTCCGGCTGCTCCCCGACCGTCACGATGAGCACCAATCCCTCGGACAAACGGGCGGCGTTTTCGACGCTGTCGGTCAGGCGGGACTGCAGGTCCTCCCCCCGCCGAACGAGGCGGTCGACGACGATCTCGATGTCGTGGCGTTGGTTCTTGTCGAGCACGATGCGCTCGCTGAGGTCGTACAGGCTGCCGTCCACGCGTGCGCGGACGTAGCCGCTCTTGCGGGCGTCCTCGAGCACCTTGTCGTGCATCCCCTTCTTACCGCTGACGACCGGCGCCATGACCATGAAACGGGTCCCCTCCGGCAGTTCGAGGATGCGGTCGACGATCTCGTCGACGGTCTGCTGCTTAATGACCTCCCCGCAGATCGGGCAATGCGGCACGCCAACGCGGGCGTACAGCAGCCGCAGGTAGTCGTAGATCTCCGTCACGGTCCCGACCGTCGAGCGGGGGTTCTTGGACGTGGTTTTCTGGTCGATGGAGATCGCCGGGGAAAGCCCTTCGATCGTGTCGACGTCCGGCTTGTCGAGCTGCCCGAGGAACATGCGGGCGTACGAGGAGAGCGACTGCACGAACCGGCGGTGCCCCTCCGCGTAGATGGTGTCGAACGCCAGACTGGACTTCCCCGACCCGGAAAGCCCGGTAAATACCACGAGCTTGTCCCGCGGAATAGAGACGTCGATGTTTTTGAGATTGTGGACGCGAGCGCCCCGAATGATCAACTGTGCGGATGCCATTTTGCCTTTTCTTTTCCTTTCTATCTGCCGGACTTCCGTCCGCCGTCCCCGAGCAGTCTGCGGATGCGGTCGCGCAAGGCCGCCGCCGTTTCAAAATCCAGCTCCTTGGCGGCCCGTTTCATCTCGGCCGTCAGCGTGTCGATCAATTTCTGCCTTTGCGCCTTGGTCATCTTGCTGCTCTCCTGCGTTTCGTCGCGCAGTGTGACGGCGATCGGGGCGCGGATCTCCTTGACGATGGTTTTCGGGACGATGCCGTGCTCGCGGTTGTACGCGTCCTGGATCGAGCGGCGCCGACGCGTTTCGGCGATCGCGTTCTGCATGGACGCCGTGCGCTGGTCCGCGTACAGGATCACCTTCCCGTTCGCGTTCCGCGCCGCCCGCCCGATGGTCTGGATCAGCGAGGTCTCGTTGCGCAGGAAGCCCTCCTTGTCCGCGTCGAGGATCGCCACGAGCGAGACCTCCGGCAGGTCCAGCCCCTCCCGCAGCAGGTTGACCCCGACCAACGCGTCGAACTCCCCTTCGCGCAGTCCGCGCAGGATATCCATGCGCTCCATGGTGTCGATATCGTAGTGCATATACCGCGACTTGATGTTGTTCTTGAGGAAATATTCGCTCAGATCCTCCGCCATCTTGCGGGTCAGCGTCGTCACCAGCACGCGCTCCCCGCGTTCGGCGCGGACGCGGATCTCGCCGGCGAGGTCGTCGATCTGCCCCTCGGTCGGGCGCACCTCGACCTCCGGGTCGAGCAGTCCCGTCGGGCGAATGATCTGCTCGACCACCTGCGTCGAAATGCCCTTCTCGTATTCGTTGGGCGTGGCGGAAAAGAAGATGGTCTGTCCGCGCAGGCGGTTGAATTCGTCGTACTTCAGCGGACGGTTGTCATACGCGGACGGCAGGCGGAACCCGTAGTCCACGAGGTTCTTCTTGCGTGCGTAGTCCCCGCCGGACATGCCCCGCACCTGCGGAAGCGTCGCGTGGGACTCGTCCACCAAAAACAGGAAATCCTTCGGGAAGAAGTCGAACAGCGTATACGGGCGGCTCCCCGGCGCCCGTCCGGCGAGCACCCGCGAATAGTTCTCCACCCCGCTGCAAAAGCCGATCTCCCGCAGCTGCTCGACGTCGAACAGCACCCGTTCCTTGATGCGCTGTGCCTCGATGAAGCGTTCCTGCTTCTCGAAGAACGCGATGCGCTCGTTGAGCTCGTCGAGGATCTCCTGGATCGCCTTTTCCCGACGCGTGTCGCTGGTGACGTAGTGGGAAGCCGGGTAGATCGGGGCGTAGGTCAGCCGGGCGACCGCCTCCCCCGTGACCGTGTTGATGACGCTGATGCGGTCGATCTCGTCCCCGAAAAATTCCACCCGCAAGGCGTCCGTGTCCGTGTTGGCGGGGAAAATTTCCAGCACGTCCCCCCGCACCCGGAACCGGTCGCGCTGAAAGTCGATGTCGCTCCGCGTGTACTGCATGGAGACCAGACGGCGAATGACCTCGTCCCGCGAGATCGCCAGCCCCGGCCGGAGCGAGAGCAGCTGCCTGCGGTACTCCTCCGGGTCGCCGATGGAGTAGATGCAGGAGACGGACGCGACGACGATGACGTCCCGCCGCTCGAGCAGGGAGCTGGTCGCGGAATGGCGCATCTTGTCGATCTCGTCGTTGACGGCACTGTCCTTCTCGATATAGATGTCCTTGCCGGGCACATACGCCTCCGGCTGGTAGTAATCGTAGTAGGAGACGAAGAATTCCACCGCGTTGTGCGGGAAAAACTCCCGGAATTCCGAGCAGAGCTGGGCGGCGAGGGTCTTGTTGTGCGCCAGCACGAGCGTCGGTCGGTTGACGTTGGCGATGATGTTCGCCATGGTGAACGTCTTGCCGGAGCCGGTCACGCCCATGAGCGTTTGGTTTTTGTCCCCGCGCAGCACGCCTTCGGTCAGCCGTTCGATCGCCTGCGGCTGGTCGCCGGTCGGCTTGTACGACGAAACCAATTCAAAATGGTCCATAAACGGCGCCCTCCCCGTCCGCGTTTCTCCCTTTTTGTACATATCAGTATATTATAACACATTCCAAAACAAAAAGAAAGGGGTTCTCCCGATTTTTTCCCCTTTCCGTGTAAAAAACTTGCAGCCATGTTTTGGTAGCGTCCCGCGCACCCCCGCGAGGCGAACTTCTTCAAAAAAACCGCAATCGGACTGCCGACTGCGGTTTCCTATTCTTCTATTCTCCGCTCAAAACATCGAGCCGAGCAGTACGCCCACGAATTCCGTCGCGGAAGGCACCGAAAGCAGACCCGCCTCGCAGGACGACCGCACCTTCAGCAGAGCCACATCCGTCCCGTCGATCGTCCCGTCGCCGTTCAGGTCGCCGCCGGACAGCTGCGACGCGGTCAGACGGATCGTCCCCGCCACGAACCGGCGCAGCAGCACATAGTCCGCCGCATCCAGCCGACCGTTGCGATTCAGGTCGCCCGGTTTAACGACCACCGCCCCGTCAACCGGAAGCGGTTCCTCCAGCAGGATCATGTTCGGCTTTTCCCGCTCGGGCGCCTGTTCGGGCGTCTGCGCGGACGGCTGCCCCGTCACCCGCGCGGGCAGCTTGATATACTTGATATACGCGTACCGTCCGCCCAGCCAGCTGGTTCGGCAGAATTCCTCCCAGGTGTAAAAATGCTCGCGGTAATGCGGCGACGCGCTCAGGCCCCCTTCAAAGGTCGTGAAGCCGTCGTCCTGAATGGAGACGATCAGCAGGCTGTGTCCCATGTAGTCCGACCCGTACAGGCACCCGGCGTTGCAGACGCGCAGGGCCGCGCCAGGCTGCGCCATCGACACGTATTCCGCTAAATGTTCGGGGGTCAGCGTCAACTCCTGCTTGGACTTTTCCCGAAGGATGTTGTTTTCATAGAAATTGGAATTGATGGTCTCGCCCCAAATCTTCTGGTAAAACTTCGCCACATAGGTCCAACATTCGTTATGGGACGCGGAAAAATCGCTGCACCGCAGATTCATGCCGTTGACGACATACGCCTGTTCCGCCGCCACCGCCGCCCCCGAAACGGAGAGCAGAAGGACCAGCAGACCGAGCGTCGCCGCCGCCATGCGGAGCATCTTTCGCATACGGTTTCCTCCCGTCGGATATATTCTCGGCAGGACCCCTGCCGGAAAATAGTTTCGCCGAAAAAGCCGGGCTTCAATTGCCCAACCTTTGTTATTTTAGCAAAAAAATCCGTTTCTGTCAACCCTTTTTTACAAAAAAGTGGAAAAACCGTTGTCTGTGTTACAATGATGTGTGACAAAAAGCAAAAAAAGAGTGGCGAATAGGAGAAACCTGTGGTAAGGTTAAG
>CANRIX010000012.1 GCA_947630765.1 uncultured Clostridia bacterium | reverse complement strand
TTAACTGGTTCTCTCCTAAAGATGTCCTCTTTTCTTTTCCTGACTCTGTAACACATCATTGACAAACCTACATTTTTACAAAAAAGTGGAAAAACCGTCGTTTTGCCTGTCCGCTTCGCGCCCGCGGACGCGGGAAAACCGTTTCCCGTGCGCCCCGTATTTTTGCATTTTTTGTAATTTTTTTCGCAAAAGCCCTTGACAAACCCAAGCAAACGTGGTATACTGCCAACGCAAAAAGAAGCAGAGCGGGATTTCCCCGTTCTCACCCTGCGGCGCCTCAGTCGGCTCGGTTCATCTTGATCTCGGTTCCTTTTCGTGCGTTTTGCGCGCGGAAGGGACGGACGGTGTGCCGCGCCATGTCGAACCGCATGGGTCGCGGTTTTCTTTATTTTCCTTGTCCATTCCAAAATTCACACGATTTTATGGAGGTGCTTCACCATAGCAGCCACAGACAAAACCCTGATCAACGAGGCCATTCGCGCCCCTGAAGTCCGCGTCATCGGCCCGGAAGGGCAGCTCGGCATCATGAAACGTGCCGACGCGCTCCGCGCCGCGGAAGATCTCGGTCTGGACCTCGTCGAGGTCGCGCCGGATTCCAAGCCGCCGGTCTGCAAGATCATGGATTACGGCAAGTACCATTTTGAAAAGGAAAAGAAGGAAAAGGAGCAGCGGCGGAAGAAACCCTCCGTCGAGCTCAAGGAGATCCAGCTTCGCTGCCGGATCGACACGCACGATTTTGAAACCAAGCTTCGGCACTGCGTCGAATTCCTGCAAAAGGGCAACAAGGTCAAGGTCATCGTCCGCTTTTTCGGGCGGGAGATGTCGCGGACCGAAACGGGCGCGGAACTGCTCAACCGCTTCGCCGCCGGCTGCGGGGAGCTCGCTTCCATCGAGCGTGCGCCGCTGCTGGACGGGCGCAACATGATCATGATGCTCGCGCCGAAGAAACAAACGGAAACCAAAACCAAAACGGAAAGGACCTGACCACCATGGCAAAGATGAAAACGCACAAGGCGTCTGCGAAGCGGTTCCATTTCACCGCGACCGGAAAACTCAAGAGGGGCCATATGAGCACCCGCCACAACACCGGGCTGAAGAGCTCCAAGCGGATGCGTTCGCTCCGCAAGGCGGCTTACGCTTCCGAAACGCGTATGCACGACCTGAAGCGCCAGCTCCCCTACGGCTGAGCGCCGGCAATAAACAGTAGAAAGGAACCGTCGAAAAATGGCAAGAGTCAAAGGTGCTATCTCCACCAGAAAGAGAAGAAATAAAACGTTAAAGCTCGCCAAGGGCTACTGGGGTTCCAAGAGCAAGCACTTCAAGATGGCGAAACAAGCCGTCATGAAGAGCGGGAACTACGCGTTCATCGGCAGAAAGCAGAAGAAGCGCGACTTCCGTTCGCTTTGGATCACCCGCATCTCCGCGCAGTGCAAGGTCTGCGGGATCAACTACTCCCGGTTCATGAACGGGCTGAAAAAGAGCGGGATCCAGCTCAACCGCAAGATGCTGTCCGAACTCGCGATCCACGACAAGGACGCGTTCGCGAAGCTGGTCGAAACGGCGAAGGCGGCGCTCTAAGCGCCCGTCTGCCGCGTTTTCCCGCGGGTTTTCCGGCGAAACGGCGAAATTTTTTCACATTTTCCGGGAAACCTGTTGACAGCCGTCGAATTATTTGCTATAATCGAATCGTTGCAGTAAGAAGGGCGAATGCAATCGCCTCGAATAAGGGAGTGAAAAAGAGATGGCCGAGATCCATGTCAAGGAGAACGAAAGCATCGACAGCGCTCTCCGCAGATTCAAGAGATCTTACCTCAGAAGCGGCGTTCAGGCAGAACTGCGCAAGCGCGAGCATTATGAAAAGCCCAGCGTCAAGCGCAAGAAGAAGTCCGAAGCGGCAAGAAAACGCAAGTACAGATAAGTCTACAGGGAACGGAACGGTGAAAATCGTTCCGTTCTTTGCGCTTTCGCTTTTTGGGGGGCAAACGCAATCGCGGCGACTCGGTTGCGGCATAGCCGCAACCTCGCCTTGCTCTGCCTTTTCCCCCCAAAATCCCCCTTTGGTCGAAAAATGTCTCGGCTTGCGCCAATGCTGACGCCGCCTTCGCCATTTTTCTCTTAGGGTGCCCCTTCGGCGGTACATGCCCGCCTACGGGGCGATATTTTATTATATTTTTTCGTCCGATGGGATTTTTTGCAAGCCGGGAACGGAACGGTGAAAATCGTTCCGTTCTTTGCGTTTTCGCCGTGCATTTGCCACGCCCGATTTTGCCCCTTTTGACGGGAATTTTGTAAAATTTCTTTTTTGTTCATTTTTTGTTTTTCCCTTGACATCCCCCCCCCCAGAATATGCTATACTGGTCCATGTGATGGTGGTGGCGCAGTCACTTGTATGTCCGGTCGCAAACAAGCTTGTCGAGACTTCATACTGTTCAAGTACACGTTCGGGAGGTTCTACAAGATAATGAAGAAAAAAGTATCCATCGGCATGATCATATTGTACGGCGCACTGTCATTGCTTGCCAACCTGATTGCGTCTTGGGTCGGTCTTTTCATCCCCAGGGTGATATTTAGCGGGTTAGCGTCCGCCTCCGCCGCAGTCATTAACACTGTCGGGGTAATAACAGTATTTCCATTGACCCTCGTCTTTGCCTGGGGGATCCTTTATTTTATATTTTTCAAAGGACAATTTTCAAACCTTTATGAGTCAAGCGAAGATTCTAATCTATGGCTCAAAAAGACCGCCCGGTTAGTTTTCCCCGGCGAGCTGCTTCGTTTTTTTGTCTGTCTCACTACATTGGGCTTTTCCGGCAGCACCGGAATGTTTGCCGCCATACCCACCTATCTTTTCGAGCTGACTTACTTAAAATGGGCCGACAGAGCCTATGCAGTTCGCCAAATGGGTCAATTTATATTTGCGGATTACGCAGCCTATGCGGTATGTTATTTAGTTTACATCCTCATTCATCTGCTCGGCATCTTCTTCATCTGCAAAACCATTTGGAAACATACAAAAGCAGAGTACGACGATCTCGTTCGCCATGAAACATGAGTAAAATACGAGTAAGATCCCATCTGTGGTCAAGACCGCCGGCAGCCTAAGCGGTGGTTTTCGGGCGAAGTCTTTTTTCAAAAGCCTTTGCCACACAATGGAAAAAGGAGACATATATTATGTATGTTATTTTACTTGTGTATGTTATTTTACTTGCGCTCGCGGTCTTTGCTGGGCTCATGCTTCTTTATGCCATTTTTAATTGTATTTGGTATACAGCAAAATTAATTACTTTGCGGATCAAAATAGGAAAGTTGACTTCTGCTGGAGTGTCTGTAGAATTCAAGCGCCCTTTTTATAAAGTTTTATTTGGCCGAAAAGGGGAGACAGATTTCGTAATATCTACTAAACAAGAGAGAATCGCGGTGAGTGTAATCTCATTCCTATCTACAAGAGGTCGTTGGAATATCGAGAAGACCCGAAATGACCGCTTTTATATAGAGGCACGCATATATAATAAAATTTTTTTCAACAACTATGTAAATACTGGGACAGAACCGGAGCATTCAAAAGAGTATCGTCGCGAGTCCAGATTTCAAAGATGTAACTTATGTCTGCTCCCCCCGGAAGAAATGAAATATGATACGTATATTCTTCTAATGTTTCCACGCCCCAAAAACTTAACCTATACGGGTACTCGATTAGAATACCTAAATTCCGGCCATACAATTTGTAAGTACACAATTATGTATGCCGACAATTTCTTTGACTATATTGAAGCACAAAAATAAACCGCCTTATTGATTTGAAGTACGCCCCAAAGGTTAAGCAAATTTTCCCGAAAAATCGGTGAACCGTTTTGGTTTTTCCGCGACTTACAGGGCGAACGCGTTCAAAAAATGCCGCCATCGAAAAGTAATCTTTCCAATATCCCAAACGCACAGAGGGTCGTTTGCAAAAGCCCCCCGTGCGTTTTTTCTTTCCCGCCGCTCGGGTATAATTCCCAATGTTCCGGTCAACACTAAAGCGAGTAAATCCAACGGGAAAGGATATGTCAGTCATGAAAAACGGTTCCTCGCTCCGCGCAAGGCTTTCCGCCGCCATTCGCGCGATCCGCGCCAGTATCCGCGAGGGTGCGCCGGAATGGGTCGCGGACAACTACTACCTGATCGACCGGCAGTACAACGCCGTGCGGAAAAGCGACGGACTGCGTTCCTCCCCGCAGACCGAATCCGTCGCCGCCGACTACCTCGCGTCGGTCGGCTGGAAGCTGACGGAGGAAAGCCTGCTCGACTTCCTGCGGGAGCAGTCCGCGCAGACCCCGCTGGAATTCGCCGCCCTGAGCGCCGTCCCCGCCATGCTCGCCGCGAACGCGCTGCTGCGGATCGGGGGCATCTGCGAGGGCAAAAAGAACGCCTCCCTCCTGCCGGAAGCGGTCGGGGTCCTGCGGACCGTGCCGGAGCTTTCGGTGTCCGCACTGTTTGAAGCGGCGTGGGAGCCGGAAGGGGTACTTGCGGCATTTGAGAACGACTACCCGCTCTTTTCCCCGGAAACCAAGGCGGTCTACCGCCTCGCCCTCGCAAAACGGGCGAAGAAAAACAAGCGCAGCGAAGCGAAGGAAGCCGTCGAACTGGCGGCGGAAGCGAAAGCGAAAAACCGCCCGCTCGGGGAACTGCTGTTCCCGCACGGGGCGTCGGTTCGGGGCGTCCTCGTCTGGTGGGGGTGCTTTCTGGTGCTGTTCGGCGGCGGGTGTGCGCTGTGTGCGCGCGCGTTCGGCTGGCTGACCGTCCCGCTGCTCCTGCCGCTCGCGGAAGGGGTCGCCCCGGTGTGCGACCGGCTCGCGTCGCCGTTCCGACGGGAGCACGCCGCCCTGCGGCTGGACCTGCCGTCGGTTCCCGATCGGGCGCGGACGGTGGTCGCCGTGACGACGCTTTTGCAGGCGGATTCCGACGCGTTCGACCGGCTGGAACGGTTCTATTATCTGAATCGGGACGAAAATCTCTCCTTCTGCCTTTTGGCGGACCTGCCGGAAGCCGTTTCCGCCCATGCCGACGGGGACGACGAACTGCTCGCACAGGCGAAGTCCGCCGTCGACCGGCTCAACCGCGAGCACGGCGAGCGTTTCTTCCTCTTTTACCGCGAACGCGAACCGCTGGAAAGCGGACGGTTCGGCGGGAAGGAACGCAAGCGGGGCGCGGTCGGCGCGCTGATCCGCCGATTGACCGGGGAGGACGCCGGACTGCTGTACGGACCCTGCCCGACCGACGTGCGTTACCTGCTGACGCTGGACGCGGACACGGAACTGACCCCCGGCGTGGTGCGGGAGCTGCTCGGCGTCGCCCTGCACCCGGTCAACCGTCGGTTCGGCGTGTTCCAGCCCGCCGTGCAGACCGAACTGCTCTCCTCCTACCGCACCTATTTTACCCGCCTGATTTCCGGGTCGGCGGGCGTCTCTTTCTATGAACGCGCCTCGTTCGACCGCAACATGAGCCTGTACGGCGAGGGCATCTTCTGCGGGAAGGGTCTTCTCGACGTCCGGCGCTTCCGCGAAAAGGCGCTCGATCTGCCGGAAGGCAAGATCCTAAGCCACGACCTGCCGGAGGGCGGTCTGCTGAAAACCCTGCTGGTGTCCGACCTCGCACTGCCGGATTCGGTCCCGAGCAACCCCATCGCGTGGTACCGGCGAGCGCACCGCTGGATCCGCGGGGACGTGCAGAACCTGCCGCTGCTGTTCCGGCGGAAATACCCGCTCTCCTTCGTCAGCCGGCGGCAGATCGTCTGCAACCTGTTCCGGCACCTGACCCCGCTGTCCGCCCTGCTCGCCGTCGCGCTCGGCGCGGTCTTTGCGCGGGGGGAATGGGAGGCGCTGGGGGTCTTTCTCGCCGCGTACAGCTACCTGCTGCTCCCGTTCGCCGTCGGATCGGTCTGCGACCTGCTGTCC
Source organism: uncultured Clostridia bacterium (assembly GCA_947630765.1). Lineage (GTDB taxonomy): Bacteria > Bacillota > Clostridia > Oscillospirales > CAG-382 > Coliplasma. Next base: position 73,139 of record CANRIX010000012.1, on the reverse strand, counting down.
GGGGGTCCGTTCCTGCTGCGGCACGCCTTCACGGCGGGGCTTTCCGCCTTCGCGGAAGCGGTGGCACGGCTGGGGAACGACCTGTGTTCCGCCTGCCGTTCCGCGTTCCTTTCGCTCGACGCGGTCTGCCGCTCTCTTTGGCGCATGGCGGTCTCGCACCGCCGCCTGCTCGAATGGACGACCGCCGCCGCGGGGGAAAGCGGTTCCGGGAAGCTCTCGCTGTACCTGCGGAAGGGACTTCCCGGCGCGGTCGCGGGGTGTCTGCTGTTCCTGTTCGGCGGGGCGTCGGTCTACCGATTGCTCGGGATCCTGTTCTTCGTCGACCCCATCCTGTCCTACCTGCTTTCCCTGCCGCTGACGCGGGACGGCAATCCGCAAACCGGCGAATGCACCGCCGTTCCGACCGAAAAGGACGCATCCCTGCTCCGTAAGCACGCCGCCGACCAATGGAGCTTCTTCGCGGATACGGTCACGCGGGAAACGCACTTCCTCCCGCCCGACAACCTGCAGCTCGCCCCGAGCGAGGAAGTCGCCATGCGGACCTCCCCGACCAACATCGGGCTGTTCCTGCTCTCCGTCCTCGCCGCCCTCGACCTCGGGCTCGCGGACGCGAAGGAAGCCGCCGACCGACTGGAGCGGACGCTCGCGACCGTGGAGGGTCTGCCGAAATTCCGGGGCAACCTGTACAACTGGTACGACCTCAAGACCCTCTCCGTGCTCGGGGATTCCTTCGTTTCCTTCGTCGACAGCGGGAACTTTGTGGTTTCCCTGCTGACGCTGGAGAACGGTCTTGCGGAGTACGCCGACGCGGAGGAGCGGTTCCCTGCCCTCGCCAAGCAGTGCCGACGGCTGGCGGACGAGACCAACCTGACCGTCTTTTACGACGAGCGCAAGGCGCTCTTTTCCCTCGGCTGGGACAGCGTGCGAAACCGCCGCGAGCCGGGGTGCTACGATATGCTTATGAGCGAAGCCCGCACGACCAGCTACTACGCGGTCGCCGCCGGACTGGTGCCGAAGAAGCACTGGTACGCCCTGTGCCGGACGGTCTCGGCGGAGAAAGGGTATATCGGCATGGTCAGCTGGTCCGGGACCATGTTTGAATACTTCATGCCCCAGATCTTCCTGCCGATCTACCGCAATTCCTTCCTGCAGGAGACCCTGCTGTTCTCGGTCTGGGCACAGCGGAAAGCGGCGCACGGCAAGCCGTGGGGCGTGTCCGAATCCGCCTACTACGCCTTCGACGGAGAACTGCACTACCGCTACCGCGCCAACGGCGTCCGCACGCTCGCCCTGCGGCGGGACGTCAGCGGGGAAACAGTCGTGTCCCCCTATTCGACCTATCTGACGCTCGCGATCTGCCCGTCCGCCGCCGTGCGGAACCTGCGCGCGCTCGAAGCGTGCGGCATGTACGGGAAATACGGGCTGTACGAAGCGTTCGACCGCACGCCCGGACGCAGCCGCGACGGGGTCGCCGTGCGGAGCTATATGGCGCACCACATGGGCATGAGCCTGCTTTCCGTCGCGAACGCGCTGGAGGACCGCGTATTCGTGCGCCGGTTCATGCGCGACGCGCGCATGCGTGCCGCCGCGGGGCTTTTGCAGGAAAAACTCCCGCCCAATCCCGCGTTGCTGACCGAAGGACTGCGCGTCCCGCCGAAAACGTTGCGCCTGCTGCGCGCCGAACGACCGACCGAGAGCAGCGAAACGAACCTCTGCGCCCCGAAAGCGGCGCTGCTGAACAAGGACGGCTTTTCCGCCATCGTCACGTCGCTCGGACACGTCCGCCTGCGAAAGGGCGGGCTGCTGCTCAACGACTGCCGCACGGAACGCTTTTCCTGTGCCCACACCCTGCTTGTCTCCTTCCCGACGGAGGACCGCGCGGACGGCTGCACGCCGTTCTTCGGCGAAGGCGCGTACGCGTTCGAGACCAACGCGGATTCCGCAAGCCTCATCGCGGGGAGCAAACGGTTCTCCGGGCGCGTGCGGTTCTCGTTCTGCCGCCGCGCGGACTGTTTCCGCGTGGAAACGCAGGCGGAAAGCCGCCGTTCGCGGGAAGTGCTGTTCGCGTTCGAACCGGTGCTTTCGGAAGAGGCAGCCTACGACGCGCACCAGGCGTTCTCCAAACTGTTCATCGAAAGCGCCTACGAACCGGAAACGCGTATCCTCTATTTCGCCCGGCGGGACCGCGAAACGGGCAAACCCCGCGAATGGCTCGCCGCCGCGCTCGCGGACCCGACGCTGCCGTTCACCTTCTGCACCTCCAAGGACGGCTTTCCGGCGGAGAGCCTCAACACCCCCGCCGACTTCGACCGCCCGCTCGACGGGCAGACCGGCGCCTGCATCGACCCGCTGTGCGTCATTCGCACGTCCCCCTGTCCGGGCGGACGCGCGTCCCTGCTGCTTGCCGCTGCCGGGAGCCGTGCGGAGGTCCGCAAGGCGATTCTCGCCGCCCGACACGAACAGCAGCGCTTCGCCGGCTCCTCCCGCCCGGAGACCTGCGCCCTGCTCGCGTCCCTGCTGTTTCCGAAGTCCCCGCCCCCCGGCGTCTGGCCGGACTACCGGCGGGAAATGCTCTGGAAATACGGCATTTCCGGGGATTACCCGCTGCTCGGCATGCAGTGCGGCGAATCCGACATGACGTCCGCCGAATCCCTGCTCCACTCCTTCGCGGAACTGACGCACGCCGGGCTGCGCACGGAACTCCTGCTGCTCCCGGAGGGGGACGGGCAGTATTTCCGCCCGGCGGAAAAGAAACTGCTTTCCCTGTGCGAACAACTCGACCTGCAGGGCTTTCTCGGCGTGCGGGGCGGCATCTTCCTGCTGCGGCGGGAACAGGTCGAAGGCGAACTGCTCGCCCTGCTGCCCCGACTTTGCGTGTACTGGCGCGACCCCGCGAAGGTGCAGAGCGGAAAAACCCCGCCGCTCCCGCGCGTCCGCCCGGTCTGCGTCACGCCGTCTCCAGTTTCGCGGCAGGTCCCGGAGGGCGCCCTCTCCCTCGCCGACGGATACGCGTCGGAGGACGGATTCGTGCTCTACAAGGACTTCCCGCAGCCCGGTCCGCGCTCCTTCGTGCTGTCCGGTCGGAACTGCGGCAGCATCGTGACGTCTTATTCGCTCGGCTACACCTTCTGCGGCAACGCGCACGAGCGCCGGCTCACCCCGTTCGCGGGCGACCCCGGGTCCCTGCCGGACGGCGAACGGCTCTACCTGCGTTCCGGCGGGCAGCTCTACGACCTGATCGCCTGTGCGGGAAAGGTCACGTGGGGGAACGGCGTAGCGGTCTGGGAAGGCACGGCGGCGGGGACCGGCTACACCGTGCACGCCTTCTGCTGCGCGGACAAACCGCTCAAACTGCTCCGCGTGCACTTCGCATCCCCCTGCGGGGAATTGCTGTACTGCGTCCGCCCGACCATGGGCAGCGGCGCGTCCCCGGCGCACGTGCTGTGGAAAAAGGAGCAGAACGGCGTTCTGCTGTTCCGTTCGGGGCATGACGTCGCGTTCGGCGACGGGGTCGGTCTGCTCTACGCGAAGGGCGCGTCCGCGCTCTACTCCCAGACGGAGGTTTTCGGCGGAGGACCCGCGCCGGACTTTTCCGACCTCGTCGGATTGCGGATAAACGCCGCGTCGGCGGTCTTTGCGCTCGGCGGGTGCGACCAAAAAGACCTCGAACCCCTGCTGCGGGAACTGCCGGACCTCTCGCCGGACGAAGAGCAGTCCGGCGCGGAGGCGTTCGCCCGCGCCATGCGTCCGCCGATCGACTTCCACACCCACAGCCGAGCGCAGAACCTGCTGCTCGGGCGCTTCCTGCCCTACCAGATCGGGGCGAGCCGGTTCCACGCCCGCGCGTCCTTCCGGCAGTCCGGCGGTGCTTACGGGTTCCGCGACCAGCTGCAGGACTGCCTCGCGCTGGTCTACGCGGACCCGAAAGAGGTCCGCACGCATATCCTGCGCTGCTGTGCGCACCAATACGAGGAGGGCGACGTGCAGCACTGGTGGCACCCGGACGGCAAGGGGATCCGCACCACCTGCTCGGACGACCTGCTCTGGCTTCCCTACGTCGTCGCGGACTACGTTCGGAAAACCGGCGACAGCGGACTGCTGACCGAGCAGGCGGAATACCTGTCCTCCCCGCCGCTGACCGGGGAAAATGAACGCTACGAGCTGCCGGCACGCAGCTTCCTGAGCGAAAGCGTGCTGCTGCACTGCCTGCGGGCGTTTTCGCGGGCGGACCGGCGGGGGTCCCACGGGCTGTTGCTGATGGGGAGCTGCGACTGGAACGACGCCTTTTCCGCTGTCGGCGCGAAAGGGCGGGGGGAAAGCGTCTTTTCGACATTCCTGTACGTCGTTTCGGCGAAAGCCTTCCTGCCGCTGCTCGCGGAACGCGACGAAAACGCGGCGGAGGACCTGCGACGCACGGCGGACGAACTGCTCGCCAACGCGGAACGCTGCGCCTTCGACGGCGACCGCTACCTGCGGGCGTTCTGCGACAACGGCGAGGTGCTCGGAAAGGAAGGGAACGCGGAGTGCGCCGTCGATATCCTCTCGCAGGCGTTCGCCCTGTTCGCCGGCGCGGACGAAACGCGCTGCCGCAAGGCGCTGGACACGGCGGAGAAGCGGCTGTTCGACCCGCACGAACGCATCCTGATGCTGTTCGACCCGCCGTTCGACGGTGGCGACGTGCCGGCGGGATATATCCGGGGCTATCCGCCCGGCGTCCGCGAAAACGGCGGGCAGTACACCCACGCCGCCATCTGGGGTGCCCTGGCGTTCCTGCGCGTGGGCAAGGTCGAGACCGCGCTCGACCTGCTGACCGGCATCAACCCGCTCAACCGCGCCGTCACGCGCGTCGAAGCCGAGCGCTACCGCGCCGAGCCGTACGCCCTGTGCGCGGACATCTACACCGGGCAGCACCTCGGTCGGGGCGGCTGGAGCTGGTACACCGGGTCTGCGGCCTGGTACTACAAGGTGTTCGTCGAGGATGTGCTCGGCGTGCGCCTGTCCGCCGGGGGGCGGATCCTCGACCTGCGCCCCCGGATCCCGTTCGAGCTGACCCTGCGCCTGCACGGGACGACGCGGATCTCCGTTTCGTCCGAGCTGGACACCACCCTCGACGGCGAGCCGGCACAGTTCCCTGTGACCCTGCTCGACGGCGACCATACGGTCACGTTCCGCCTGGAATAGCCGTTTTGAAAGAAAAAATCCCCGAAAAAAGTCGAAATTTTCCGCCGCGGACAACGGGTTTCCCGCCGCGGCGGGAATTTCCCGAACCGCCGGATTTTCGCGTGCGCGTGCAAAAATTCGGTTTTTTTCGACCAAATTTTTTGATTTTTGGAGCATTTACCAAAAACGGTGTATTGATATTGTTGACTTTTACCATTGATTTTTTTTGAAAAACCCCTTGCGAAGCACGAAAAAAAAGTGTATACTATATGCAATCATTGTAGACTTGGGTAAACTCGGGGGAAAAGCAGGATTCGGTCGGCGAAGCCGGTCGAACGGGCGGACCTCCGGGCGAACTTCGGAAGGGGCGGCGGTGATATGGGCGCGGCAAAAACCTTGCAAATTGCGATTGACGGACCCTCCGGTTCCGGCAAAAGCACGCTCGCCCGCCGTTTGGCAAAGGCGCTGGGGTTCGTGTACATCGACACCGGCTCCCTCTACCGGGCCATCGGTCTTGCCGCCGTGCGAGCGGGCGTTCCGCCGGAAAAGCCGGAGGGCGTTTGCGCTCTCCTGGACGGACTGAACCTGGAAATGCGGCTGGAGGACGGCGGCAGCGCCGTCTACCTCGACGGACGGAAGCTCGGCGACGAGATCCGCACGACCCTCGTGACGCAGTACAGTTCGCAAGTCTCCAAGATCCCGCAGGTCCGCGCGTTCCTGCTGGAGACCCAGCGCGAAACCGCGCGGAAGTACAGCGTCGTCATGGACGGCCGGGACATCGGAACCGTCGTCCTGCCGGACGCGCAGCTCAAGCTGTTCCTTTCCGCCTCGCCGGAAACGCGTGCCGAGCGCCGGTCCGCCGAACTGCTCGCGAAGGGCGAACGGGTGACGAAGGAGCAAGTCCTCGCTGACCTGTGCCAGCGGGATGAGAACGACCAAAATCGGGAGATTGCCCCCGCGAAGCCCGCGCCGGACGCCGTTTTTCTGGACAATTCCGGACTGGACGCGGAGGAGACCCTGCAAGCGGCCCTCGCCATCGTGCGCGAACGGCTCGGCGATCTGCCGACGTCGGTCTGACCGCGAAATGAGCCTGTACGGTCTTGCCCGGGCGCTGGTGAGCGGGGTGTTCCATGTGCTGTACCGCGTCCGCGTCGTCGGGCGGGAGAACGAACCGGCGGAAGGCGCTTACGTTTCCGTCGCGAACCACATCTCCTTTCTCGATCCGATTTTCGTCTCCATCGCGCTGCGCAGGAAGCAGCGATTCCTTGCCAAGCGGGTCCTGACGACCCACGCCGCGCTGCGGGCGGTGTTTCGGGTGTTCGACGTGCTGGTCGTGCAGGAGGGCGAAAGCAACCTCACCGCGCTGCGGGAAGCGATCAAAACCCTGCGGGAGGGTCGGTGCGTCGGGGTGTTCCCGCAAGGGAAGCGCATCCCGGGCGAAGACCCGCTCCCGGAGCAGGCGATGGGCGGACTTATCGTCATCGCCAACGGCGCGAAGGCGCCGGTGCTGCCGGTCAGTATCATCGTCAAGGGGAATAAACCGCGTCCCTTCCGAAAGACCCTGATCCGCATCGGGGAGCCGATCCCCTACGAGGTCTACCACGCGGAAGAACAGGCGAACGGGCGGAATGCCGCCGCCGCGGTCTGCTTTGCGCAGGTCTGCGGGCCGGTCGCGGAGGGCAACCGATGAGGACCTTGCGCGTCGCCGCGCACGCCGGATTCTGTCCCGGCGTTTCCCGCGCGGTCGGACTGATGGAGAAAGCGCTCGCGGAGCGGGCGTCGGGTCGGCGCAAGGGCGAGGTGTATTGCCTCGGCGAGCTGATTCACAACCGGGTCTTTACCGATTCCCTGCGTGCGCGGGGCGTACAGTTTATCCAACCGAGCGATTTGCCCGATCTGCCGCCGGACGCGCGGGTGCTGATCCGCGCCCACGGCACGACGGAAGAGATATACCGCTCCCTGCGGGAGAGCGGGGTCGATTGCATCGACGCGACCTGCCCGTATGTGCGCAAGCTGCACGAGATCGCGGCGTCCGCCGTCGGGGCGAAATTCCTGATCATCGGCGACAGGAACCACCCGGAGGTGCAGGGCATCGTCAGCGCCGCCCCCGGCGAAAGTGCCGTATACAGCGGCCTTGCCGAACTGGAAGCGGCGTTCCCGAACCGGGAAGCGCGGGAAGAATCGGTCGTCCTCGCCGTGCAAACGACGTTTGACACGGAGGAATGGCGGAAATGCCGGCTCTTCCTCGAAGGAATCTTTGAAAAAATAAAAATTTACGATACCATCTGCTCGGCGACCGAGGACCGCCAAAAAGAGGCCCGCGCGCTTGCCGCAGCGTCCGACCTGACGGTCGTGGTCGGTTCTCCGAACAGCTCCAATACGGTCAAACTGTTCCGCATTGCGAAGGAGACCGGCAGGGACGCTGTGCTTGTGGAACGCGCTGCGGACCTTGAAGCGCTCCGTCCCCGGATCCGGGCGGCGGCATCCATTTCAATCACTGCAGGAGCTTCCGCTCCGGGTAGTATAATTCAGGAGGTTAGAAACACTATGGAAGAAATTCAGAATGAAGAAACCAGCTTTGCAGAGCTGCTGGAGGCGTCATTCAAGACATTACATGCGGGAGATAAGGTCACAGGCACAGTCTCCGCGGTCAGCCCCACGGAGCTGAAAGTGGATCTCGGAACCAAGCACACCGGCATCCTCTCCTACGACGAGATCACCGACGAGGGCGGGATCGACCTGACCGAAAAGTATCACGTCGGCGACACGATCGACGTCATATGCGTCAAGTTCAGCGATTCGGACGGCACCGTCCAACTCTCCAGCAAGCGGCTCGACATTGCAAAGAACTGGGAATCCATCAAAGCGGCGCACGAATCCGGCGAATTCCTCACCGGCGTCGTCAAGGAAGTCATCCGCAAGGAGGACGGCTATGCGGGCGTCGTGGTCAACAAGGGCACGTCCCGCGTCTTTATCCCCGCGTCGCAGACCGGCATCGCCAAGGGCGAAGCGCTCGAACCGCTCAAGGGGCAGCGCGTTACGTTCAAGATCATCGACCTCAACGAGGAGCGCAAGCGTGCCGTCGGCTCGATCAAGGCCGTGCAGCGTGCCGAAAAGAAGCAGGCGGAGGAAGAATTCTATAAGAGCCTCGAAGTCGGGCAGAAGTTCGTCGGTACGGTCCGCGCCATCATGAACTACGGCGCGTTCGTCAACATCGGCCCGGTCGACGGCATGGTACATATCTCCGAACTGTCCTGGGGCAGGCTCCGTCCGCCGGCAGAGGTCCTCACCGTCGGGCAGAAGCTCAACGTGTTCATCAAGCATTTCGACCCGGAGACCAAGCGCATCTCGCTCGGCTACAAGACCCCGGAAAACGATCCGTGGAAGCTGTTCACGGACCAGTATTCCATCGGCGACGTGGCGGACGTGAAGGTCGTTTCGCTCATGCCGTTCGGCGCGTTCGCGGAGATCATTCCGGAACTGGACGGTCTGATCCACAACAGCCAGATCTCCGATAAGAACGTTACGAACCCGGCGACGGTCCTGAAGGTCGGCGACAGGGTCAAGGTCAAGATCGTCGGCATCGACCTGGAGAACAAGCGCATCAACCTGTCCATCAAGGCGCTTTTGGAGGAGGAAGCTCCGGCGGAGGAAGTCCCTGCAGAGGAGGTCCCGGTTGAAGAGACCCCCGCAGCGGAAGCGCCTGCTGAGGAAGTTCCGGCAGAGGAAGCTCCCGCAGCGGAAACGCCTGCGGCGGAAGCTCCGGCGGAGGAAGCCCCCGCGTCCGAGGACGCTTCCGAGCAGTAATCCGTTATACATCGTTCGGTTTTCCCGGCGCGAAAGCGCCGGGAACCTTTTTTATGCGGTTTTCGGCAGGAAAGTTTTTGATTTTCACCTTGATTTTTCATCTCCTGTATATTATAATAGAGGTGATTTCTCATGGTATGGGAGCTGCTGCTCTGTCTCTTCGCCGCCATAGGGCTTTTGGCGGTCTGTTTAGAGGTGTTCCGGCTGTTCGGGAAGCGCCGGATGCGGTTCACCTGTCTGCTGTTCGGGGACGAAGCGAAGGACGCGTGGGACGGTCGGACGTATCAGATCGTCCTGCTCTGCCGGTCGGAACTGCAGGAGGAAGAACTGCTCCGCCGCCTGTCCGACGGAGAAAAGCGCAGGATCTACATTAGAAGGTGGTGAAAAAAGCGGGTGGACGAATTCCTGGAAGGCGTCGTCGACGACGTGGTCTATACCAACCCGGAAAACGGCTACACGGTCTGCGTGATGGATTGCGCAGGCGAGCCGGTCACGCTGGTCGGCACCATGCCGTTCCTCGGGGAGGGGGAGACGGTCAAGGTTCACGGCAGCTGGACCGTCCACCCGACCTTCGGGCGGCAGTTCCGCGTGGACTCGTTTGAAAAGAAGCTGCCCGATTCCGCCGAAGCCATCTACCGCTACCTGGCGTCCGGGGCGCTGCGGGGCATCGGCCCGGTGCTGGCGGAACGGCTGATCCACCGATTCGGCGCGGAAGCGCTCGATGTCATCGAACACCACCCCCGCTGGCTGTGCGAGATCCGGGGCATTTCCCCGAAAAAGGCGGACGAACTGCACGAATCGTTTACGCAGCAGTTCGGGCTTCGTTCGGTCATGCTCGCGTTCGGGGATTTCTTCGGTCCGTCGCTGTGCGTGCGCATCTTCAAGCGCTATGGCGCGGCGGCGGTCGACCTGATCCGGCAGAACCCGTACCGGCTCTGCACGGAGCTCGACGGGATCGGATTCCGTTCCGCGGACCGCCTTGCGCAGTCGTTGGGTGTCGCGCCGGACGCGGAGGAACGCCTGCGGGCAGGGATCTGCTGTATGCTGGACAGTGCGGCGTTCCAAAACGGGCATTGCCGCGTGCCGGAGGAGCTGCTTTGCGCCCAAACGGCGAAATCGCTGGAAGTCCCGGAATCGGCTTTGTGTGGGGCGCTTTCCGCGCTTGCGGAGGAAAAGGTGCTGATCCGCACGGAGGAGGACGGGACCGTGTTCTACGCTTCGCAGGCGCTGTATACGGCGGAGCGGTACATCGCGTCCAAGCTGATCCTGCTCGCCGGGGAAAAACGACCGTTCACCCCCGCCGGGATCCCCGGACGTATCGACGCGCTCGAACGGGAAAGCGGCATCACCTACGCCGAGGAACAGCGGCAGGCGATCACCTACGCCGTGACCGAGGGCGTGACCGTCGTCACCGGCGGACCCGGCACCGGGAAAACCACGGTCATCAAGGCGATCCTGCAGCTGTTCGACGACCTGAAGTTAGACTGTATGCTCGCGGCCCCCACCGGGCGTGCCGCGAAGCGAATGAGCGAAGCGTCGGGTCGGGAAGCGAAAACTATTCACCGCCTGCTGGAAACCGGCTTTACGGAGGACCGCCAGACCCGCTTCCAGCGCGGCGAGGACAACCCGCTCCCCTGCAAGGCGCTGATCATCGACGAGATGTCCATGGTCGATACGCTGCTGCTCGAAGCGCTACTGCGGGCGGTCAAGCCGGGCACATTCGTCGTCTTTATCGGGGACGTCGACCAGCTTCCGTCGGTCGGACCGGGCAACTGCCTTGCGAACCTGATCGATTCGGGTCGGTTCGCGGTCGTGCGGCTGCACCACATTTTCCGGCAGGCGGAGCAGAGCCTGATCATCATGAACGCCCACCGCATCAACCGCGGCGAAATGCCGCTGCTTTCCGTGCGGGACAGCGATTTCTTCTTCCTCGAGCGGCACGGCGCGGACGCGGTGCGGGATACGCTGCTGCAGCTCTGCGCGCTGCGCCTGCCGAAGCGGTACGGGGTGGACCCGTTCGAGGACATTCAAATCATCTGCTGGACCCGCAAAGGGCCGCTTGGCACGACCGAACTGAACGCCTCCCTGCAGGAAACGCTCAATCCGCCAGCCCCCGGCAAGCGGGAGAAAAAGGCCGGCTCGCGCGTCTTTCGCGAGGGGGACAAGGTCATGCAGATCCGCAACAACTACGACCTGCTCTGGCGGCGCGTGGACGGCGCGGGGAACCGCGTCGACGGCGCCGGGGTGTTCAACGGCGACATCGGGCGCATCCGCCGCATCGACCCGCAGGGCGAAGCGCTGCTGATCGACTTCGACGACCGGGTATGCACCTACGATTTCTCCCTGCTCGACGATCTGGAGCTCGCCTACGCCATCACGACGCACAAGAGCCAGGGGAGCGAATACCGCTTCGTGCTGATCCCCGCGTTTGAAGCGGCCTACCCGCTCATGACGCGCAACCTGCTCTACACGGCGGTGACGCGTGCACGGGAGATGGTCTGCGCCGTCGGGGACCCGCAGACGTTCGCCATCATGGTCGGAAACGACCGCAAGCCCGTCCGATTCACCGCCCTGCCGGGCATTCTGAAGCAGATATGACGCGCAAGAAGCCGGATTGGCAGTCCCTGCGGCTGCGCCTGTTTCCCCAGCCCTGCGTGCTTTGTCAGGACGGCGCGTGCGTCACGCCGCTGCCGATCTGCCCGGACTGCGCCGATCGGTTCCGCGCCCTGCTGCGCGAACCGTGCGGGGTCTGTTCCCGCCCGGCGTCCGAATGCGAATGCCTGCAGAAGCAGCACCTGCACGCCCTGTTCTGGTATCACAGCCCGGATTCCAAGCGGCTCGTCCGCTCGCTGAAGTACCGGGCAGACCGCGCGGAAGCGCGTGCGCTCGGGGAACTGCTCGCGTCGCTCTGCACCGGGCGGTACGACGCGGTGACGTATGTGCCGCGAAGCCGTGCGCGTGTCCGGCAGTACGGATACGACCAGGCGCGGCTGCTCGCGAAGGCGGTCGCAGACCGCTTGGAACTGCCGCTGCTGGATACGCTCGTCAGCCGTTCCGCGGTCGAACAGAAACTGCTTTCCGCGTCCCAGCGGGAAAAGAGCATGCGCGGGCGGTACGCCGCTCTTCCGGCCGCCGTCGCGCTGTATCCGCGCCTGCTGCTGATCGACGACGTGTCCACCACGGGCGCCACCTTGCGCGCATGCGCGTCCCTGCTGCGGCAGGCAGGTGCGCGGGCGGTCACCCTCGCGTCGCTCGCCAAGACCCCGCAGCCGAAACGATAAACCACCCGAAAGAGAGGAAAACCGCCGTGCCGCCGTCCGAAACCTGTTCCGTCCTGCGTGCGGGCGATCTGGAGATCGCCGTCGGACGATTGGAAAGCGGGCTCTGCCTGCGCGGTGTGACCGACCGCAAGTCCGGTCGCCGCTTCCTGCAGTCGGACGCGCCGCTGCTCACGCTGACCGCCCGCCGTACCGACGGAGACGACCTGCTGACCGTTTCCGCCGACGAGGGCTGGGGACGGGTGAACGCGTCCGTCACGGAAACGTTCGGCTCCTTCACGCTGTCCAACCACGCCGTATTGCCCGACGTCACGGTGGCGCTGAGCGCGTTTCTGTCGGACGGTCGCGTCGAATGGACGGTGCAGCTGAAAAGCGAAAACCCGTCCTATACGCTCTACGCCTGCGACTACCCGATCCTCTCCTTCCGCACCTGCAGCCGCACGAAGGTGTTCTTCCCCTACGGCTGCGGCGAGGTCTATCCCGCCACGCGGACCTTTTCCTCCCGTCAGAATTACCCGTCCTACGGCGCGTCGATGCAGTATTTCGCCGTCTGGCACACCGGCGCGGGTCGGGGTATCTACTACGGTCTGCACGACCCCGCACCGGCATATAAGCAGCTGGAATACCGCAAGGACGCGAACGACCCGGTCGCCAGCCTGAAAGCGTCCATGCCCCTGCGGGACATCGACCGCGCCTGCAATTCCCAAACGCTCGAGGGACGTGCGGTCTGGCAGGTATTCGACGGCGACTGGTACGACGCCGCGCAGCTCTACCGGGCGTTCTGCGAGCAAAGCGCCTCGTGGCTGCCCGAACGGAAGGATGGCAGGCGGACCGACACCCCGGAATGGCTCCGCACCAACCCGCACTGGTGGCGCAAGCGGATGCAGTGGGACCCGTCCTTCGCCGACGAACTGCTCGAAGCGGAGGCGGACCTCGGGCTTTCGACGGTCAGCCCGGTCCACCTGTACGATTGGTTCCAGATCCCCTACGACACGAATTACCCCCACTATTTCCCCGCGAAGGACGCGTTTCTGCCGGGCATCCGGCGCTTGCAGGCGCACGGAATGCGGGTCATGCCGTACCTCAACGGGCGGCTGTGGGACACGCACGACCGGGGCAAGGAGGACTGGATGTTCACCTCCACCGCCCTGCCCAACTGCACGAAAAAGCGGGACGGCAAGCCGTTTCTGGAGGTCTACCCGACAAGCAACATCGAACTTGCCATCATGTGCCCCTCGACGGCGCTCTGGCAGGAAACGCTCGCGAAGCTGGTCGACCGGCTGTGCAATGAATGCGGGGTGGACGGCGTCTACCTCGACCAGATCGGCGCCGCAACCCCCTATCCGTGCGAGGACCGCACCCATCCCCACCGCCCGGGCGGGGGAAGCTGGTGGGTCGAAAGCTACCGCAACCTGCTCGACCACGTCCGCCGCACCCTGCCGGACGGGCGCTATCTCGCTACGGAATGTACGTCCGACCCGTATATGAAGGAGATTCAGGCGTACCTTTCGTGGATCTGGATCAAAAACGACCAGGTCCCCGCCTTCATGGTCGTCTACAACGACTACGTGACCGTGTTCGGACGGTGCTACGACTACGCACCCGACGCGGTGGGGCAGGACATCCTCGCCGCCCAGTCGCTGACCTTCGGGGAGCAGATGGGCTGGATCAAGCCGGAGGTCTATCGGACGCTGCAGCACAAGGCGTTCTACCGCAAGTGCGTCCACGCCCGCGAAGCGCTCGGAAGCTACTTCTACGACGGGCGGCTGCTGCGTTCGCCGATCATTCGGGACGCGCACCGCGTCCGCACGACCAAAATGCAGTTTGAAGCCTACGGCGGACTGCTCGAACATACCGCGACGTTCTCGGAGCTTTGGGAACGCAGGGACGGGAGGAAGCTGCTGCTTCTGCTCAACGCTTCCCCGCGGGAAACGTCGCCGACGCTGACCCTCTCCCTGCCGGACGGCGTTTACCCGCCGCACGGGGATCTGACAAAGCCGGTCCGCGTCGAAAACGGGGTCCTGACGGCGACGCTGCCGCCGCTTTCGGTATCGTGGATCCTATCTTGAGAAAAAAGGAGGCGTTTGCCCATGGAACGAGGCGAAAAGAAGGGGCTGTTCTACCCGGACGTCCTGTTTGAAAACATCTACGAGATCACGCCGGACTTCCTGCGTGCGAACGGCGTTCGGGGGATCCTGCTGGACCTCGACAACACCATCGCCCCTTACGAGATCGAGCAGCCGACCGACGAGATGAACGCGTGGTTCACCGCCCTGCGGGACGCGGGCGTCCGTCTGGCTTTCGTTTCCAACAACCACGGCGACCGCGTGACGCGGTTCAACCGTGCATGGGGCATTCCGCAGTTCTGCAAGGCGGGCAAGCCCTCGCCGAAAGGCATGCGGCTCGCGCTTCGGCAACTCGGGCTTGCGCCGGAGGAAACGGTTTCCCTCGGCGACCAGATCTTCACCGACTGCGTCGCCGCCCACCGCGCGGGACTTCGGTTCTACATCGTCCCGCCCATCCGCGACAGGAAAAACCTGTTCTTCCGTTTCAAGCGGCTTCTGGAGCGGCCGTTCGTCCGTTCGTTCCGGCACTACCGCCTTTACCTCTCCAAGACCGACAGCATGCCGCGTCGTCAGAAAGGACGTGATTTGACATGAGCGCACATTTCGGACCCGGCGGGAACTCCGACGAATTCCGCCGTGCCGGCTGGAAATCCACGCTGGACGCCCCCCGTTTCGTCGCTTCCTGCGAGCTGGACGCCTACGAATACGAGGCGGGGCAGGGCATCTCCGCGACCCCCGAAACGCTTTCCGCCATCGGCAGGGAGGCGGTCGCCCACGGCGTGCGCATGTCCCTGCATACGCCGTACTTCGTCTCGCTTTCCTCCGTTGAGCCGGAAAAACGGCAAAAAAGCGTGGAATACCTCTACGAATCCGCCCGCGCGTCGGCGGATCTCGGCGCGACGGTCATGGTCGTACACACCGGGTCCGCCGCGAAAATCTCCCGTGAAACCGCGATGGCGTATGCGGCCGACACGCTTCGGCAGGCGGACGAAATGCTGGCGGAAAACGGCTTTTCCGTCAAGCTCGGGCTGGAAACCATGGGCAAGCTGAACCAGCTCGGCACGCTCGACGAGGTTTTGACGCTCTGCAAGCTGTCCCCCCGCTTCGTCCCGGTCGTGGATTTCGGGCATATCAATGCCCGTGAGCAGGGGATTTTGCGCACGGAGGACGATTTCAAGCGCATTTTCGACCGCATCGCCGAGGAACTCGGCCCGGAAGCGGCGGAAACCCTGCACTGCCATTTCTCCCGCATCGAATACACCGAGAAAGGCGAAAAACGGCACCTGACCTTCGCCGACGAGACGTTCGGACCCGACCACCGTCCGCTGCTGCGTGCGGTCGTCTCGCTGGGCGTTTCCCCGACGTTCATCAGCGAATCCGCCGGGACGCAGTCCGAGGACGCCCGTGCCATGCAGGCGTACTACCGTTCTCTATGAACTGGAAGGAGACCCTGCGTTCCCTCCCGCGGCGGACGTGGTTCCGCGTGCTCGTCGGGGTGGCCGCGTTCCTGCTGCTCGTGGTGCTGGTCTGCACCCTGATCGTTCGGATTTCCGCGTTCCCGCTGCAAACGACGCGGGAGGAGCTCGCGTCGGACGGGACGCGCTTCGACTGCATCCTCGTCCCCGGCGCACGCGTCCACCCGGACGGCACGCTCTACCCGGTCCTGCAGGACCGCATGGACGTCGGGCTGTCCCTGCTGTTGGACGGTTACGCGGAAACCCTGCTGCTCTCCGGCGACTCGGAAGACCCAGACGCGTATGACGAAGTCGGCGCGATGGCGGTCTACGCGGAGGCGGCGGGCGCTGCGGAAACGCAGATCCTGCAGGATCCGCTCGGTCTTTCGACTTATGAAAGCCTTTGGCGGGCAAAATATGTCTATCACGCCGAAAGCGTTCTGATCGTCACGCAGTCCCTTTTCCTGCCCCGTGCGCTCTACCTCGCCGACCGGCTGGGACTGCAGTGCAAAGGCGTCGCGGCGGAGCTGTGGGTCTACGGCATCCGAAACTACCTGCGGGAGCCGATCGCCCGCGTCAAAGCGGTCTGGGACGGCATTTTCCTGCCGGACCCGACCGAAGGAGGTTAAAACGCATGAAATTTGAAGAGCTTACCATCCACACGACCACCCCGGGCAGCGAACTGGTCGGCGGCGTCCTGCTCGCGTCAGGGGTTTCCTGCTTCGTGACCGAGGACTACAACGACCTCGTGCAGGTCATCGAGGAAAAATCCATTCCCTTTGACTACATCGAAGAGGACCTGCTGCGGGACCCCGGGGACGTGCGGGTCAAGGTCTACCTGCCCCACAACGAGCAGGGGCGTTTGCAGAAGGCGGAGATCCTCGCGGGGCTGGAGAAGCTGCGGCGGGAATCGGACGTCGACGCGGGGACCCTGCAGACCGATTTTTCGGAGGTCGACGAGGAGGATTGGGCGAACAACTGGAAGCAGTACTTCCACCCCCTGCCCATCGGCGACCGCTTCGTCGTCAAGCCGACGTGGGAGACCTACGAAGGGGACGACCGCGTCGTGCTGGAGATCGACCCCGCCTCCTCCTTCGGGAGCGGACAGCACGAAACGACGTCGCTCTGCTTAGAGGAGCTCGAAAGCCTGCCGCTGGAAGGCGCGTCCGTGCTCGACATGGGCTGCGGGAGCGGGATCCTCGGCATCGGGGCCGCCCTGCTGGGCGCGTCGGACGTCGTCTGCGTCGATATCGAGCAGATCGCGGCGGACACGGCGGCGAAGAACGCCCGAATCAACCGCATCCCGGACGGCGTGCTGAAAACCTACTGCGGCAACGTCCTAACCGACCCGTCGCTGTGTGACGCGGTGCTGGGCGCGGAACGGTACGACGTGATCCTCGCGAACATCGTCGCGGACGTCATCGTCGCCATGCTGCCGCTGTTCCAACGTGCGCTCAAGCCCGGCGGGACGCTGCTTTGCTCGGGGATCCTGTCCACCCGGCGGGAGGAAGTGCTTTCCGCCGCGAGGGAGCTGGGATTTTCCGTCCGCGCTTCGCGGGAAAAGAACGACTGGGCGGTGCTGGTATGCGGGAAGTAGAGAAACGGATGCGGGAGCTGGAAACGCTTCTGGAGTACCATTCCCGGCTCTACTACGAGCTTGACGCCCCGGAGATCGAGGACGCCGAATACGACCGTCTCTTTCGCGAGCTGCAGGACCTCGAACGGGAAAACCCGCTCCTCGCCTCCCCCACGTCCCCGACCAAGCGGGTCGGCGGTCGGGTGGCGGAACGGTTCGAGAAGGTCCGGCATCAGGGCAGTATGGGCTCGCTTTCGGACGTGTTTTCCGAGCAGGAGTTCCGCGCCTTCGACGCGCGGGTGCGGGAAGTCGCGCCGGACGCGGTCTATTGCGTGGAGTACAAGTTCGACGGTCTTTCGGTCGCGCTGGAATACCGCGACGGGAAGCTCGTGCGGGGGCTGACCCGCGGGGACGGGGTATACGGCGAGGACGTGACGGACAACCTCATGACCGTCCGCAGCCTGCCGCTGACCCTCCGCCGACCGATCCCGCATCTGATCGTCCGCGGGGAGGTCTATATGCCGAAAAAGGTGTTCGCCGCCCTCAACGCCTCCCGCGAGGAGGACGGGGAAAAGCCGTTCGCCAACCCTCGCAACGCCGCAGCCGGCTCCCTGCGCCAGCTGGACAGCCGGCTCTGCGCCGCGAGAAAGCTGGAGGTGTTCGTGTACAACGTGCAGCTCTGCTCCGAGCCGCTCCCGGCAACGCATTACGACGCGCTGGAATGGCTGCGCGAGCTGGGGTTCCCGGTGTCGCCGGACAACCGCCGGTGCAGGAACGCGGACGAAGCAATCGCCCGTATCCGCGAGATCGGCGCGTCCCGCCCGCATCTGCCGTTCGACATCGACGGCGCGGTCGTCAAGGTGGATTCCTTCGCCGAACGCGAGGAGCTCGGCGAGACCGTGTCCGTCCCCCGCTGGGCGGCCGCCTATAAATACCCGCCGGAGACGGCGAAAACCGTCGTCCGCGCCATCGAGATCCAGGTCGGGCGGACCGGGGTGCTGACGCCCCGTGCGGCGATGGAGCCGGTGCCGCTCGCCGGTTCGACGGTGTCCTACGCGACGCTGCACAACGCGGATTATATCGCCGAAAAGGACATTCGTGTCGGCGACACGGTCCTGCTGCACAAGGCGGGGGACATCATCCCGGAGATCCTTTCCGTCGTCCCGTCCGAACGTCCGGCGCACACGACGCCGTTCCGCATGCCGACGGTCTGCCCCTCCTGCGGGGAGCCGGTCTACCGCGAGGACGGCGAGGCGGCGACCCGCTGCGTCAACCCGGACTGCCCCGCCCAGCTCGAACGGAGCGTCATCCATTTCGTTTCGCGCGACGCGATGGGCATCGACTACCTCGGCGCGAGCAACGTCCGCGCCATGATCGCGGGCGGACTGCTGCAGAGCGCCGCCGACCTCTACACGCTCACGAAGGAGGATATCCTTTCCCTCGGCAGCGGCTACGGCGAAAAGAGCGCGTCGAATATCCTTTCCTCCATCGAAAAAAGCAAGCAGGCGGGGCTGGCGCGGCTGCTGTTCGCGCTCGGGATCCGCCACATCGGGGAAAAGGCGGGGCAATTGCTCGCCGCCGCGTTCCCGGATCTCGCGTCCCTGCGTGCGGCGGACCGCGATACGCTGCTTTCCATCGACGAGATCGGGCCGGAAAGCGCGGATTCCCTCCTGCGCTTCTTCCAAAGCGAGCACGCGCTGACCCTGCTCGACCGCCTGCAGGCGGCGGGCGTTTCCACCGCCAGCAAACGCGAGCGCACCGGCGACGCGCTCGCCGGCATGACCGTCGTCTGCACCGGCACCCTGCCGACGCTCAAGCGGGCGGAAGCGGAAGCGCTGGTACGCGCCAACGGCGGGAACCCGTCCTCCTCCGTCTCCAAAAAGACCGATTTCGTCCTCGCCGGGGCGGACGCGGGAAGCAAGCTGGCGAAGGCGCAGTCCCTCGGCATTCGCATTCTCAATGAAGCGGAATTCCTCGCACTGATCAGGGGATCCCGTTCCGATACCAACTAAAAAACACCCGAAAGGACAGAATTCTCATGGCAAACACCGATTTCTCTCGTCTACCCGTCTACGCCGAAGCGGAGGTCGTCGTCTGCGGCGGCGGAACTGCCGGGGCGTTCGCCGCGATCGCGGCGGCCAACGAAGGGCGCTCCGTCCTGCTCGTCGAGCAGTTCGGCACGCTCGGCGGCACCGCGACCGCCGGGCTGACCACCCCGCTGATGCACACCCACATCGACGGCAACCCCCACAGCTCCTACATTTACCCGCTCCTGCAGCAAAAACTGCTGGCGATGGACGCCGCAAACCCGGAGGGCAACCGATTCGACCCGCTGCTGCTGGGCGTCGCGCTCGAACAGATGTGCGTGGAGTCCGGGGTAAAACTGCTCTACCACACGTTTATCCCCGAGGTCGTGACGGAAAACGGCAGGATCTCCGCCGTCGTCATCGCCAACAAAGCCGGGCTTTCGCTGGTGAAGGGCAAAATTTTCATCGACGCGACCGGCGACGGCGACGTCAGCGTGCGGGCGGGCGCCGCCTACAACAAGGGCAACCCGGAAACCGGCAAGAACCAGCCGATGTCCCTGCGCTACATCATCGACAACGTGGATTTCGCCGCACTGAACGGCTTCTTCCGCGAACAGATCGAAAAGACCGGCGTCGACCGCAACGCCTACGCCAACCCGAACGGGCTGGATATGTACGCGGACTGCTGCAAGAGCAATCCCCCCGTCACGCTGACCGCCGTCTTTGAGGAGGCCGTCGCCAACGGCGACCTGATCCCCGAGGACTACCTCTACTGGCAAGCGTTCGGTCTGCCCGGTCGGAAGGGTTCCGTCGCCTTCAACTGCCCCGAGTTCTTCGACCGCGTCGACGGCACGAACCCGGAGGACCTGACGCTCGCGCAGGTCAACGGCAAGAAGGCGGTCGTCCGCCAGCTCGCGTTCTACAAGAAGTACTTCAAGGGCTTCGAGGACGCGTACATCGCCGAGATCGCCGCGATGGTCGGCATCCGCGAGAGCCGGGAAATCGTGACCGACTACGTCCTGACCGCCGAGGACATCCTCTGCAAGCGCAAGTTCCCGGATATGTTCTGCCAGTGCAACTACCCGATCGACATCCACGGCGCGGTCCTCCAGAACCGCTATCTGGTCGACGAGCCGGTCGACAGCAAGCCGTGGTACGATATCCCGTTCGGCTGCCTGCAGGTCAAGGACGTGGAGAACCTGCTGGTCTGCGGGCGGTGCATGGGGACGGATTTCATCGCCGAGGCCAGCAGCCGCATCCAGATCGTCGCCCGGTCGTCCGGCGAGGCGGCGGGCATCGGCGCCGCGCTCTCCCTGCGGGACGGCGTGTCCGTGCATCAGGTGGACGGCGCCGCCGTTCGGGAGATCATGGTCGCCCGCGGCGCAGAATACGCGAAATAACGCAAAAAAAGGAATGCCGTGCGGGTCTCGCACGGCATTTTTTTGTTTGCAGCGTGAATTTCAGCGAAGCGCTTCCCGGTTTGCGGACAGGACGATCGTTTCGGCGCACTTCACGCCGTCGATCGCGGCGGAAACGATGCCGCCCGCGTAGCCCGCGCCCTCGCCGATCGGATAAAGTCCGGCGAGCGACGGCGACTGCATGGTTTCCCCGCGCAGGATGCGAATCGGGGAAGTACTTCGGCTTTCCACGCCGGTCAGCACCGCGTCCGGACGGTTAAATCCATGTAATTTGCGCCCGAACAGCGGCAGCGCCTCCGCAAGCGACGCGGAAACGAACGCGGGCAGGACCGTCCGCAGGTCGCACGGCGTGACGCCGCGGGAATAGGTCGGCCGCACGCCGCCGAACGCCGTGCTCGCCTTCCCCGCGAGGAAATCCCCGACAGTCTGCGCCGGTGCGCGGAATCCGCCCCCGCCCGCACGGAACGCAGCCTGTTCGAGCTCCCGCTGGAACGCTAGACCCGCGAACAGCCCGTCCGGCAGGTCCGACGGCAATACCTCGCACAGCAGGGCGCTGTTGGCGTTTTCGCCGTCCCGCGCGTGATAGCTCATGCCGTTCGTCACCACGCCGCCCGGTTCGGACGCCGCGGCGACCACCACCCCGCCCGGACACATGCAGAACGTGTAGACCGTCCGCCCGTTCCGGGTGTGCGCGACCAGCTTATAGTCCGCCGCCGGGAATCCGGGCAGCCGTTCCCGCCCGTACTGTGAACGGTTGATGCAGGATTGCGGGTGTTCGATGCGGACGCCGACGGAAAAGGGCTTGCGCTCCATGGGGATCCCCTGCGCGTGCAGAGCGCGGAAGGTGTCCCGGGCGGAATGCCCGACCGCGAGCACGACCGTCCCGCTCGAAACCGTTTCGCCGTCCGCGCAGACCACGCCGCGCACGCGTCCGTCCGCCGCGAGCAGACCCGTCGCCTGCGCGTGGAAGCGCACTTCCCCGCCGAGGGCGCAGATCTCCCGCCGCAGATTCTGCAGCACTTCGCGCAGCAGGTCGGTCCCGATGTGCGGCTTGCTCTGCCAAAGAAGTTCCTCCGGCGCTCCGGCGGAAACCAGCTGCTCGAGCACAAACGTCCCCCGGAAGGAACGGTCCTTGACCAGCGTATTGAGTTTTCCGTCCGAAAACGCGCCCGCGCCGCCCTCTCCGAACTGGATGTTGCAGGACGGATCGAGCGTGCCCGCCCGGAAGAAGGTTTCCACCGCCGGGACGCGCTCCTCCAGCGGACCGCCCCGCTCCAGCACGACCGGGCGCAGTCCGCACCGCGCCAGCAGCAGGGCGCAGAAGATCCCCGCCGGACCGAACCCGACCACGACCGGATGTTCCGGCAACACCGCCTGCGCCGTCGGGAACCGATACGGGACCTCCTCCGGCGGAACGGACAGCAACTCCCCATGCTTCCGAAGCAGGAAGGCTTCGGTTTCCGGGTCGGCGAAGCGCAGGTCCGCCGTCCAGACGAACGTCGGCGTCCCACGGGCGTCCACGGACCGCTTGCGCGGCAGGACCGCCACTTCGTCCGCGCCGACGCCCAGCTTTTTGCAAACCGCCGCCCGGAGCGCTTCGGGCGTTCCAGACGGCAGACGCAGGGTGATCCGAAACATGACGTTATCCGCCGTACTTGCGGTTATGTTCGGCAAGCTCCTCGTAGAAGCGGACGGAATCCGGGTGTCCGCAGTAGGCGATGGTGCCGGGCTTGTTGAACATGCCCTGATACTGGTAGCAGAGGATCTCGTCCACATACGGGGCGATGGACTCGATCTGCCGCTCGACGCGCTCCATCGTCGCGGGCAGCAGCGCGGAACGGTAGACCTGGTCCTCGAACTGGAAAACCTCCATATCCGCCCAGAGCGCGGAGCGTCCGGCCGCGTCGTGCGCCTCGCGCAGCGCCCGGTAGTAGGCGGCGGTGTCCTCCGGCTTGGACTTGCGCACGCCGATCTCGTCCTGATAGGCGACGATGTCCACGTCGAGGTTCTTCAGCTGCTCGACGTATTCCGCGTCCGCCTTGAGGATGTTCGTGCCGTAGGGGGCGATGAGCGTCTTGGTGCCGGGCGCGATCTTACGCGCGTGGGCGGAATAGCGGTTGACGTATTCGAGGAACGCCGGGTGGAAATGCCCGTCGATGCAGGTCTCGTCCGGGTAGTACCAGCCGTAGAAGGACTCGTGCGACCCGTACTGCGCCCAGAGTTGCTCCATCGCCTTGAAGGCGCGAGCGGTGACCTCGGGGGAGGTCATGTTCTCCATCGTGTGGGTCCAGTTGCCGTAAAAGCCTGTCGAAACGAACACCTTGATCCCGTTGCGGTCGGCGGCCTTCAGCAGCGCCCCGATCGGGTCCTTGCACGCCATATCGGCGAACGGGGCGAGGTCGGTGTGGAAGTAGCACTCGAACCCCTCGTCGTAGCCGATGCCGGTGGCGAGCAGGACGATGTACTTCATCCCCACGGACGCGATCTCGTCCACCTTCGCTTCCCACTGTTCGGCGGTGAAATGGCGGCAGATCGGGTTCCAGTACTTGCCCTCTGCGATGTTGTGGTGCCAGAATTCAAACCATGTGCCAACGATCGGTTTTTGCATAAACAAATTTCCTTCTTTCCGGTTTCCTTTTTCCTTATCTTACCATAAATCCGAAAAAATGCAAGGGTTTTGCGGAACTTTCCCTTGAAAATTTCCCGATTTTATGCTACACTGAACAAAAAGCGTGCGAAAGGACGAACAAAACATGAAACGGTTCCGCTTTTCTTCCCTCCTGCTGGCGCTTTCCGTGCTTTTCTCCGTTTGCGCGGTCTGCCCGTCCGCACTGACAAGCCGGGACAAAAAGATCGTCGCGTTCGGCGACAGCATCACGGCTTCCGGGGCGTGGTTCTCCGACGCGGAAAAGGCGTTCGGCATTTCCGTCGTCAATAAGGCCGTCGGGGGCTGGAATTCCGCCGACGGGCGGGCGGCGTTTGCCTCGGCGCTCGCGCAAAAGCCGGACGTCCTGCTGCTCTCCTTCGGCATGAACGACGCGGCGCTGGACATGGCGAAGTATGTGCCGCTCGAAACCTATCGCGCAAATCTGCGGGACATGATCGAACGGGCGACCGCCGCCGGCGCACGCGTGGTGCTGGTCATCGAAAACCCGATCGGCGAAACCGACTACTACACCCGGCACGACCGCGCCGTATTTGAACCGCACGGCGGGGCGAACGCCTTCTACCTGCAATACGTCCTTGCTGCGCGGGAGCTCGCGGCGGAATACGGTCTGGTCACGGCGGACCTGTACCGAATCTTCACCGAAACGGCGGAAATGACTAAGGGCACGGTCGACGGTCTGCTCGCGGACGGCGTACACCCGAACGCACGGGGCTACGCGCTCTACGCGTCCGCACTCGTCGACGCCCTGTACCGTCTGGACCTCGGCGACGCGAACGGCGACGGCCGCGTAAATGCCGTGGATTATATGCTCGTCAAGCGGGACGTCCTCGGCACCTTTTCTCTCGGCGAACGCACCGGCTACGCGGACGTGAACCGGGACGGCGCCGTCAATGCCGTTGACTACATGCTCGTCAAGCGGGCAGTCCTCGGCACCTACGCCCTGCCGCGCAACCCCGCATGAAGCCCGAACGGCTGGACAAACTGCTCGCTTCGCAGGGCGGGGAGACCCCGCTTTCCCGCCGGGACGCGAAAGCGCTGATCGCACGCGGACGGGTCACGGTCGACGGCGTGCGGGCGAAGAGCGCGGAGCAGAAAATCGACCCGGAAACCGCGTCCGTCGCGATCGACGGCGTCCCGCTGACGCTTAAAACCCACGTCTACCTGCTGCTCCACAAGCCGAAGGGCTACGTTTCGTCGACCGACGCGGGGGACGGACCCACCGTGCTCGAACTGGTCCCGCCGACACTGTTCCGGCGCGGGCTGTTCCCGGCGGGGCGGCTGGACAAGGACACGACCGGGCTGATGCTCCTGACCGACGACGGGCAGTTCGCCCACCGCATCCTCGCCCCCAAGCGGCACGTCAAGAAGCGCTACTTCGTCACGCTCGACGTCCCGCCGACCGAAGAAATGGCGAAACGCTTCGCGAAAGGGGTGGAACTCTCCGACGGGGTCTGCAAACCGGCGTCGCTTTCGATCGTCGGGCAAAATACCGCCCTCGTGACCCTGACCGAGGGGCGATACCACCAGATCAAGCGGATGTTCGCCGCCTGCGGCGCGGCGGTCGTCGGGCTGCACCGCGTCGCCATCGGAAACCTCAATCTGCCGGACGACCTGCCGGAAGGCGCTGTCCGTGAGGCGACCGACGCGGAATTGGCGGCGCTCTGCGAATCCGCGGCACAAGACCCGACGCAAGACAAATAAAAAAGCTCTTTTTCTTCTTAGCAAATAGCATATATGAAACGCCATGCGCTTATTCCCTTTTGTGGCGGTATCGCGTATACTTTTGGTAGAATTCATGCTATTTGCTAAGGGGGCGGACAAGTGGATAAGGTCGAATTAGGCAAAGCGCTGCGGGAAGCGCGGACCGGCAGGTCGCTGACGCAGGAACAGCTTGCGGAACTTGCCGATATCGGCGTCATGTACCTCGGCGAGATCGAGCGTGGGAAGAAAATGCCGAGCCTGAAAGTCTTTATCAAACTGATCGAGGCCTTGGGCGTTTCGGCGGACTATATCCTGAGAAACGAGCTTTCGACCGGGAAAGATTATGTCTTTGACGAAATCACGCAGATGCTCGCAGGGTTGTCGCCCAAACAGCGGAAGTGCATCGCGGAAATGATTGCGGTCTACGTTGAAAACCAGCAGTAATCCGTTACTTCGGAGACGCCGAATCCCGGCGTCTCCTTTTTTTGTACTTTTTCGCCGAAAGTTGACAAAAGAAGTCATCAATCTCCACCCCCGTTCGACATCTTTCCTGTAAATATGGGTGTAGAATTAGCGTATAGCATAGATTCTATGCCAATTGCAAATTTGGAAAGGGGAAGCAAAATGACGGGTTTGATCGGAATCACCAGAAAAATTGACCATATGGGAAGGGTAACGCTCCCGAAAGAATATCGGGATTTCTTCAAAATGCCGACAGGCAAACGGGTGGAAATATTCGCCACAGACGAAGGAATTTTGATTCGGGTCCCCAACCGCGAAACGGCGGAAACAAAAATCGGAACAATTCAAGAACGAAGCCCGGATCGCGACTACCTCACGGACGATATTTCCTGACCGCTCCGTCTAAAAAAGGGTGCGGCGTTTTCAGCGCCGCACCCTTTTTCGATGCGTTTTTCGGCAACAAAGCCGCAGGTTTTACGGGACTTACACCCACCACATGCCGGTCGGCTTCGGTTCGCGAATGATCGCCTGCTTGAGGAAGTAGGCGGCCTTTTCCAGCCCCTCGCGATTGGTCATGATGCTGTCCTCGTGCTCGATGGAGAGGATGTCGTCGTACCCCACCAAACGCAGGTTGCTGATGAAGTCCCGCCAGTACTGCATATCGTTGCCGTACCCGACGGAGCGGAACACCCACGCACGGTGCAGTTCGTCCGCATACGGCTTGGTGTCCAGCACGCCGTTGACCGCGACGTTGAGCCGATCCACCTTCGTGTCCTTTGCGTGGACGTGATAGATCGCGTCGCCGAGCGCACGGGTCGCGGCGACCGGGTCGATGCCCTGCCAGATCAAATGGGACGGGTCGAGGTTCGCACCGATCAGCTTGCCGACTTCGCTCCGCAGGTGCAGAAGCGTTTCCGGGTTGTACACGCAGAAGCCCGGGTGCATCTCCAACGCGATCTTCTCGATGCCGTGCGCCTCGGCGAACTTGACTTCCTCTTTCCAATAGGGGATCAGGACCTTCTCCCACTGCCACTGGAGCACGTCGTAATACTCGTTCGGCCACGGGCAGGTGACCCAGTTCGGGTTGCGGGAGGTTTCGCAGTCGCCGGGACAGCCGGAGAAACCGATGATCTTACGGATCCCCAGCTTTTCCGCCAGCAGGATCGCGTCGTGGAAGTCCGCGCGGTACTTCTCGCGGATCTCCTTGTCCGGGTGTACCGGGTTGCCGTGGCAGCCGAACGCGTTGATCGGCATTCCGTAGGTTTCGATGGTCTCGCGGAATTCCGCGAGCTTGCGCTCGTCCTTCAGCAGGACCGCAGGGTCGCAGTGCGCCTTGCCCGGATACCCACCGGCGCCGACTTCAAGCTCCTCGATGCCGATGGATTTGAGGTACGCGAGCGCCTCGTTCAGCGGTTGGTCGCCGAACAGGACGGTGATAACGCCCAGCTTCATAGGGATTGCCTCCTTATTCTTTATTTATTGAAGTAATACGGTTCCCCGGTCTTGGCGGACACATAGATGCCCTCCAGAATGCGGCTGACGACCAACGCCTGCTCCGGCAGGACGAACGGGTCGGTATCGTTCAGCACCGCGTTGAGCCAGCTGCGGGCTTCGCGCTCCTCCGGCGTGCCGTTGCCGGTCCCCTCGTAGAAGGCGACGCCGCCTGCGTTCAGGTCGGGCTTGAGGACGTACTGACGACCCTGACGGATGCCGTTGATCCGCACGCCGTCCAGCATATCCGCACCGCCCTCCGTGCCGCAAAGCGTCGTGATCGCCTCACGCGGGTCGAGCATATTCAGCGCCCAACTGGATTCGAGGACGATGGTCGCGCCGTTCTCCATGACGATGAAGCCGAACGCGCTGTCCTCAACGGTCAGGTCGCCGCTCTTCCAGTCGCCCCAGGCGTTGCCGGTCGGAAACTTCTCGCCGAGCTTGTGGTAGACCGTGCCGACGCAGTACTTCGGCGCATAGTTGTTCATGCACCAGAGCGTCAGGTCCAGCGCGTGCGTGCCGATGTCGATCAGCGGACCGCCGCCCTGCTCGTACTCGTTCATGAACACGCCCCACGTCGGGACCGCCCTGCGGCGGATCGCCGTCGCCTTCGCGTAGTAGATCTCGCCCAGCGTGCCTTCCTCGCACTCCCGCTTGATGAAGAGCGAATCCGGGCGCTGCCGGTTCTGGTAGCCGATGGTCAGCTTCTTGCCGGTGCGCTTCGCGGCGTCGAGCATCTTCTGCGCCTCCGCGGCGTTGATCGCCATCGGCTTTTCGCACATGACGTGCTTGCCCGCTTCGAGCGCATCGACGGTGATGAAGCTGTGGGAGCGGTTCGGCGTGCAGACATGTACCACGTCCACGGTCGGGTCCGCGAGGACCTCCTTGTAGTCCGTCGTGACCTTCGCGTCCGGCGTTCCGTACGCCTTGGCGGCGGCCTCCGCTTTGGACTGCACCAGGTCGCAGAACCACACCATTTCCGCGAGGTCGGAGCACTTCTTGAGCGACGGCAGATGCTTGCCGTTGGCGATGCCGCCGCACCCGATGACGCCGATTCTTAACTTTTTGTCCATGAACAATTCCTCCTTGACGTTTTGTCAATCTCTGTAGTATTTATAGTAAGCGAGGATGGTTCGTTCCCTGCCTACCGTCTGATCATAGCCGGTCAGCGTCGCGCCTTCCAGCGAAAGGAACTCCCACGCGTGCAGGTCGGCGGATCTGACGCAAAAAATCGTCTTTTCCCCGCTGATGACGCTGAAATTCCCTTCATAATTGCTCAGGACGCCGCCCTTCGCGAGCACCCGCTCCTCCCCGTTTTCCTCCCGTTCGAGGATATAGCGCAGCGTCCGCCCGTCCAGCCTTTCCGCCATCCAGAGCCGGAACTCCGGGCTGTCCGTGTTGCGGGGCGGTTTGTCCTTCCGTTTCCTGCCGAACATTCAGTCGCCTTCCTTCTCCCGCTTCTTCCGCAGGTCCTCCTCCGTTTCCCGCGCAAGGTAGATCGGACGCCGCTTGGTTTCGAGGTACGCCTTCGACAGGTATTCGCCCAGAATGCCGATGGACAGCTCCAGCATCCCGCCGACGAACAGGATCACGCACATCATGGACGGCCAGCCGAACGCGGACGACACACCGAGCAGCGCACGGATGATGATGACGAGGATCCCCACGAACGACGCGAAGCAGAACAACACGCCCATCACGGACGCGATCGCGAGCGGTGCCGTCGAGAACGCGACGATGCACTCCAACGAATACTTAAACAGCTTCCAGAAGGAAAATTTGGTCTTTCCGGCGGAACGCTCGATATTCTCATAGGAGATCCATTCCGTCCGATAGCCGACCCACTCGAAAATGCCCTTGGAAAATCGGTTGTACTCGCACAGCGACAGCACCGAATCCGCCATGCGGCGGGTCATAAGCCGGTAATCCCGCGCGGCGGGGATCAGCCGGACGTCGGAAATGCGGTTGATCATGCGGTAGAACAGGTTTGCGAAGAAGCTGCGGATCGGCGGTTCGCCCTTGCGGGAGCTTCGGCGGGTGCCGACGCTGTCGAGCGTTTCGTCCTGTTCGAGCTTTTCCATCATCTGCGGCAAAAGCGCCGGCGGGTCCTGCAGGTCCGCGTCCATATAGACGACGTAATCCCCGCGGGACACCTGCAGCGCGGCGTACATGGCCGCCTCCTTGCCGAAATTGCGGGTGAACGAAACGTAACGGAACCGCTCGTCCTCCGACGCGGCCTGCCGCATCAATCCGAGCGTTCCGTCCCGCGACCCGTCATCGACGAGGATCACCTCGAACGCATACTGCGGCATCAGCTCCATCACCCGGCAGATCTCCGCGCGGAAAAGCGGCAGGGATTCCTCCTCATTATAGCAGGGAACCATGACGCTGATACGCGGTTTTCCCTGTTTTTGCTCCGCCATTTTCACGCTCTCCCCCTTCTCTGACCTACTTTATTCAATACTACCATATCTCCCTTTTTTTGTCAACGGGTTTTAAGACATTTTTCCGAAAAGAAATTGCAAAAACGATTGACAAACCGCTTCTTCTGTGTTAAAATAAACTTGTATCGGTTCCGATACCGTTTTTCGGCGCCAGAAAGGGAAACAAATGGCAGATTTTGGCAAACTTGCAACGGAGGGCGAAAATGCCGCCGCCGCGTCCATCGACAGAATGGACGCGCTGGAGATCGCCCGGCTGATCAACCGGGAGGACCAGACCGTCGCGCTCGCGGTGGAGCGTTGCCTGCCGCAGGTCGCCGAAGGGATCGAGCTGTTCGCCGGTGCGCTGCGTGCGGGCGGTCGCGTGTTCTACTGCGGCGCGGGAACGTCCGGGCGGCTCGGCGTGGTGGACGCGGCCGAGATCCCGCCGACGTACGGTTTGCAGGACCGCGTCATCGGTCTGATGGCGGGCGGAACCAGCGCGCTGATCCACCCTTCCGAGGACGCCGAGGACGACCCGGATAGTCTGGTTTGCCTGCTGCGCGGGGAATACGCGTTCGGCGAAGCGGATCTGCTCGTCGCGATCTCCGCGAGCGGCTCGGCGGAATGCGTCAAGGGTGCGTTGCGGTACGCGCGGTCGTGCGGGGCGAAAACCGTCTGCATCTCCTGCAACCGTGGCAGCGACCTGATCCCGCTTTCGGACCTCGCGATCATCGCCGAGGTCGGCCCCGAGGTCATCAGCGGCTCGACCCGCATGAAGGCCGGCACGGCGCAGAAAATGATCCTCAATATGCTCTCGACCGGCGGGATGGTCCGCTTCGGGCGGGTGCGCGGGAATTATATGGCGTACATGATCCCGTCCAACCGCAAATTGGTCGACCGGGCGATCCGCATGATCTGCCAAAAGACCGGCTGCGCCCCCGAACGCGCGGCGCGCGAGCTGGAAAAGGCGCACAACGTTATTGCCGATGCGATGGACGCGATCGAAGCGGGCACGGGGCTGTCGGGGTCGTGCGAATAACCGAGAGAGAAAAAAGAAAAACAGATAAAATCGCAGAAAAGGAGTTCACCTCAATGAAAGCAAAACGCATTCTTTCCGTCCTGCTCACTGTGTTGATGCTGGCAACGGTCGTTTCGTCCCTTTCCGTTCCCGCGACGGTGGCGGAAAGCGCCGAGATCACCCTGACCTACACCAACCCGGCGTTGACCGTCGACGTGGGCACGGAAATCGACTTGACGAAGGTCAGCGTTCAGGTCGATGCAAACACCACCCTCGCCGCCAAGGACATCACCTGGAAGAACGGCGACAGCGCCGTCACCACGGTCACGCCGGATAAAAAAGGCGTGACGACGCTGACCGCGACCGCCGGGACGACCACCAAAAACGTCTATGTGGTCGCGAAGAACCCGGATGAAACCGAGTTCGTCCTGTACGAAAACGATTTTGATTCGGCTACCACCGCTTCCCTCGCCGCAGACGGCTGGATCGAAGGGAAAAATGCGGCCGGCGGCGCTTCCCCGTACAGCGTCTCCGACGGTGCGCTGCACTTGGGCGCGACAAGCATCGGACAATCCAAGCTCATGCTCCCGAAATGGCTGGGAGACTTCGGCGATTACGCCATCACGATGAGCGCCAGCCAGACGGAAGTCGCCAACTCCGCTCGCTGGAGCGCCATTATGTTCCATGTGAAGGACGACGGTACCTACAAAGAGGAGCGCCACATTACCATTCGCGCCAATCAGACCGCCAACACCCTCGAATTTTCGGGGATGCACAACGGGGCGTGGGAATATCCTTATGTAAACACCGAATATGACCTTCGCATCTCCTATGTGCTGAACATGATCACCGGCTACCACGACCTCACCCTCAACCTCTTCGGCGGTTCCGCCGCCTTCTCGGTGGACGGAGAGCGGGCCATTTATGTGGAGGACATCTCCAAGCTGAAGAACACCAAGCACGAAGAAACCACCGGTCTCCTCGGTCTTCTCTCCGACCAGGGCGTTCTGAACGTGGATTCCATCAAGGTCACCGTGATGGAGCAGGCGCCGGAAAAACTGCCGGAGCGGGATAATCTGATCGACACCAGCGCAAACCGTCCGCAATCCAACATCACCAGCTATGTGTCCGACCAGGCTTACGCGAAGGACGAAGCCGCGTTCAACGCGATCGTCAACGCCGAGAAGCGCCCGGTCGCGGTCCTGCTGGACGTCGCGGCTGACGTTACCGCCGCTAAATTCGAGACCTATCTGACGACCTGCTACGACAAAAAGATCATTCCGGAATTCCGCATCACTACCGATGCGCAGCTGACCAATCTGGTCACGGCGCTCAAGAGCACGCTGGTGCCGGAAGCCGTGGTCGTCACGCCGAGCGCCGAACTTTTGAAGTCCGCGCGTGAGCAGAGACCTGCGAACCTCCGCGGTATCTACGAAGTCACGGCGGAAACCATGACCGCCGACGAGCGCTTTGCCGCGTACCAGACGGCCGCCGGCGCAAACGCGCAGGGCATCCTGCTGCCGTACGCGCTCGCAACCAAGGAGAACGTCGCGGTGCTGCAGCAGTTCCAGCTTTCCGTCTGGGCGCTCGGCACGGGCGTCACCACCAATACCCAGGCGGCCTATCTGCTGGCTTCCGGCGCGAATGCGGTCATTTCCGACAACTACGCGCTGGTTTCGGAAGCGGAAACCAAGCTCTTTACCGCGGAGAATTCCCTGACCCGCACCTCGGTCTACACCGCGCACAGAGGCTACTCGGAAAAGTACGCGGAGAACTCCATGGCCGCCTACAGAGCCGCCTACAGAGAGGGCGTGGATAACCTCGAAACCGACGTGCACCTTTCCAAGGACGGCGTCGTCATGGTCATGCACGACGACACCATCGACCGCACCACCGCCGGCACGGGCTATATCCACGACAAGACCTTTGACGAGCTTCGTCAATACACGCTCGACGGCACGGACGAACCGATCCCGACCTTCGAGGAAATGCTCATCGAATTCAAGGATAAGGACATCAAGATCCTCTGCGAGCTGAAGGAAGATCAGGCGGAGCTGCCGAAAAAGACCGCCGAACTGGTCAAGAAATACGAAATGGAAGACCAGGTCGTCTACATCAGCTTCCACAGCAATCAGGTCCGTCTCATCAAGCAGGAACTGAACACCTGCGCCGACCTGCTCGGCGGCACGGTCGCGCAAGTCACGGACACGGCAGCGGTCCTCAACGGCTACTACTCGCTCCAGACCAGCGCGCTCAACTGCAACGGTACGCTTGGCCCGTCCTACGGCGGCATCAACGCGGAATATATTCGCGATGCGGGCGACCGCGGCATGACGTTCTGGACCTGGACCTATTCGTCCAGCGTCCGCTCAACCGTCAACCAGATGTTCCTCGCCGGCATGAACGGGCTTACGACCAATGACGCGGCGTACTTCAAGACCGTGGTCAAGACCATCACCGCGCCGGACACCATTAGAGCGGCCACGAACAACACCTTCGCGCTCAACGCCAAGGCTGTTACCTACGGCAACGGCAGCACCAGCATCGGCGCGTCGGCCAAGATCATCCCGCTCGATAACGACGGCGTCGTCGAAGTCAACGAGGATGGCACGCTGACCGCGAAGAAGAACGGCGAAGCGACGGTCATGGTTTCCTACGAGGCGACCATGCCGGACGGCGCGACCAAGTATACGCTGTACACCCAGCCGATCACCGTCAAAGTCGGCGATATTGACACCCTGACGGTCAACAGCACGGATTACACGCTCGACGGCGACAAGCTGACCGGCGTCGCGGAAAAGACCTCTGCGAAGGATTTCCTGCTCGCCATCGCGGACGCAGGAAACGCGAAGATCTATGACGCGAAAGGCGAAGAAGTCACCGACGTCGACGTCATCGGCAACGGCTATACGATCGAGTACAAGGGCAAGAAGGCGACCATCATCGTCCGCGGCGACATCAACAGCAACGGCAAGGTCGACGCGTTCGACTACATGCTCGTCAAGCGCGGCGCGCTCAAAACGTTTAAGCTCACCGACATCCAGACGCTCGCGGCGGACGTCATGGTGGACAGCAAAGATGAAATCAATGCGAACGACTACATGCTGATCAAGCGTCACGTGCTCAAGAGTTTCAATCTCTTTGCATAATTCTCAACCCAAATCGAAAGAGGGCGTCCGCCGGACGCCCTCTTTCCACAAACCTTCGCAAAAGGGGGTCTGCACCATCAAAGCCCAAAAACGTTTGCTTTTCCTCGCATTCGCGCTGGCGCTGCTGTTCGCGTTTTCGTTTCCTGCCGGCGCCGCGTCTGCCGCGCAAGCGAGGTTTTCCGCCTCCGTCCGAACGGACGACATCTCCGTCGGCGGGACGGACGCCGACCTGTTCCGCGTCGCCGTCAACCTTTCGGCAGGGAGCGGCGAATCGAAGATCGCGTCCTACGTCGTCACGGTCCGCTGGGACCCGACGGTGCTCGAACTGGCGCGCACTCCGCAGTCCGAACGGAATACCGGCTGCTGCTTCACCGACGCTTATTCGGACGGCTGGACCATGATCCCCGACGGCGATGTAACAACAGTCAACGTCTCCATGGCGGCGCAGGGGGAGCTTACCGTCACGTCCGGGAGCGCCGTCAACCGCTCCCGCGCAAGCGGCACGCTGTTTAGCGTTTGCTTTCGTCCGCGCAAGTCCGGGGTCACGACAACGGTCACGGTGACGCCGGGCTCCCCAACGGTTTCGCCGGAAAATTCCCTTTCCTCTGCGTCCGGCGCCCTCCGCGTCGCGGAAGAGCGGTTCTCGCTCCGGCTGAACCTGGTCGCGCCGGACGGCGTGAACGGCGACGTCTCCGGCGACGGCAAGGTCAACGCGACGGACTATCTGCTGGTCAAGCGGCACGTCCTTCGCACCTTCCGGCTCACGGACAGGCAGATGCGTCTCGCAGACGTGAACTGGGACGGCGGGACCAACGCGACGGATTACATGTTGATCAAGCGGCACGTCCTCGGCACCTTCCGATTGCAGTAAATACTTTCCTGCGAGATCGGCGGCTCCACCTAAACGTGGAACCGCCGGTCTTTTGTATTTTTTGTGCCGTTTGCCCTTGCATTTCCGCAGGAAATATGGTATACTGTGGTGAAACGAAAAACAGAAAGGAACATTTGACCATGAAACACCTGCATTTGCATGTCAAAGCGACCGTCGCGCTCTGCCTGCTGCTTTCGCTACTCTGCGCCGTGGTCTGCGCAGGCTGCGCGGAAGAATCGGGCGAAGCCGATACGTCTGCCAGCGGATCCTCTGACGCGGTCAGCAGGGCAGCCCCCTCGGAAGCCGAAGGACATCTCGTCGAAACGGACGCGTTTCAAGGGCAGACCGTCAAGGTCTTTACCGCAGCCTTCAACGACGCATACGTCACCGAGATCGGCAATAACGAGAATAACGAAACCTGTCCCAAGGTGCTCAGCGACGAGATCGTGAACCGCACCCGCCTGGTCGAGGACGCGTATGGCGTCAAGATCGAGGAAAAAATTGAGATCGACCCGAAGCGGTATAACGGCAGTTTTCTGTCCGCCGTCCAGCAATTTGCGGCCGCCGGTACGTTCGACTACGACATCTACTACCCCTGCCTGATCGACGCGGGGACGATGGCGGCGAACGGGCTGCTGCTCGACCTCAGCAGCGCCGAGGGAATCGACGTCTCCAACCCGTGGTGGGACCAGATCATCATCAAGGACACCTCCATCGGGGGCAGCACCTACTATCTGACCGGCGACATCGGCCTGCGCGCCAAGAACGCCGCCAACTGCATCTACTTCAACAAGACGCTGTTTGACCAGTACGGCCTGGAGTATCCCTACCAGACCGTGCGGGATATGAAATGGACCCTCGACGAGGTGCTTTCCATCATTTCGCAGGTCGGGCTCAGCCAGGACCTTGACGGCGACGGGATCATCACCTACCACGACTCCTACGGCTGGAGCGGGCAAAACGGCGATATGCACAACCTGTTCTACGCCTCCGGCGAACGCATCGTCCGCCCGGACGAGCAGGACACGTTGATCCTCTCGATGTACAACCAGAGAAGCTCCAACGTCGTCGATAAAATCATCTCCCTCATGCAGAACGACGCGGAATACGTGCTCGGCGACGACTTCTTCAGCGAATCCCCCACGCCGATGATCCTGCTCGAGGAGGCCTTCAAGGCGAATCGGTGCCTGTTCTATTCCGGCAACGCGGAAACGGCGCTCCGACTCGGCGACATGGAGGGCGAGTTCGGTCTTCTGCCTGCCCCGATGTACGATTTGGAGCAGGGACAGTACTACACGATGATCGGCGCTTGGTCGTCGAACGCCTACTGCATTCCCGCCGGACTGGACGAAACGAGATCCTACCAGGCGCAGGTCATTCTCGACGCGCTCGGCGGCTACTCCGTTGATACCGTCGCCAAGACCTACTACGACGTGGTTTTGCAGTATCAAAAGCTCCACACGGACGAGGATAAGGAGATGCTGGACATCATCTTCAGCACCACCGGCACCGACCTTGCGCACATCTACACGCTCGGCGACGCCTCGAACAACCTTTCGACGATGCTGACCAGCCTCGCGTCTCAGACGCCCGGACAATTCACGTCCGCCTATCAATCGCTGGAAAGCGCGGCGCAAACGGCCCTGGACAGTCTGATCGAAACGTTTAAGACAAATAAAAAATAAACCATCCCCGATAAGGAGATACGGCGCGGCACCGATACGGTAACCGCGCCGTATTTTTTTCGCGGTCGTGGTCGCTGACACGCGGCATCAGCACAGCTTCGCCGGTCGGAATGGAAAATCCGACGGTGGCATTCTTTCCGCTCGCCCTTGCCGCACGACAAACGGTCTTCGCCCGCAAACGTGGTCTCCCACACGTCGCTCCGCACAGTTTCGTCAAGCAGAACGGGCACGTCCGGCGACGGCTTTCCCCCATCGACCCTGCCGCGCAGCACGTCTCCCCGCAAGCGCGGCCACAAAAAACAGCACAGAAAGCATTTCTGCTCTCCGTGCTGTTTTTCCGTCCTTGCGAACGCCTATCGGTCGTTTTCAGTTGCCCGACCTACGCGGCGCTCGCGCAGACAATTTTGTTTTGCTTGGGATTCCCCCTATTGCGGGTCTTTAGTGACCACGCTTTTCATCAAGGGAAAATCTGCGCAGGCGCACCGCCGAGATCGCGCCGACCAGCGCCAGAACACCCATGATTGCGAAGAACAGGATGCTCGCGTCGTCGCCCGTGGTCGGGCTGGTGGATTCGTCGCCGGAAGAGGTTCCGGGCGCCGTGCTTGAAGTTTCGTCGCCGGAGGAAGTTCCGGGCGTCGTGCTCGAGGTGTCGTCACCAGAGGAGGTATCGCCACCAGAGGGAGTATCTCCGGAGGAAGTGTCGCCTTCAGAAGGTTCGTCTCCGGGGGCATCGGCAGCCACAAACGCGACCTCAACCGAGATCGGACCAGTCACCTTGTCGCCCGGAATCACCACTTCGCCGGTCTCTGCGTTGTAGGTGTAGTCACCTGCCGCAAGAGCGACGCCGTTCACCTTGACCGTGATGCTTTCAGGCAGCTTGTAACCTTCAGACGGTTTGACCGTGAAGGAAACATCTTCGCCTTCGGTCACCGTTTCCGGGATCGTCGTGCTGCCGTTATCCACATCTGCGTCGGTCGTGAATTCCTTCGGAACGTAGACGCAGGACGCCGTGACGACGATCGGCCCGGTGATGTAGTCGCTCTGCAGCGTCACAGCTCCGGTTTCGGGATCGTAGGTGTAGTTCGCAGAATCCATCGCCTCACCGTTCATGGTGACGGTGACGCTCTCAGGCAGTTTGTACCCTTCGTTCGGTTTGATCGTGAAGGAAGCTTCCTCGCCCTCGGTGATGGTATTCGGCGCATCGTGAGAACCGTCAACCACCTGCACAGAAAGCTCGTAGCTCTCCGGCTCGAAGGTCAACAGAATGGTTTCGACGGATTCCGCCTTGCCGGGTTCGCCGTCTTCGACCGTGGTCACATCGACGGTCTTCCCGACCAGCTTCAACTCGTCCGCCTCCTCATAGGAGAAGACCAGTTTCGCGACCGGGCAGGTCAAAGAATCGGCGTCGGCGTATGCAAAGACGACGGAGCCATCCTCGGCAGTGCCGTTTGCATAGAAGTCTACCAACCCCTCGACACTGACCAGGGACAGTTCGGCAGGGCAGGCGACCTTGAACAGGCCGTTCGTAGAATCGTCCGCAGAAATATCAATCGTGACGGTGTTGTTCGCCACATCCACCACGTTGTAGGTCGTGCTGCCGCCCACGCCGATCGAATTGGGCGCGACGGAGCCGCCGTTCTTCTTATTCAGAACGAACGTGCTGCCCGTTCCGCCGAGCGCAGTGCTTTCGGTTTCCGGGGCGACCATCGACATCTTGTCGGACAGGTTGTTGACGACCGTGTACTCCGCAAGCGCGTGTACGGTGTTGCCTTCGTCAGCCGGCTCGACCATCTCGGGATCGTACAGAGCGCTGACCGGCCAGACTGCGTCGCCGAAGGGCATCGAACCCGCGATTCCGCAGAAGGCGATATCGCCCATGTCGTCAAAGGTGATTTCAATGAGGGAGAGATACGCAGTGCTGTCCCCTTCCTTGTAGTGGGTCAGGAGCAGCGGCTCGGTCATGCCGTCCGGATACAACGACTCTCTTGCGGTGAAGCTGTACATCATGGACGTGACCGAAGTGCCGTCCGCAGCGGCGGCGCCGTCGAAGGTCATGCCGACGTTGCCGACCGGACCGTAGCCGAGGCTTCCGGCAGAGGACAGATAAATCTGATACAGGTCGCCGTTCTCCAGCAGCATGTAGTAGTAGTCGCGCTCACTGTAATCATCCATTCCGCTGAACGCGATGGCGCAGATGTTGCTGGGAAGCGCGCTCGAAAGATCGACCGTGTACAAATTGCCCGCTTCCGGCAGCAGGATCATCAGGATCGCACTGTTCGCCTGCGGCGCAAGGAGCGCGTAATCGCCCGCGCCATACACCGCAAAGTAGTTATTCACAGCCGCGTCCGGGAACAGGTATGTCGGATTCATGGCAAACAGCGACTTCGACTCGAAGGTGTTCATATCCACTCTCCAGACGTTGGTCCCGTCATGCCCGTACATCGTTTGGAAGCCAAGCGCGAAATCGCCCGCGTACAGCGCCGGACCCTGCGCGACTTGCTTGAATTGGCTGGGATCCTGCAGGTTGAAGGTGCTCCACCAGGTTTCGCTGTCCTTGTTGAAGACCATACCTGCGAGATCAATGCTCGGCGCATCCTTGACGACGATCTTGGAGGTCGCATTGATCGAAGGATCCTTCTTGGAAGCGGCGGTGAGGGTCGCCTCGCCGACGCTGAGACCCGTGACGTTTCCGAATTCGTCCACGTCGGCGACCTCGGGATTATCGACCGACCAGTTCAAATCAGACGCGGTCATGATCGAGGGGAGGATCGTCGCCGTGACGCTGGAAACGCCGCCGTTAAAGACGTGGACCTCCGCCGGAAGTTCGATATCCGTGGGAGCCGCTTCTTCGGCCTCTTCCGTCGCCAGATCAATGATATACGCGTGAATGTTCTCCGCGTAGTCGGCCACATAGATCATGACCTTGTTTTCTTCAGTCGCATTGACAAGAGTCTGGACCTCTTGCCACGGGAAGGTGACGACGCATTCCTGGTTCGGCGCGGTTTGCTCGGGAAGAACGCAGTCGATGAAGCCGGTGCCGTCCGCCGTTCTCAGGCTGACGTGCGCGACATAACGGTTATCCTGCAGGGTGACCTCCAGTTCGCCGCTCATCTTTCTGCGGGCCGTAAGCATTTCCGGCTTGGTATCGTCAATGGTCATGGTCGTGGAAAGGACCGCGCCATCTCCGATCTCGACCGTATTGTAAACGGTCTGGAACTCGTTTGCAGTAACGGTGTTGACCGGCTCGCCTTCCGCACTCTCGGAAAGCGCTTTTCCGAAGTAGTATTCGGGCAGCGCAACCAGCTTGACGGTGAAGCTGTCGCCTTCGTCAAGTCCGAGCGCGGAAACCTTCTGGTTGATCCCCATCATGGAAACGAGGGACTGCCAAACCTGTCCGTTGGTGTAGTAGAATCCGCTGTTTGTCTCGGTGGGAGCCGTGAGACCGAGGACGTTCCCCGCCGCATCTTCAATGACGGCCGCCACATACGCGTTGCGGATCAGTGCGAATTCATAACCGACCAGCGTGTCGCTGCTCTTGATGGAGGTGCGCGACGCATCGGTATCGTAGAAGTCAAAACCGCCGAGGTCCGGGAGACCGTATGCATAGAACGGGTTGATGAGCTTTCCGTCTTCGGCTTTGGTGTTGCTGTCCTTATAGATCAGGACGTTGGACATAGACGTATCGCTGTTATACGGGATATTCCCGCTGTCCTGACCGTAAATGATGTAATCCGCGGTTTCCTGATAGTTGGTGCGGTCGAACATGGAGGGTTCGCTCCAATTCCCGTAGAACCCGAGGATCGGGATGGAGTACTCCACATCCTGCACGCCTTCTTCGTTCGGAACGGCCGTCACAAAGGTGTAACCCTCGACATACGCGCCGTTTTCGTAAGCGGAAAGGTCTCTCTTGTTGACGTTGATGGTAACATTGACCGTGACGGTTTCGCCGGCGGCCACGACGATGGAATCACCGGCGCCCGCATCGACAGTCTTGCCGGCCCCGGCAAGGATCAGATGCGCGTCGTAGGTCGTCAGTTCGC
Organism: uncultured Clostridia bacterium; assembly: GCA_947630765.1. Classification (GTDB taxonomy): domain Bacteria; phylum Bacillota; class Clostridia; order Oscillospirales; family CAG-382; genus Coliplasma. Next base: position 32,845 of record CANRIX010000012.1, on the reverse strand, counting down.
CGTCTCCGTCCATATCGCCCGCTTCGGGATCGACCGTCTCAGGATCGATCTTGCCGCTGTCGGAAAGATAATCAAGAATATCCTGCGCGTCACGCGAATCGGTCACGCCGTCGCGATTGAAATCAGCAGCGAGGACCGTGTAGCTGACCGATGCGCCCAGCTCCGTGGTCGCGGTGTCCAACCAAGTGTACCCATACGCTTCGTACAGGTCCTGCGTGAACAGATCGGTGGAAAGCAAGTATTCATTATCCGTTTCACCCACGTTGGTGATCAGGAACGAATACGTGTAGGTGCCGTCCTTCTTCGGGTCGTCGCCGAGTTCGACTTTGACCTTGCCGTCGGCATAGGAAGCCGTGGCGTTCTCCGCCATTTGAATGACCGCCTGCGCCTGGATCGCCGCGCCGACGTTGGCAAGACCGGCGCCCTGGCTGAGGATGGAGTAGTAACTGCCGTCCTCCGCGATGACCGGCTTGGCCGTGGACATCAGCAGGCTGTTGATGAGCGCGCGGCGATAGTCGAAGTCAACCTGATCAAACTTCGCCTCGTTCTCGCGAATGTACTGCGCGACGACCGCAACCATGCCGGTCACCTGCGGCGCCGCCATGGAGGTGCCGGACATATTCTCGTAAGCGTCGCCGCTTTCGATCGCGCCGTTGACGGAATAGATGTTTCCGCCGGGAGCGGTGATCTCAGGCTTCATGACCAGAGATCCGGGAACGCCCCAGGAGGAGAAGCTGGACATCGTGTAGCGATTGTCCGGGTCCGCTTCGCTGTCGGTGGAGCCGACTTCCGCGGAAATGTAGAATTCGCCGGTGTAGTAGGGCGCATCCCACGGGTTGTTCTCGCCGTCGTTGTCATACTGAACGGGAACCTTTCCGGCAATGCCGCCGGCACGGAACAGGGCGCCGTCCTCCATGGAAATGGCAACGGCAGGCACTTCGCCGGTATAATCGGTCAGATCCATGTTGATGGTGCTGCCCGGGGCATTGTCGACGATGATCACGGCAGCCGCGCCGAGCTCCGCCGCGGCGGAGCACTTGAGCGCGAAGCTCGAAATACCGCGGTTGACAAGGACGACCTTGCCCTTCAGACCGTTTTCGTCGCCGTTCGCCTTCAGATGCTCGTCCAGCTCTTCAAGCTGATCCTCAAGCGTCACCGTAATCGTGCCGAGGAACGTCGTCGTATGAATACCGACCGTGTCGAGGTAGACAAACGGGTACGCCTCGTCGCTGGCGATGGAAGCCAGACCGGGTTTCCCGTAGTTGGCGTTGGTATCGGTATAGAAGACCATTTTGTCGCCCACGCGGACATAATAATCGGTACGACCGACGTTATCCACGGACGCGACCGCGAGGGAATTCGTAAAGCTTCCGGGCGAGCCGCCGGTGTGGAAGCTCACGTCGTCGCCGAACAGGTCGCCGACTTCGGAATTCTCCGCCCAGTAGCCGTTGTTGCCGGCGGACATGGTAACGACCGTGTCGCTGTTGACCATCAGGTCGTTGAGGATTTCGTCATAGATGCCGCTGTTGCCGAAACCAGGCGCCGCGGAGCCCAGCGACAGGTTGACGGAATCCGCACCCAGCAGGATCGCGTCCTCGATCGCGACCATGTAGTCGGATTCATAGGCGCCGCCGCTGGAACCGAACACCTTCATAGTCAGGATCTGCGCATCGGGCGCAACGCCCTGCGTCTTGACCGCGTCCAGCGCGGGAACAAAACCGTCGCCCTGCGGGATAAAGGCGTTTGCCGCAGCGATACCGCTGACGTGGGAACCGTGTTCGCCTTGTTCGTCATTGTCGTGCGTAATATCGTGGTTTTCGTCCACATAGTTGAATGCGAACGGAATCTTATTGGAAACGAAAATCTTGTCCGGATCGGCGAGGTCCGCGATATGCAGCTTGCTCAGAAGCTCCTGAACCTCTTTCTCCGTCAGCATGGAATCCTTTTGCGTATCGGTCACTTCATGCTGTTCGAGCGCGTAATTGAACGCCGCTTCGTCGAAGGACTGATGATTCGTATCAATGCCCGTGTCGATGATCGCGACTTTGCTTCCCGCACCGTAGAACTTCCCGGCCCAAGCGGCAGGAGAACCGATTTGAGCGGAGGAGGTGCCCATGTTGGGGTCGGCAGGCAGCTCATCATTTACCACCGCAGGCGCATACTGCTTTTCCAAAACGACGTCCTTGACGCCGGAAACGGATTTGATGGCGTCAACGCGCCCGTATGCAACGTTTGCGGAGATGATGTTGGCGGCGAGCGTCAGATTCCACACCACGTCCAGCTGTTTTCCCTGCAGGACGTCGCGCTCGATGACGCTTTCCACCGCATTCTGCTTCTCGCGCAGGGAATCGCTGTACGCCATTGCCTCTGCGTTTGCCGCAATACCGATGGTGGAATACTTTTTCTGCAGCGTGGGTGCATCCTCCAGAACGATGGACACACGAACCACGTCGTCCGGCGCCGGTTCCTGCGCAAGCGGGGCGTCGGGCAGCAAATCGCCCAGGCCCTTATGGATCTCCGGCGAGACGTCAGTTTCTGTGAACCGCAAGAATTCATCCGCTTTCACGGAAAATGCGCCGGTGGCGATCGGAATGCCCGTCAGCATGACGACAGCCAGCAGCAATGCGATCCATCTCTTGTTTGTACCGAACTTGCTCATAAATTCCTTCCTTTCCAACACTTTTTTCGGGCGTTCCGCAAGGCATCGCGGAGCACCCGCCGGAAAATTCCCGTTCCGCCGCTCCCGCATCGTCTCCTCGATCCGAAACCGGCGGCCCAGACCCTTCCTACACCGAAAAACAGCATCCTCTGCCCGCGTTTAGGCAGTTTTTGGAATACTACTCCCCATGTTAAAAATCATTATACAAAAATGACAAAAGAAAGTCAAGACTTTGACAAACAAAATATAGAAAATTTTTCCTTTTCACATTGTGCAATCTGACGTTAAATCGTCTCCCCCATCGAGTTTTCTATGCGAATTCCATGCAAAATTCCCCCTCATGCGGACGGTCCCCTTCCGTTTCCGGCGGCGGGCGCCTTCGCGCCGCTTCCGCAGGCGTTCGGCATTTCGGCATATTTATCAATCCGCTTCGGCGGATTCCGCAAAAAAAGGCGGGGAAAACAGATCGTTCTCCCCGCCGTTCGGCTTTCAAATTTTCACGGTTTTTTCCCTTTGTGACCGCCGACCGCGTTGAGCAGGCAGACGGCGAGGATCAGGATCCCCATCACCAGGAAGATCCCAAGCATTCCTTTCCCCAAATAGGGCAGCGTATCCAAAAAGGACTGCGGATGAAATTCCATGACCAGCACCTCCTTAATGCGGGATCAGGCTGAGGATCAGCCCGCCGGCGATGACGGACGCGATCTGCCCGGAGACGTTGACGCCGATGGAATGCATCAGCAGGAAGTTCTGCGGGTCCTCCTTCAGCCCCATCTTGTGGACGATCCGCCCGGACATCGGGAACGCCGAGATGCCCGCCGCGCCGATCATCGGGTTGATCTTCTTCTTCAGGAACAGATTGAGGAACTTTGCGAACAGCACGCCGCCGACCGTGTCGAAGATGAACGCGAACAGCCCCAGCCCGAGGATCAGCAGCGTTTCCGGGCGCAGGAAGCTCTCCGCCTGCATCTGCGTCGCGATGGAGATGCCCAGCACGATGGTCACGAGGTTCGCGAGCACCTTTTGCGCCGTTTCCGACAGGGAATTGAGCACTCCGCATTCGCGGATCAGGTTGCCGAACATCAGGAAGAACACCAGCGAAGCGGCGGACGGGGCGACCAGCGCCGTCAGCAGGAAGATCCCGATCGGGAAGAGGATGCGCGTCCGCTTGGAAACCTCCTTCGGCTGGTACGGCATGCGGATCATGCGCTCCTTGCAGGTCGTCAGCAGCCGGATGAACGGCGGCTGGATGATCGGCACGAGCGCCATATACGAATAGGCGGCGACCATGATCGCGCCGGTGTACTGGCTGCCGAGCGTATTGGCGACGAAGATCGACGTCGGCCCGTCCGCGGCGCCGATGACGGCGATGGAAGCGGCGTCCTTGAGGTCAAAAAACATGGAAGCGGTGCAGAGCGTGAAGAAGATGCCGAACTGCGCGGCCGCGCCGAACAGCATCAGCTTCGGATTCGACAGCAGCGGTCCGAAGTCGATCATCGCGCCGATCCCGATGAACAGCAGCAGCGGGAACAGCTCGTTGGCGATCCCGGCGTTGTAGAGCGTCGTCAGCGCGCCGTTCGGCAGGATCGCGTCCACATTCGGGATGTTGACGAGCAGCGTCCCGAAGCCGAGCGGCAGAAGCAGCGTCGGCTCCATGTCCTTCTTGATCGCAAGGAAAATCAGCACGCCGCCGATGACGAACATCACCAGATGCTGCCACGTGAGCTGGGCGGCGGTTTCGTAGAGAAACTGCATGGTTTTTCCTTCCTCCCCTGCATTCGGCAGGATTCGTTTTGGTTTTCCTTTCTTTTAGTATACCACGCCGAATACGCCCTGTCAATCACCGAACGGAAATTTTTCCGTCAGGAATTCCGGCAATCCACGAGGGAAACCGTCGTCACGCCCGGCAGGGTACGGACGGCGGCGACCAGGCGCTGCTGGGCGGCGGAAACGCTGATCTCGTAGATGATCTCCGCGTAGCGGTCGTTCTGCACGAGGGAGGAAAGGCGACGGTGGACGTGGTTCTCCGCGAGCAGCTTTTCGACGCTTGCCGCCGTGTTTTCCGCTTCCGTGCGGATCACGAGCAGGTACGGCCGCGTCCCGTTGCGGGTCAGTCGCGACGCGATGAGCGCGACCAGCCCGATGAACAGGCAGCCGATAAGCGTGATCAGGTAGAAGCCCGCCCCGGACGTGATCCCCGCAGCGACGCACCAGAACATGAACGCCGTGTCCGACGATTCCTTCAGCGCCGTGCGAAAGCGCACGATGGAGAGCGCACCGACCATGCCGAGCGACAGCGCGAGGTTGGACGTGATCGTCAGCACGATCATGGCGCTGATCGACGTCACCAGAAGCAGCGTGATCTCGTAACCGCGGCTGGCGGCGATGCCCCGCATCGTCAGCCGGTAGATCAGCAGGATAAAGAGCGCCGCGAGCAACGAAAACAGCAGCGACAGCACCACGCGGGTCGCGCTGATGTCCGATTGGAACCCCTCCAGAACGCTTTTTTTGATCGTATCCGCAAAACTCATGACGATTGTTTTCCTTTCTCTTCAGATTCAGTGCCATACGGCACGGCAAAGCGCATATTTGGAAACGGAAAGCTGCATCCCGCCGCAGACGGCGCTGAGCTTTCGCACGAACGCGGGCAGGTACTCCCCGTACTTGACCTCCATCACCACGGTCTGCGGCGGCAGGGCGGGAATGCCCGCGCCGGACGCGTCGAAAAGATGCTCCGCCGTCGGCGGAAGCGCTTCAACGTGCGTGTCGAACGTCAGGCGGGTGTCGGTCCCGGGGTAGACGAACGCGTCCCGCCGGTAGCGGACGGTCACGGACGGCAGCAGCCCGCGCGAGCGCATGTCCGCCGCCATCACCAATCCCCGCCCAGAGAAGGTTCCGAGCGCCGTCGCTGGGTCGCTCAGCAGGGGGATCTGCTCCCTCTGCAGGGACGTGCTGTGCTTTTCGGTCATGATCCCGCGCTTGACCTTGCGTTCCAGCCGGATGAAGTCCCCGTCCGCGCCATAGGTCCGCACGCGGTACTTCGTATGCACCCGCACGCCGTCCAGCTTTTCGTCCAGCGCGCTGTCCTGCCGGTCGTCATAGTAGAGCGACGTGATCAGGTAGCTCCCGTCCGGGGCGTGCTCGTCCGGCCGCATCGCCGCTTCCGCACGGCTGCGGAGCAGGACGTACTGCCGGTAGTCGATGAGGAACTTCTCCTCGTGTCTGGTTGCCACGCGAATGCTCCTTTCCGGTTCAAACGGGGAACCCGTATGTCCACAGATCGTCCTCCGAAAGCGAAAAATACGCCTTCAAATGGGAAAGAACGTACTGTCCGCGCCGCCGCGCGAAGCTGCGCACGCCCTCGACCTGCGCCTGCCAGTCCGAAAAGCTCAAGTCCCAGCGCTCGCAGTCCCGCTGCATCTCCGGCAGGATCGCCTGCTCATAGGCGTCGATCGCGGCGACCACCTTGTCCGCCGCCCACACGTTCGTCATCTGCCACGCGAACCGGCGCAGGAACTGCTCGCGAAAGCCGGAATTGCGCAAAAGTCCGTTGATCAGGGCGGTCGAGAATCGGTCCATCGAGCCGGTGCCGTTCGGGTTGAGGTGTTCGGCGACCGTATTGAAGTCCGCCGAGCGGAAGGACTGGTCGACGTCGTAGAAGATCCACGTCCACTTGCCCCCGGTCGCACGGAAGAACTTGATGTTGCCGTTGTCGGTGTTGGCGATGTAGATCTCCGCGATGATGTAATCAATATACTCGTCGATGTCCACCTGCGAAGCGACGTAATCGTACGCTTCCTGATTGGAAAGGTCGTGTCCGCGCACGTAGGAGATCAGTTCCTGATACGCCTTGCTGGTCGTGCCGTTGGCACGGGTCAGGTCCACCTGATCCTGGTCGACATTGTAGTTCCCGGCGACGTAATTTTCGTTGATTTTTTCCCGAATATAGTAAACCCCCCAGAATTCGCCGTTCAGATAGAGCACGACCGGGCGGTTCTTCTGGACCGCGACGTCGGTCTCCCGCGAGATGAGGTCGGCAAGCAGGGGGTCGCGCATCCGCGCTTTGGCGTAGTCCTGCCCGGTATTGCGGAACAGAAACGCCTCGTATGTGTCCAGCCCGTCCTCCCCGAACAGCGGGTACCGCAGGGCGGAGTTTCCGTAGGACGCCCGAAAAAAGCAGGAAAACGACTTCATCGCCAACGCACGGGAATACGCCCCGAAGATGCGGATCCCGCAAGGGGAGGTGAATCCGCCGCCGTCCGGCTCAAACAGCGAGACCGTCGCTTCCTTCTCCCACGGCTGCCAGTAATTCGCCCCGACGTGCGGGAATTCCGCTTCCGCGCCCGGTCCCTCCACATAGATGCCCGTGTAGTAGTCCCACAGGTTCTCCGGCGTCGTCACCAGTGTCGCGACCGGGAGGGTATGCCCCTCGTTGAGCAGGTAGGTCAGGTCGACGGTGCGGCTGGGCATCTTGCCCGGTTCGCAGCAGATCGCGCGGACGACCGTGGTTTTCGTCAGGCGAATGCTCCCGCCGAACACCGGCGAAGAAACCGTCGGTTCGGAGCAGTCAAGCGTGTAATAAATGGGTCCCGGCCCGGTCAGCACCACGTCCAGCCCGTCGACGCCGTTATAGACACCCTGCGCGGTCACGGCGGTCGGCGCTGCAGACAGCGCGGCGGAAGCGCCGTTCGCGCTTCCGGGAGACGGTTCGGCGAGGGCGGAAAATCCGTCCTCCCCGCGCGGGCGGCCGTAGGAAATATCCGCTGGCAGACCGGGAAGCACGACGCTGTCCGCCACGGTCAGCGTCCCGCCGCTCTCGTGCGACAGGTAGAGCCGGTCGCCCTCCGAGGAGAGCGCGAACGGCAGGACCGGGTAGCCGGAAAGCAGGTTCTCGGTCGTTTTACTCAGGAATACCACGAAATATTCGCCCGGTGCGATGGTCTCGGCGGGAAGCGCCCCCTGCCGCAGCTCGTCCGGGTCGTCGGACAGATACCACCCCGAAAGGTCGATCGGCTGGTCGGAAACGTTGAGTAGCTCCACCCAGTCGCAGCAGGTGCCGTACGGGCCTTTGAGGGTCTTGGTGTTGCTCGCAAGCGCTTCCGAGATGCGCAGCTCCGCCGGCGAAACGGACGAAGCGAACTGCTTCGCGCCGTCCTCCGTGTTCGCAAAGCCCATCGTGACCTCGCCGGAACGATAGGCGACCTCGCCACCGTCCTCCTCCCGCCGCAGGGACTTGCCGTCCCCGGCGGAAACGCAGGTCACCGGCTCGCTGTACCGAAAATCCGGGCAGACCAGCCGCACCGTCTCCCCGACGGACAGCCCAAAGCCCGTATGCCCCTCTCCGCTCTGCCGGTCGCAGTACAGCACAAGGTACTCCCCGGGCGCGAGCGTGCGGGCGGGCAAGGCGTAGCGAAGCAGATCCTCGCCGTCGGTCAGGTGCCAGCCGGTCGTATCCACCGGCTCGGCGGAACGGTTATAGACCTCGACCGCGTCGCAAAGCGCGCCGCCGACCGGCGTGCCGTCACCCGCGAGCAGCAGTTCGCTGATGACCAGCGGGGAATCCGCGTCGATGCGGCTGTTCAGGAAGGCCGCTTCCCCCGTTTCGTCGTTGGGAAATCCAAGCGTGACCGGGCTTTCGGCGTAGTCGCCGTCCGCCAGCGAAAGCGAACGGTCGTCCGGCAGGCTCGGCACCTCGACCGAAACGTATTTTCCGCTCGGCGAAGTCAAATACAGCGTTTCCCCGACGGACAGCCCGAAGCCCGCGTGCGGTTGGTCCGACGAATCCGCCGAACCGCTGTCGCAGAACACGACGAAATATCCGCCGACCGGCAATGTCACCGACGGCAGGGCGTAGCGGAAGCGGTTCTCCTTTCGGTCGGACAGGTAATACCCGCCCAGCGAAACCGGCGCGTCCGTCAGGTTGCAAAGCTCCACGACGTCGCAAAAGACACCGTTTTCGTCCGGGAGCGAGCTCCGATTGCTGACGAGCAGCTCGCTGACGGTCACGGACGGGTTTTCGTCCGGCTCGCCCTGCGTGAACGCGAGGCTGCCCTCCCTCGTATTCGGGAAGCCGGGGGAGGGGGTGTCGGACAGCTCGTAGCCCGCCCCGTTCCAGAGCATGACCTGGTCCTCCAGCATGGAGACCGTCGTCACCTGCGCCGCGACGGACCCGTCGCGGTTGCGCAGCGTAATCGTCTCCCCACCCGACGCGGAAAGGGAAAAGCCCATGCTGTCCCATCCGACGAAAAAGACCTTGTACTCCCCGCTCGCGAACGGCGTCGGACCGAACGGCTCGGACGTCTGCTTGCCGTCGGAGAGGGTAAAGCCCTCGAGGTCGCAGTCGTTTCCGCGATTGTAGATCTCAATATAATCGGCGTGTTTTCCGCCGTTATCCTCCACGATGGACGTGTTCTTCGCGCAGACCTCCGTGATGAGCAGGTCCACCTCTTCCACTTCCCCCGGAACGACGTCCGTCACGGTGCGGTACCGATCGACCGCCAGACCGACGGCGACGACAGCGAGCAAAGCGACCGCGACGAGCAGAATGATTTTCGCTTCCTGCTTTTTCCACATGTGCGACGAACCTCCCTCCGCATTCCGCAAAGATCCCAAGAAATCCCAAAGGGTCCAAAGACGGTGTATTATAGCACATTCCTTCGGGAATTGCAACCGATTTTCCCCCGTTCGCCGTAAAAAATTTGTAAAAAAAGGGGCGACCGACCGCTTTCGCGGCAAATCGGTCGCCTTTTTTGCGTTTTTACGGTTCTGCGGGCGTGACCCGCCCGTCGTCGTCAATGCGGATGCCCGGCAGGTAGCCCGCGATGCGGTCGAGCACCTCGCGCCCCCGTGCAGTCCCAAGCTCGTAGGAGGTCTCGCAGCCGGTCTGCACGCCCGGCAGGAACCGAAAGGCCTCCCCGCCGTCCGGCGAAAGCTCCAAACGGACCAGCCCGGTGTCGACGTCGTCATAATCGTCGAACCAGAAGTTTCCGAGGTTGTAGAAAATTGCTTTTCCCTTGTAGAACTCGATGCCCTGCAACTGGTGCGCGTGGGCGCCGACGATCAGGTCCGCCCCGGCGTCAATGTAATCGTGGGCGGTGGACTTCTGGACCGGCTCGAGCACGTCGGTGTGTTCGGTCCCCCAATGGACGAACAGCACGACGTAATCGCTGCACGCCTTCGCCTCCGCGAGGACCTGCTTGAGCCGTTCCGGGTCGTAACAGCGGAACACGCCGGGGGAATCCGGCCCCGCTTCCGGGGTCATGATGTTCTTTTCCGCACGCGTCGCGGAGACGAACGCGATCTTTCGCCCGTTGACGAGGTAGTAGAAAGGTCTTTGCGCTTCCGCGGCGTTCCGTCCGCCGCCCGCGTAATCCACGCCGTTCTCCCGCAGGGAGTCCATGGTGTCGAGAAACGCGTCCCGCCCGAAATCGTAGGCGTGGTTGTTTGCGAGGGTGACGAAATCCACCCCGAGTTCGCCGTAGAGCGCCGTATGCGCCGGGTCCGCCCGGAAGGTGTACATCTTGCCGGAGAGCGGTGCGCCCCGGTCGGAGATGGTGAATTCGTTGTTGAGCACGGCGATGTCCGCCGCCCGCATTTCGTCCGCCCAGCGCGGGTCGATGCAGTCGAACAGCCCGTTTTCCGTGGTTTTCAGGTGCTGCATGACCACGTAGTTATCCGCAAAGCAGATGTCCCCGCCGAAGGTCATGACGGTGGTTTTCCGCGTCCCGCGCTTCCCGGCGCTGAGCAGGCGGACGTTGTTCGCTTTCGTCGGTTCCTCGCGGTACAGCGAACGCAGGACGTGCAGGGAATTCCCGGTCAGCTCGTCCCATACGCCGTCCGTATAAGTCGCTTTTTCCGCCAGTTCGTCCAGCACGAACGCGCCGTAGGTTTTCCCGACGTATTGCAGGAATGCCTGGTCCACGTCCGGCGGCAATTCCGCCCCCAGAGCCTCCAGCACCGCGTCCGCCCGCTTCGTAAGCGTCCGATTCGCGACGTGCAGCACGGGCAGGCCCCGCAGACAGAGCAGCAGCGCAAGCAGCAGTGCGAGCAGAGAAATCCCCCGTAATTTGACGGTTTTCAAGCCGTTTTCCCCTTCCTTTCGCGGATTTTTTCCGCCGGTTTGACCCGTAACGCTCTCGTCGCGTTCAGGACCGCCAGCACCAGCACGCCCACATCGGCGAACGCCGCGAGCGTCATATTGCTTTCGCGCCCGACGATGGTCATGACGACCTCCGCGGCAAGCACGCCGATCTTGATGGCCAGCGAGAACACCACGTTCTCCCGCACGATGCGCAGCGTCCGACGGGACGCGCGGATCGCGGTCGCGACCTTCGACGGCCGGTCGTCCATCAGCACGACGTCCGCCGCTTCGATGGCAGCGTCCGAGCCGAGCGCCCCCATCGCGATCCCGACGTCCGCACGGGACAGCACGGGCGCGTCGTTGATGCCGTCGCCGACGAACGCGAGCGAGGAGGATGCGCTCTTGCGCCGCAGCAGCTCCTCCACGCGGGCGACCTTATCCGCCGGCAGCAGATCGCAATGCACCTCGTCGACGCCGAGGCGGGCGGCGACTTCCTCCCCGACCGTCGCGTGGTCGCCGGTCAGCAGGACGGTTTTACGCGGACGCAGCAGACGGATCGTGTCGATCGCGTCCGGCTTGAGCTCGTCGCAGATCTCGACGTGCCCGGCATATACGCCCTCCACCGCGACGTGCACCAGCGTGCCGCGGTGCTGCCCGTGACAGCAGGGCGTCCGCGTGACGGACTGCTCCTCCATGAGCCGCTCGTTGCCGACCAGCACCCGCTTTCCGTCGATGACCGCGCAGACGCCCCGCCCGGCGAGCTCCTCGACGGAGGACACCCGCGTGCGGTCGATCTCCTTCTTATACGCCTGCTTAAGCGAGAGGGAGATCGGGTGGTCGGAGTAGCATTCCGCCGTCGCGGCGAGGGAAAGCAGCTCCTGCTCGGACATATGGTCCGGGTGGACGACCGTGACCGTGAACCGACCGCTTGTCAGCGTGCCGGTCTTGTCGAATACGACCGTCTGCACCTTGGCGAGTTCCTCCAGCCAGTTCGCGCCCTTGACGAGGATTCCCTTGCGAGCCGCCCCGCCGATGCCCGCGAAAAAGGTCAGCGGTACCGAAATCACCAGCGCGCACGGGCAGGAGACCACAAGGCAGGTCAGCGCGAGCCGCACCCACGTCGACCAATCGCCCAGGAACAGCGGCGGGACCACCGCCAGCAGGACCGCGAGCACCACCACCGCCGGGGTATAGTACCGCGCAAACCGGGTGATGAACCCCTCGCTCTTCGCCTTCGCGGAGGAAGCGTTCTCCACCAGGTCCAGGATCCGTGCGACCGTCGATTCGCCGTACGGCTTGGTCACGCGTGCCCGGAGCGCCCCGTTCATGTTGACGCAGCCGGAGATCAGTTCGTCCCCCGCCGCGACCGGGCGCGGCAGGGATTCCCCGGTCAGCGTTGCCGTGTCGAGGTTGCTGTTCCCTTCGACCACGACGCCGTCGAGCGGGATCTTCTCGCCCGGCTTGACAAGAATGATCTCCCCGACCTGCACGTCGCCCGGCTCTATCCTTTGCAGTTCGCCGTCCCGCTCCACGTTCGCGTAGTCCGGGCGAATGTCCATCAGATCGCTGACCGAGCGGCGGCTCTTGCCGACGGCGACGCCCTGCAAAAGCTCGCCGATCTGGAAGAGGAGCATGACCTCGACCGCTTCCGGGTACTCCTGCACGGCGATCGCGCCCACCGTCGCGAGGCACATCAGGAAGTTCTCGTCGAATACCTGCCCGTGACAGATATTCCGCACCGCTTTCCGAAGCACGTCATACCCGACGATCAGGTACGGGACTACATGGACCGGAAGCGCGATATACCACGGCCACGCTTCGCTGACGCCGATGATCTCCAGCACCAGCAGCGGCAGGAATATCCCCCCCGCGACGAGGATGCGAAGCAGCATCTTCCGCTGTTTTTTGCTCATTGTTTTCATGGGGATACCCCTTTCCGCGGACGGTTACTTCAGTAAGATCGTGCAGTCCGGCTCGACCGCCTTGCAGACCTTGACGACTTCCTTGAGGATCTCCTCAAACCGACCGTCGTCCGCCTCCAGCGTCAGCTTCTGCGCGATATAGCTGACCGTCGCGTCCTTCACGCCGCCGATCTTGCGGATCGCCGCCTCCATCTTCGCCGCGCAGTTCGCGCAGTCGAGGTCTTCGAGTTCAAACGTTTTTTTCATGTTCGTTGCCTTCCTTTCCTGTTCAACGGATCTCTTCCGAGACGTGTTCCAGCCCGGTACGGATCAAACTCCGCACATGCTCGTCGGCGAGGGAATAGACGACGGTCTTTCCCTCCCGGCGGGAACGGATCAACCGCCCCTGCCGCAGGATCCGCAGTTGGTGGGAAACCGCAGAGTCCGTCATCGAGAGGATCCGCGCGATGTCGTAGACGCAAAGCTCCTCGCGGCAGAGCAGCGCCAGAATGCCCAGCCGGGTCCCGTCGCCGAACAGCTTGTAAAGCTCCGCCAGCGCAATCATGGTCGGACCGTCCGGCAGCGCCTCCCGCGCCGTTTTCGCCTGTTCTCCGTCGATTCGCAGATAGCCCGCTTCCTCCATCGTGTGCCTCCTTCAAAACCTCGTCAATTGAGCAATTGTGCACTTGTTTTATTGTATCTTACCACAGCATACACCGTTTGTCAAGGGGTCGTGCGAAAAAATTTTGAATTTTTGCTTTATGCCCCGTTTTTTGATCATTTCTGCGGTGAAATTCCGAGCCCCATTCGTTTCGCCGACCGTCCGACGGAAAAAGGGAGAGGCGAACCTCCCCCTTTTCGGTCGTTCCGATTGGATTCCGTCAGCGGGCAGCCGAAATGATGGTCGTGAAGTCCGGCGCCTTGAGCGCGGCGCCGCCGATCAGACCGCCGTCCACGTTGACCTTGCCCAGCAGTTCCGCGCAGTTCTTCGCGTTCATGGACCCGCCGTACTGGATCGTCGTCGCTTCCGCGAGCGCGGGACCGTACAGCTGCGCGAGGGTCGCGCGGATCCCGCCGCAGACCTCGTCCGCCTGTTCCGCCGTCGCGGTTTTGCCGGTGCCGATCGCCCAGACCGGCTCGTATGCGATGATGACGTTCGCCATCTGCTCGGCGGTCACGTCCGCCAGGTCGATCTTGACCTGCATAGAGATGATCTCCGACGTGATGCCCTGTTCGCGCTGCTCCAGCAGCTCGCCGACGCACAGGATCACCTTCAGTCCGGCCTCCAGCGCCGCCTTGACGCGACGGTTGACGGTCAGATCCGTTTCGCCGAAGTACTGACGGCGCTCGGAATGCCCGATAATGACGTATTCCACGCCGCACGCGACCAGCATATCCGCCGAGATCTCGCCGGTATACGCGCCGCTCTTTTCCCAGTGGCAGTTCTCCGCGCCGATCTTCAGGAACGTGCCCTTCGCCGCCTTCACCGCCGCGTCGATGTCCACATACGGGACGCACGCGACGACCGTGCAGCCGCTGTTGTCCGCGCCTTCGTTCGCCTGGAGGATCGCGGAGATCAGTTCGGTCGCCTCGGCGGGCGTCTTGTTCATTTTCCAGTTGCCGGCGATGACCGCCTTGCGTGTCTCTTTCTTCATGGGAAGTCCTTCTTTCCTTCTTATTTATCCGTCATAGCGGCGATGCCGGGCAGTTCGATGCCCTCGAGGTACTCCAGCGAAGCGCCGCCGCCGGTGGAGATGTGCGTCATTTTAGCGCCGAATCCGAGCGAGTTGACCGCCGCCGCCGAATCGCCGCCGCCGATGATGGTCGTCGCGTCGGCTTCCGCCATCGCCTTCGCGATCGCAATCGTGCCTTCCGCGAGGATCGGGTTTTCGAACACGCCCATCGGTCCGTTCCAGACCACGGTCTTTGCGTTTGCGATCTCCTGCGCGAACAGTTCGCGGGTCTTCGGACCGATGTCCAACCCCATCATGTCGGACGGGATCGCGTCGGACGCGACCGTGACCGTTTCGATTTGCGCGTCGATCGGGTTCGGGAACGCAGAAGCGCAGACCGTATCGACCGGCAGCAGCAGCTTGACCCCGTTCGCCTTAGCTTTTTCCAGCATTTCGCGGCAGTAGTCCAGCTTTTCGTCGTCAACCAGCGACGTGCCGATGGAATGCCCCTGCGCCTTGAGGAAGGTATACGCCATGCCGCCGCCGATGATGAGCGTGTCCGCCTTGGTCAGCAGGTTGGAAATGACGTTGAGCTTGTCCGCGACCTTCGCGCCGCCGAGGATGCAGACGAACGGGCGGACCGGGTTATTGACCGCGTCGCCGAGGAATTTGACTTCCTTCGCCATCAGGTACCCGTTGGCGGATTCCTTCACGAAGGACGCCACACCGACCGTCGAGCAGTGCGCGCGGTGCGCCGCGCCGAACGCGTCGTTGACGAACAGCTCCGCGAGGGACGCGAGTTCTTTCGAGAAGGTTTCGACGTTTTTGGTCTCCTCCGCGCGGTAGCGGGTGTTTTGCAGCAGCACGACGTCGCCGTCCTGCATCGCGGCGACCGCCGCCTTCGCCTGCTCGCCCACGACGTTGTCGTCTGCGGCGAACACGACGGGCTTGCCGAGCTTCTCCTCCAGACGCTTCGCGACCGGCGCAAGGGAGTACTCCGGCAACGGCTGCCCCTTCGGCTTGCCCATATGGGAGCAGAGAATGACTTTCGCGTTCTGCCGGATCAGGTATTCGATGGTCGGCAGGGCGGCGACGATCCGCGTGTCGTCGGTGATCACGCCGTTCTTGGTCGGGACGTTGAAGTCGCAGCGGACCAAAACCCGCTTGCCGGTGACCTGAAGATCTTCTACGGTTTTCTTTGCATTCATGTTTTCAGTTCTCCTTTTTCGGTATTCTCTCTTTGCTCTTTCATTTTAGCACAACCTCCCGCGTTCGTCAAGGGTTTCGGCGGGGAAATCAGGAGAAATTTTCCTGCGCATACTGCCGGAATCCGTCGAGATACGGGCGAAGCGCGTTCGGATACGACACGCCGTTCGCCAGCACGTCGTTCATCAGCTCGGTCGACAGCCCGCGCACCGTTCGCTCCTGCGTCCCGTACACCCAGCCGAAATCGAAGTCGGCGCAGCCGAGCAGGGTCTCCAGCATACAGGTCTGGTCGTTGTCCATCGAATACAGGGTGACGTAAGTCCGCACCTCCGCCTCCTGCAGCAGTCCGCCGCCGGCAGCGCAGACGGCGAGCAGTCCCAAGCCGCTCCGCGACCGATCCGCCGCCGCGGAGGGGGCCGAAAACACCCGCCCGTCTGCGGCAATCGGACAGCGATAGGATTTCTGCGCCTTGTCCCGCTTGGGGAGCGGAAGAATGCCGTATTCCCGTTTGGCGTTGGCGTAGAGATTTTTAATTTCCTCCAATTTCGCAAACAGGAAGCCCAGCCGCCCCTCGGAAAACGCCTTCGCCGCCTCGTCGCCGTCCAGCGGACTGCGGCAGGCGCTCCCGTACACCGCACGCAGCGGTTCGACGCGTTCTTTCAGCGTGTCGGCGGTGTCGTATACGTAGTCGGTTTTCCCGCCGTCCTTCCGCGCGAACAGCGCGTCGTCCGTCCCGCACCAGAGCAGGTACGGCAGCAGACCCGTGTTGTCCTTTGCGGAATAGCCGAACACGTCGGTCTGCAGATCGTAGCTCTGCTTGTGCATCACCGACGACGCGACTGCTTCCGCGTACTGTTGAAATACCTCCAACGTCCAGTCGCCGTCCGTCACCCGCGCTTCCGGCAGGGGGAGCCCGGTCGAGCGCACCAGTTCCCGGTCATAGAACAGCACATAAGCTCCGTCATAGCTTTGCGCCGACGGGTCGGGCAGCAGATACACCGCATCCCCCGTCCGCAGTTTTTCCGCCGCGTCCGCCCCGAAACAGGACTCGCCGAGCGAGAAATACGGCAGCTTGGTCAGGTCCTGCAACAGTCCGTCCGCCCACAAACTCGCCGTCGTTTCGGCGGAATAGCAGAGCAAATCCCCCGCGGACAGCCCTGCCTGCCGGGCGTCCTGCAGGGTTTGCAGGATATCCGCCTCCGGGACGGTTTTGACCGTGACTTCCATGCCGTAGGACGTGCGAATCAGCTCGTTGCGGTTCCGCAGCGCTTCCCGAACCGACCCGGCGGCATCTTCGTCGCCGTCGACGACCGCTTCGTCCGCCGTCAGGACGGTCAGCGACGTCCCGCGGAAATCGTCCGTCTGCGGCAGGGCGCTCGCGATCTCCTCCAGCCGCTGGGACGTCGATTCCTTCAGCGCGTCCGGCGGCAAAGCGACGTTCGCGCACGCCGTCACGAACAGCAGAACAGCAGACGCCAAAATGCCGATGCGTTTCTTCATTCCCATCGTTTTCTCCCTATCATTTGACCGAATCCTTCTCGTTTTTCGCCCCGTCGGGGCAAATGTTTCACGTGAAACATTTCTACACGTCGTATTTTGACAACAAGCACACCGTTTCCACGTGCCCGGTCGAGGGGAACATATGGAACGGCGTCGCGGACGTCACGCGGTAGCGGATGCCCCCTTCCGCGCCGCAGAGGGTCTCGCAGTTCGCCGCGAGCGTCGCGGGATTGCAGGAAATGTATACGATCCGCTCCGGCGCGGCGGACAGCAGCGTCGCGAGGACTTCCCGCGACAGCCCTTTGCGGGGCGGATCCACGACGATGACGTCGGGTGTTCCGAATAATTCTTCGCAGGTTCGCACGCCGAGCGACGCGTCCCCGCAGACGAATCGCGTATTTTCCGGCGTTCTGCCGTTTCGCAGGGCGTTTTCACGGGCATTCTCCACCGCTTCCGGGACCGATTCGACCCCGAGCAGCTTCTGCCCGTCCCGCACCATGGTCAACCCGACGGTCCCTGCGCCGCAGTACAAGTCCAGCAGGATCCCGTTTTCCGGGAGGTCCGCCAGTTCCGCCGCCTTTCGATAGAGCGCTTCGGCGCAGTCGGCGTTGACTTGGTAGAACGCCGTCGGCGATAGCAAAAAGGTTTTTCCGCACAGACGGTCCCGCAGGACGGATCCCCCGGCGAGCGTTCGCGTTTCGCTCCCCAAAATCGCATTTCCGGGGGTGGGGTTCAGGTTCAGCGACACCCCGACGACCTCCGGGAATTCCCGCAAAAGGTCCTCCGCAAGCGTTTGCGCCTGTGGAAACGGCTTCGCGGCGACCATGCAGACCAGCACTTCCCCGTCCCGGTTCCGCCGCATCATCAGGTGCCGCGCGACCCCGGCCCCACGCTTCTCGTTCCAGACGGGGACGTGGCGAGCGGCAAGTTGTTTCACGTGAAACATCGCGATGCGGTCGAAAATCGGGTCCTGCAGCGGGCAGTCCGCGTGTTCGACCACCGCGTGCGAATGGCGGGTATAGTACCCGAACGTCGGACGCCCCGGCTCCGTTTCGCAAAGCGGATAGACGACCTTGTTGCGGTAGCGCTCCTCGTTGACAAAAACCGTCGGCTCGACCGAAACGTCGAGATGCCCGATCCGCCGGAACGCGTTCTCGACCAGTTCCCGCAGGACGTTCCGCTCCGCCTCCGGGCGCAAATGGCGGAACACGCACCCGCCGCACCGCTGATAGACCGGGCAAAGCGGGTCCCGACGGTCCGGCGAAGGGACGGACAGCCGTTCAAGCCTGCCGACCGCGTAGCTCTTCGTTTCCTTGATGACCCGCACGACCGCGACGTCCCCCGGCGCGGTCAGCGGCACAAAAACCACCATGCCGTCCTCCAGACGCCCGACGCCGTTCCCGTCCGGGTTGATCCCGGTGATCTCCACGGAATACAGGCGATTCTTTCGGCTCTCCGCCATCAGGACTGCCTCCCTGCGGACGCGGCTTGCTTCGGCGTTTTGCGGCGTTTGCCGGTCGCATAGTAGTCCTGCGGCAGGGTGAAATACTCCAGAAGCGGGGTCAGCAGGTTGGTCACCAGCACCGCAGGCAAAGCCCCTTCCCCGCCGAGATACTGCCGGAAAACAAAGGTCAAGATCCCAGCGATCCCGCCGGACAGCATTTTCCCGACCGCCGTGCGCGGCATCGACGCCGGGTCGTTCAGCGAAAAGACCGCGACCAGCGAGATCCCGCCGGACAGCAGGTACAGCCAGCCGTAATTGAGCATTTCCGCGTCCTCCGGCGCAAACGCCATCGCCAGGACCAGCAAAACCAGCACATATGCGCCGGTCGAATACAGCGACAGCTGCCGCCGCACCAACAGCCAGACCCCGCCGAGCAGGATCGCCGCGATCGCAACCGCGCCCATCGCGCCCGACGCGTACCCGTACAACTGCGGAAGCATGCCGTCCTCGTAGAGCGTCCCGCCCTGCAGAAGCTCCAGCGGCGTGCGCACGCGGTAGTACTGCACCAGATCCGGGTCGAGCGAGATCGTAAAGGCGGGAAAATACGCGAACGGACGAGTGAAACGGTTCATGTATTCCGGGAACGCGGCGGACAGCACCACGGCCGCGAAGATTGACGAATTGAACAGCCGATGCCCGAAATAGCGGAAGAACGCGCGGCAGACCACAATCGGCAGCGCCGCGAGCGCACCGAACCAAAGCGGCACGGTCACGGGAAACCAGAACGCGGTCAGCACGCCGGTCAGGAACGGAAACGGCGAAAGCGCGTCCTTCAGCGGCGCACGGCAGATCCATTTCTGCACCGGGAAATCGAGAATCGTGCAGCATAAACCGCAGAATATCATCAGGACTGCGGCGCGTCCGCCGTACAGAAAGATCGCCCATGCGGACGCGGGCAGAAGCGCGATGCCTAAATCCAGCGCCAGCGCCGTCTTATCGCGCGGGGAACGAACAAACATAGCCAACCTCCGTTTTCAGGGATTTTCGGACGGATTCCGATGCTTCGCGATCCGTTCCCGCAGCGGCAGCGCCGCCGGGCAGATATACGAGCAGCAGCCGCAGCCGATGCAGGCGGCGGCAAGCGTCTTGACCGCCCGGTAGCTTCGCGTCCGCAGGATCCGATAGGGCTGCAGGCGCATCGGGCAGACGTCCGCGCACCGTCCGCAGGCGATGCAGTGCCCCGCCGACCGCTTCTCGGGAAGCGACGAAAGTACGCTTTCCGTGCGGCCGCCGAGCACGCCTTCCGCCGGTGCGCCGTACAGCGGGGAGTCCAGCTTGGTCACATATTCGCCGCCCTTGAACCGGCAGAGCTCCAAAAGACGCTTCCACGGCGTGCCGAGCGGAGTCTGCACCACGACGTCCGTCCCAAACCCGTCCCCGGCGGCGGTCAGCCAGCGGGTGGTCTGCGGGCGCCCGGACAGCAGCGCCTGATAGAGCGCCTCCGCCGTCTGCGCACGGACGAAAAAGACCCCCTCGTCCTGCGCACTCCGCCCACGCGGAAGCCGCCTCGCATAGATCGCTTCGTACAGCGTTTCCTCCCGCAGCGGATATTTCGGCTCCACTTCGCCCAGCACGACCAGCGACGGGTCGTTGATGAGCGCACGGAACACCTTCGCCTGCCGCCGCTGGGTACGGTCGACGATCAGCAGGACCTTCGTCGCGCCGAGCAGCTGCAGCAGCACCTTCGCGCCGTTGAGCACGTCCCCGGCGGCCCGCAGCGCCGCCCGACAGCCGGTCAGCGACCAGCCGTTTGCGTCGGTCAGATCGATGACGACCCGGTACACATCGCTTTTCCACGCGTCCCGTGCCCGCCGCCAGAGCCAATCGCCCGACCAGACGTCGAAGATGCCGAGCGTCCGCACCGCGTCGAGCAGTTCCTCCCGGGACAGGTCCGAAAGCCGTTTCTTTTCCGGCTCGCGCACCTGCACGGGGAGCTCGTCCGCATGCGCGTCCGCGGTGACGCGGGCATACGGCCTGCCGCGATTCTCGAACACCCCGTCGAACCGCCCGGGCACCGACGCGTAGATCGGCGTCCCGTCCGCGAGATGCGCGACCGCCTCCCCTGCGCGGACCGTATCCCCCTCCCGGCACAGCAGCGTATCCGAGCGCCCTTCGAGCGCGAGATATACCTCGTCGAGCTTCCCGGCCGTCACGACCAGCGGAGCCGAGACGATGGTCAGAAGCGTCCGTTCGTCCGCCCTTGGGGGAAGGAACAGCCCTCCCGGATAGTTCAGAACCATGACAGGTCCTCCTGTTTCTGCGCCTGTGCGCCGTCATTATATCCATTATAGCAGGGTCTTTTGTAGAATGCAAGCAAAAGTTTTGTACGAATCATATTGAAAAAAAGAACAAAAGGGAGTATAATAGAGAAAACGCAGAAACGAAACGGAGGGATCCCGCATTGGCGCTCGACGAAAAGGAGATCCGCACGCAGGCGAAGATCTTCATCCTCTACATCCTCGGCAACATCGACGAACCCGTCGAATTCACCACCGTCAACGACATGGTCCTGCAGGACGGGCTGGTCAACTACTTTGACTTCGCCCCCGCGTTCAGCGAACTGCTCGAACAGGGGCAATTGGTTTCCGATTCCCGCACCCCGGAGGGCGAACCGCTCTACCACATCACCCCGCAGGGGCGCTCCGTGCTGGAAACCTACGAGCAGGACCTGCTTTCCGACGACAAGGACCGCGCTCTCCGGCACGCCCTGCGCGTCCTCGCGTTCAAGCGGAACGGCGTGCGCCAGACCAGCAGAGTCGCGGAAACCGGCTCCGGCTGGACCGTGACCTGTACGATCGCGGACAACCGAAAGACCCTGCTCGAAACCTCAGTGTTCCTGAGCGATAAATCGCTCGCGGACAAGCTCTGCGCCAACTTCGAGGACCGGGCGGACATCATCTACCGGGGGATCCTCTCCCTCCTGTCGGGGGACGTGGATTTTATCTTCGATGCGTAGCCGGGAGGAGATGGCGGAGGTCGTCCGCCGACTGGAAGCCTATTACCCGGACGCGCAGTGTGCGCTTGAAGCCGGGGAGGACCCGTTCCGCCTGCTGGTCATGGCGATCCTGTCCGCCCAATGTACCGACGCACGCGTCAACCTGGTTTCCGGTCCGCTGTTCGCCCGTTTCCCGGACGCACCGTCCTTGGCGGAAGGCAGCATCGAGGAGATCGAGGAGCTGATCCGCACCTGCGGGCTCTACCACAGCAAGGCGAAAAACCTGCACCTCATGTCCGTCCGGCTGACCGAAGTCTACGGCGGGAAGGTCCCGTCGGAGATGGACGACCTGCTCTCGCTCGCCGGGGTCGGGCGGAAGGTGGCGAACCTGATCCGCGGGGACGTGTTCGGGCTCGGCGGCATCGTCGCGGACACCCACTGCATCCGCATCAGCAACCTGCTCGGATTTGCGGACTCGACCGACCCGCACAAGGTGGAACGCCAGCTCGACGGGCTGGTCCCGAAGGACAAGCAGAGCGATTTCTGCCACCGGCTGGTGCAGTACGGGCGGAACGTGTGCGTCGCGCGTCGTCCGCAATGCGGCGTCTGCGTCCTGCGGGACGTCTGCGCCCACGCGTGCGCGGGAAAGGAAACGCCATGAACCTGCGCATCCGCTCCTACCAGAACCTGCTCTCCCAAGTCCGCCGGGCGGTGGACGATTACGGCATGATCCGCGCGAACGACCGCATCGCGGTCGGGGTGTCCGGCGGCAAGGACAGCCTCGCGCTGCTCGTCGCCCTCGCGGGACTGCGGAAATTCTATCCGCTGCCGTTCGAGCTGCTGCCGATCCACCTGCGCATGGGTTTTCCCGGGGAAAGCGGCGAAAACATCCGCACGGTCTGCGACGAACTGTCTCTTCCGCTGCTGGAGGTCCCGACGGACATCTACACGGTGGTGTTCGACGTGCGCAGGGAAAAGAATCCCTGCTCCCTGTGCGCCAACCTGCGCCGGGGCATCCTGTACAGCACCGCCAAGCAGGAAGGCTGCCGCACCGTCGCGCTCGGGCACCATTTCGACGACGCGGTCGAGACCCTGCTGATGAACCTGTTCCACGAGGGGCGCATCGGCTGCTTTTCCCCGGTTACGGAGCTTGACCGCGTGGGGATCACGATGATCCGCCCGCTGCTGTACGTCCGGGAGAACGACCTGAAAGGGTTCGTCAACGCTTCCGGCCTCCAGCCGTCCCCCAAACGCTGCCCTGCGGACGGCGAAACCGTCCGCGAAACCACCAAACGCTTCCTCGCGGAAGCGGAAAAGCGGGATCCGGGGCTGAAGGACCGCCTGTTCGGCGCGATGGAACGCGCGGGACTCGACGGATTTTCCGTTCACCCGCGCGCCCGCAAGAAACCAGACAGAAAGAAAGGAACCGACCAATGATCACCACCAAGCAACGGGCCTTCCTCCGCTCCCTCGCGGCGGAAAAAGCGCCGGTCACGCAGATCGGCAAAAACGGCGTGACGGAACCGCTGATCAAGACCCTCTCCGACGCGCTCGAAGCGCATGAACTCATCAAGCTCTCCGTGCTCGAGACCTGCCCCGCGACGCCGCGCGAAGTCTGCGAAACGCTGTGCGGCGCGCTCTCCTGCGAGCCGGTGCAGGTCATCGGGCGGAAGATCTGCCTGTACCGTCCCGCCTCCGACCCGGAAAAGCGGAAGATCCTGCTGAAGTAGAAAGGAGCCCACGCCATGAAACTGCTGATCCTCAACGGACCGAACATCAACCTTTTGGGGCTTCGCGAGCCGGATATTTACGGCAAACAAAGCTACGCCGAGCTGCTCTCTTTCGTAAAAAAAGCCTGCGCGGACGCAGGCGTCGCCTGCGAGTGCTACCAATCCAACCACGAGGGGGACCTGGTCGACAAAATTCAACAGGCCTACGGCGTTTTTGACGGGATCGTCTTCAATCCCGCCGCCTATACCCACACCAGCGTCGCCATTCACGACGCCCTGCTCGCCGTCGGCATCCCGACCGTGGAAGTGCATCTGACGGACACGCAATCTCGGGAGGACTACCGCAAGATCAATTACATCACGCCCTGCTGCAAGGCGACGTTTCAGGGGCTGGGCTTCGAGGGCTACGCCCGCGCCATCCGCTTTCTCGCGTCCGGCGCGGACTGACGATTCTCGTTTCGACCGAACCTTATAAATGGTATCTGGACTCCAGGTCCTCCAGCTTCTGCTGCAGGTCGTGGAGTTCCTTTTTGTGTCGGAGCATCTTGCGGGTCGGGATACTGCCGAGCGCGATAAACACGCCGACCGCCGCGACGCTGACGGCGATCCACAGCCACCGGCTCCCGGCGGAAAGGTCCGTCCACTTGGACACCAGCAGGACCGCCGCCGCGATGATCGCGCCCCCGCAAAGCAGGTAGTGCGTGTCCGTCCAGACCTTCGCCAAACGTCCCTTCCGATCCGCCTTCAGCGCCTGTTCCCGGATGCGCAGGTACTCCTCCCGCGCACGCTCTTTCTCCGATGCCATTCCCGCTTATTCCTCCGTTTCTGCGGAATTTTCGTTCGTTTCCCCGAACGCGTCCTCCGCCGCTTCCGCGACGGGAGACGTCACGTCAAAGCTGACCAGCTTCGCGCCTTCATTCAGCCGCATCGCGATGACCCCGCCGGCGCTCCTGCCGTACACCGGAACCTCGCTGACCGCCGTGCGCACGATCGTGCCGCCGTCGGTAATCATCATCAGGTCGTCCGTCTCCTGCACGAGCGCGACGCCCGCCAGCAGCCCGGTCTTTTCACCGACCGCGTGGCACCGAACGCCGCTTCCGTACCGATGCTGCAGCGGGAATTCCGCGCAGTCGGTCCGCTTGGCGTACCCGCCTTCCGTGACCGTCAACACCTGGTACGCGGGGTCGTTGACCCCGTTCGGAATGACGCAGGCGCCCACGAGGTAATCCCCTCGCCGCAGGGAGATCGCGCCGACGCCCCGCGCCTGGCGGCCCATACAGCGGGCGTCGCCCTCGTCGAAGCGGATGCTCGCGCCCATGCGGGTCGCGCACAGGAGGTGGTCGTTCCCGCCGGTCTTGAGCACGGTCAGAAGCGCGTCGCCCTCGTCGAGACGGATCGCGAACAGCCTGCTTTGGCGGCGGGAGCGGTACTCGGTCAGTTCCACCCGCTTGACGATGCCGTTGCGGGTCAAAAAGACCAGATACTCCCCTTCATTGAAGGCGCGGATGGAGATCCCCGCCGTGATCTGCTCGCCCTCGGAGAGCTGCAGCAGGTTGATGAGGTTGGTTCCCTTCGCGGTGCGCCCCGCTTCGGGGATCTCGTAGCATTTCTTGACGTACATGCGCCCCTGGTTGGAGAACAGCAGCAGGGTATCGTGGCTGTACGCGACGAACACGCTGCGCACGTAGTCCTCCTCCTTCGTGCCCATCGCCGTCACGCCCTTGCCGCCGCGTCGCTGGGACGCGTAGGTGTCCGCAGGCAGGCGCTTGATGTACCCGTCGTTGGTGACCGTTACGACGCAGTCCTGCTTTTCGATCAGGTCCTCGATGAGGATCTCGTTTTCGACCTCGACGATCTCCGTCCGCCGGTCGTCGCCGTACTTCTCGGCGATTTCCGCGAGGTCCTCCTTGATGATCGCCGTGACGCGGCTCTCGTCCGCGAGGATCTCCCGCAGGTCCTTGATGAGCGCGTACAGCGCGTTCAAACGGTCGAGGATCTTCTGCCGCTCCATACCGCTCAACCGTCCGAGCGGCATTTCCACGACCGCCTGCGCCTGCAGATCCGAAAGCCCGAACCGAGTCATCAGGTTCTGCCGTGCGTCCGCGACGTTTTGGGACGCGCGGATGATGCGGATCGCTTCGTCGATGTTGTCGATGATGATTTTGTAACCCTCGAAGATATGGGCTTCCCGTTCCGCCTTCGCCAGGTCGAACTTCGTCCGGCGGACGATGACGCTTTCGCGGTGCTTGACGTAATGGGAGAGGATCTCCTTGAGGTTGAGCACCCGCGGCTCGCCGTTGACCAGCGCGAGCATATTGACCCCGCAGGTGTCCTCCATTTGGGTATACTTATACAGCAGATTCAGGACGATCTGCGGATTTGCGTCCTTTTTGACCTCGATGACGATCCGCATCCCCTTACGGCCGGATTCGTTGCGGATGTCGCTGATGCCCTCGATCTTCTTGGTCTTGACCAGGTCCACCATCTTCTCGAGCAGCATCGAACGGTTGACCTGGTAGGGCAATTCGGTCACAATGATCGCCGTGCGGCCCTTTTTCTCCTCGAAATGCGCTTTCGCGCGGACCTTGATATGCCCCTGCCCGGTCATATAGGTTTCGTAGATGCCCGCCGTGCCGTAGATCGTGCCGTAGGTCGGGAAATCCGGCCCCTTGATGTACTGCATCAGTTCGGGGATCGTGCAGTCCGGGTGGTCGATCAGGTAGGCGCAGGCGGTGCAGACCTCCCGCATGTTGTGCGGCGGGATATTCGTCGCCATGCCAACCGCGATGCCGACCGACCCGTTGACCAGCAGGTTCGGGAACCGGGACGGCAGGACCTGCGGCTCGGTGCGGGTGTTGTCGAAGTTCGGGTCGAAATTGACGACGTCCTTGTCGATGTCGGCGAGCATCTCGTCCGCGATGCGGGCCATACGCGCTTCCGTGTAACGGTACGCGGCGGGCGGGTCGCCGTCGATGTTGCCGTAGTTGCCGTGTCCGTCGATGAGCGGATAGCGCAACGAAAAGTCCTGCGCCATGCGCACCATCGTGTAGTAAACCGCCGTGTCTCCGTGCGGATGGTACCGACCGAGCACGTCGCCGACCGTCGTCGCGGACTTGCGGAAGGGTTTGTCGTGCGTCAGTCCGTCCTCGTACATCGCGTAAAGCACGCGGCGGTGCACCGGCTTGAGCCCGTCCCGAACGTCCGGCAGGGCACGGGAAACGATGACCGACATCGCGTAATCGATGTACGCGGTCTTGATCTCGTCCTCGATACGGATATTCCGTATGGTTTGCTCCGCGTGGGAGCTGTAATCAAATTCCTGATCCGACATGATGCTGTCCTTTCCTTGCGGTTTGGGTCCTTGCCCGACCTATACGTCCAGGTTCACAACGTACTTCGCATTTTGCTCGATGAAGGCTCGGCGCGGCTCCACCTTATCCCCCATCAGCACGGAGAAGAGCGCGTCCGCGCGAAGGGCGTCCTCGATGGTGATGCGCTTGAGGATGCGCTTTTCCGGGTCCATCGTGGTCTCCCAAAGCTGGTCCTTGTCCATCTCGCCCAAGCCTTTGTAGCGCTCGACGCGGGGGTTTCCACCCAATTCCTCGACGTACAGTTCCTTTTCCTCGTCCGAGTACGCGTACCGCTCCGCCTTCCCGCGGGAAACCTTATAGAGCGGCGGGACGGCCGCGAAGATGTGCCCTTCCTCGATGAGCGGCTTCATATGCCGGAAGAAGAAGGTCAAAAGCAGGGTGCGGATGTGCGCACCGTCGACGTCGGCATCCGCCATGATGATGATTTTGCCGTAGCGCAATTTGGTCAGGTCGAATTCCGACCCGATCCCGCAGCCGAGCGCCTGGATCAGCGGGGTGATGGAATCCGAAGAATAAATGCGGTCGATATGGGACTTTTCGACGTTGAGGATCTTCCCGCGCAACGGCAGGATCGCCTGGAACTGGCTGTCCCGCCCGTCCTTCGCCGTGCCGCCGGCCGAATCCCCCTCGACGAGGTACAGCTCGGTGTATTCCATACGCCGTTCGTTGCAGTCCGCGAGCTTGTGCGGGAGCGACGAGGACTCCAGAAGCCCCTTGCGGCGGGTCAATTCCCGCGCCCGCTTGGCGGCTTCCCGCGCCCGGGCTGCCGCAATCGACTTTTCGACGATGGTCCGCGCCGTCGCCGGGTTCTCCTCGAGGTAGGTTTCGAGCTTTTCCGAAAGCATATTCGACACGAGCGTGCGGATCTCGCTGTTCCCCAACTTCGCCTTGGTCTGGGACTCGAACTGGGCGTCCTCCAACTTGACGGAGACCACCGCCGTCAGACCCTCCAGCACGTCCTCCGCGCTCAGTTTTTCCTCGCCCTTGAGGATGGCGTACTTTTTGCCGTACTCGTTGAGCACCTTCGCCAGAGCGGCGCGGAAGCCCGATTCATGCGTGCCGCCGTCGATGGTGTGCATATTGTTGGCAAACGAGAGGATCAGGCTTGTGTAGGTGTCGTTATACTGCATCGCCACCTCCGCCACCGACGTCCCCTTGGCGCCGGAAACATAGATGACGTCCGCATGCAGGACCGAACAGCCTTTCTGCTCGTTCAGGTATTCGACGAACGATCGGATCCCGCCCTCATAGCAGAAAACCTCCTCGACCGGCTCCTCGCCCCGCTCGTCCCGCAGACTGATGCTGACGCCGGCGTTCAGGAACGCCTGCTCCCGCAAGCGGGTCCGCACAACGTCGTATTCAAACGTCGTCGTTTCAAAGATCCCGCCGTCCGGCCAGAATTGCACGGTCAGCCCGTGCTTTTCGGTATCCCCGACCATGCGGAACGGCTCGACCGTCTTGCCCCGCTCGAACGCGATGAAGAACTCCTTTCCGTCCGCGTGGTTCCAGACGTTCACGCGCGTCGACAGCGCGTTGACGACCGACGCGCCGACCCCGTGCAGACCGCCCGCGATGCGGTATCCGCCGCCGCCGAACTTGCCGCCGGCGTGCAGGACCGTAAAGATGACCTCTAGCGTCGGGATGCCGAGCTTCGGGTTGAGGCCGGACGGGACGCCGCGTCCGTCGTCCTTGACGACGACCGAACCGTCCTTCGCCAGCACCACCAGAATGTTCTTGCAGTATCCCGCCAGCGCTTCGTCGATGGAATTGTCCACGATCTCATAGATCAAGTGGTGCAGCCCCTTCGAGGAGGTGGTCCCAATATACATGCCCGGACGCTTCCGAACCGCTTCCAGCCCTTCCAGCACCTGGATCTGGCTGTCGTCGTAGGAACCTTCCGCTTCCGTGATCCGATCGAACTCGTTTTCCAAACTCATTGCGTTTTCATCCTTTCCTTGTCCCGCAGGCGTTACAGCCGATGCCGGACGATGCTCTGCGGGGACAGCCCGCTGACGTAGACCCGGCTCCCGTACGCTTCCCGCACGACCACCATGCTTCGCGGCAGGTCGGACGCAAGGCTCACCACGCAAAGCCGCTTCTGCGCTTCCCGCAGGAACGTCCGCGTCGCCTCTCCGACCGTCGCTTCATCCATATCGAACACCCCGATGACGTCCTCGCCGACGACGGATTCCCCGCCCTCCAGCTGCAGGAACAGTTTTTCGGGTCTTTTTCTTTTCCCATTCATCACAGCACCGTCGCTTCCCCGTTTCGGACCAGAATGCGGTTGGAAACCCCCGCCTCCGGCAATTCCGGCTCGCAGCCGGTCAAAATCACCTGCCGCCCCGCGAGATGGGAGAGAATATACCCTCTCCGTCCCGCGTCGAGCTCCGAAAGGATATCGTCGAGCAGAAACACCGGGTACTCCCCGGTCAGACGGCGGGACAGCTCCCCTTCCGCCAGCTTCAGCGCCAGCACCGCCGACCGCTGCTGCCCCTGCGAGCCGAAGACCCGGGCGTTCTTGCGGTCGATATACACCGCGAAATCGTCCTTCTGCGGGCCGAATAGCGTCGTTCCGCGCTTCAGTTCGGCGTCCAGACGGGTCTGGAACAGCGTAAAATACGCGTCCCGCAGTTCCTCCGCCGTCCGCTCCTCCTTCGGCGCGACCTGCGAAAAATACCGCAGCTCCAGCAGTTCCTTCCCGCCGGACATCTCCCGCTGCACCGCCTGCGCTTCCTTCGCGAGCGTTTCGAGGTAGCGGAACCGATTGAGCGTGATCACGGCGGCGGAAACCGCCATCCGTTCGTGATAGACTTCCAGCAGCTTCCGATCCGGCTCCTCGTTGTGCAGTAGCGCATTTTTCTGCTGCAAAAGCCGCCCGTACTCCTGCGCGGACGCGGCGTACCGCGGAAACGACTGGCAGATCGCCAAATCGAGGAACCGCCGCCGGCATTCCGGCGCGCCCTTCACCAGATGCAGGTGGTCCGGCGTAAAAATGACCGCCCGGAACAGCCCAAGATACTCCGCCAGCCGACGGACCGGCTGCCCTTCTACCGAGATCTGCCGCTTCTGCGCCTTGCGGAGCCACACGCCCATGCGGGATTCCACGCGATCGCCCTCCCCGCGAAGGAATTTCAGCTCCACGCGGGCTTCCTCCTCGCCGAAGCGGATCAGTTCCCGGTCCTTACAGCCCCGAAAGGATTTTCCGGCGGCGAAAAAGAACATCGCTTCGAGCAGATTGGTCTTTCCCGAGGCGTTTTCCCCGCAGATGACGTTCACGCCGTCCGCGAACGGCAGCGTTTCCGTCGCCGCGTTCTTGAACTGCTGCAGCGTCAGTTCCTCGATCCGCATGGCGTCCCCGACTTATTCCCGCGGCAGCTTGAACGCCATGACGAGATACAGATACGTTCCCGTCGCGGACGGCTCGACCGGGCTGATGAACATCGGCCCGAGCGCACTCGACAGCGCGAGCGACACCTTTTCGTCCTTCGCCGCACGCAGCGCATCGAGCAGGAAACGGTGCTGGAACCCGATCTTCAGATCCTCGCCTTCCTTCTCGATCTTCAACCCGACGTTCCCCTTGCCGTCGTGCGCGGCGCCCGCGACTTCGAGCGTATCCCCCGCGAACTGGCAGCTCAAGCAGTTGATCGTCTTGTTTCCCCGGTCGTCGACCATCAGCGACGCCCGCGCGACGGCGTCCTCGAATTCCTGCCGGTCGACCTTCACGAAAATCTTATTCTGGGTCGAAATGACCCGCTTGTAATCCAGATATTCTCCTTCCAGCAGCCGGGAGAACAGAACGATCTCGTCGAGCTTGAAAATGACGTACTTCGCCGTGAATTCCACGCGCAGCATATCGTCCGTATCCCGCAGCAGCCGAGCGAGCTCCTGCAGGGATTTCCCCGGAACGACAAAGCTGAATGACGACTCATTATCGAACACGCACTCCCGTTCCTCCCGCATCGCGAGCCTGCGGTTATCCAGCGCGACGGCGGTGATGGAACGATTCTCCACGCGGAAGAATTCCCCGGTCAGGATCGGACGGGCGTCGTCCTGCGAAACCGCAAAGCAGGTCGAATTGATGATCTCCTTCATCAGGCTCTGGCTGATGCAAAACGCGTTTTCCCCGCCGAGGTCGGGGATGCTCGGAAACGCCTCCGCCGTCAGCCCGTGCAGGGTAAAATCGTTCAGCCCGGCATAGATCCGCACCGTATTGCGCTCGTTCGCTTCAAACGTGATGTCGCAGTCCGGCAGCATTCGGATGAGCGCCGCGATCTTTTGCGCCTTGAGAATGACCGCCCCCGGCTCCTTGGGAATGACCTTGCCGTGGGTCTTGACCCCTTTTTCCAGGTCGTATCCGCAAACGGTCAGTTCGTTGTCCTCCAACTGGAACAGCAGCCCCTCCAACGCGGGAAGCGTGCTTTTCGACGACGCTGCGGCCAGCGCCGGCTGGATGAGATCCTGCAAGGTTTTCTTGTCGGATAAAAAGGAGATTCCCATGATTTCTTGTTTTCATCCTTTCCTTTTTACATGCTCTTTTTTCACGGTTTCGCTTCGCGCGCGTACACTCACGAAGAAAACCTTTAGGTATATGGAAGTAGTAGTCGTAGTAGTAGGCGGGCGGATTTTGTGGAAAACCCTTCAAACCCCTTGTCCTGCCTTACATCTCCGTGTGGACAAGCCGTTCCTGTTCCGCGGGAAAACCGGGGGATTTTTCCACAGCTTTCCCGTTTTTGTCCACATTCCCGTCAAAATCCTCCGGCAGACCGAAAATTCGACCCTTTCCTTCGACCCGGCGGAAAAGCAAAGGAACCACCGAAAAAATAAATGACCGAAACTTTCCTATTTCAAACGGTCAGCTCGTCCAGCACGATCGCGAGGTCCCGCGCGAAGATGGAATCCGTGCGGATGCGCCGCTCGATGACGTTGATGGAGTTGAGGACGCTGGTATGGTCCTTGCGGTTGAACAGCTCGGCGATCTGCTTGATGGTCAGCGAGGTCTTTTTCCGCACGAGGTAGGTTGCGAAATGCCGTGCAAACGCGATGTTCGCGGTCCGGCGCGGTCCGACGAGGTCCTCCCTCGAGACCACAAACTTCCTGCAGGTGTAGTCAAAAATCTTTTCGACGAGGTTGTCCTCGTCCTCCTTAGAACGCAAAAACTCCTGCAAAACGCGCTCCGCCGTCGTGACCGTGCATTTCCCACCGTTGAGCAGGCAGTACGCCCGCAGCTTCTTGATGGCGCCGTCGATGAGACGGACGTTCTTGGTGATATGCTCGGCGAGGTAGGTCAGGACGTCGTATCCCAAATCGAACTGGTAATCCAGCGCCTTGCGGCGGCAGATCGCCGTGCGAAGCTCGAGGTCCGGCGGCTGGATGTCCGCGACGAGCCCCATGGAGAACCGGCTCTGCAGCCTGTCCTCGAGCTTGTTGATGCGGTCCGGCGAGACGTCGGACGTGATGATCAACTGCTTGCGCTTCTGGAACAACGCTTCAAACGTATGGAAAAACTCCTGCTGGATCGCCATTTTCCCGGAAATGAACTGGATATCGTCCACCAGCAGGACGTCGAGGCTCCGATACTTCTCCCGGAACGCGACCGGGGACTTCTGCGCGAGCGCTTCGGTCAATTCGTTGGTAAATTCTTCGCCGGTCACATAGAGGATCCGATATTCCGGATGGGTCGCCTGCAGGCGGTTGATGATGGCGAAAAGCAGATGCGTTTTCCCCAGCCCGCTCTGTCCGTACAGGTAGAGCGGATTATGCAGGGTAAACGGCGTTTCCGCGACCGCGAGCGCCGCCAACTGCGCGAGCTCGTTGGATTTGCCGACGATGAACGACTCGAACGTGTACGCCGGACTGAACCGCTCGGTGAACGCGCTGGTCGGCTGCGCGGCAGGCTCCGGCTCCGCGGGCACGGGCTCCTCGGGGTCCTGCTGGACGGATTCGGCGACAAAGCGCAGCTCCATCCGCGCACCGACGACCTTCTCGACGGCGTCGCACAGCAGGTCGGCGTAATGCGTCTCCACGAACGGCAGACGTGAATCCGGGAATTGCAGCGTGATTTCCGTCCCGGTGACCTTCAGGACCTGCATCGGTTCAAACCAGAGGGTTATGCTCGTCGGCGGGCAGTCCTTTCGAAGCTCTTCCAATAGAAAAGATTTCAGTTCGGAAAAAGAGTCCATCGACCCGGATACACCCCCATTGTCAGATTTGTTCATAACAGTATACCATAAATTCATCCGAATTGCAAGAGGGGAAGCACATTTTTTCAAAGGAAACGGAGAAAATC
>CANRIX010000011.1 GCA_947630765.1 uncultured Clostridia bacterium | reverse complement strand
CCGCTTAACTGGTTCTCTCCTAAAGATGTCCTCTTTTCTTTTCCTGACTTTGTAACACATCATTGACAAACCTACAATCTGTGATATTTCAAAGTTTTTTACGATTATGCACAATCGTGCAACGACAGAGCCTCCGAGTTCATCGGACGCTCTATTTTTTTGCCCAAATTCAAAAAAATCTGCAGACGGACTTAAAAAACGCCGTCCATTGTCCAGACATAATGAGAGAAATTTTTCAAAAATGACTTGTGGTTTACCCTTTCCCAGTGCGAATTAGTGGGAGGCAAAAATTTTTTTGCAAGGAGGGTTGGAAAATGGGCTCTCCCAGTCGAAACAAGTGAGAGGACTTTTTCTTACAGCCGTAAAAGCGGTGTGGGAATCGATACCCATCAAAATTAAAAAATTTTCAAAAAGCGGTTGAATATCGACCTCTCCCTGTCGGAACAAGTGGAGGGATTTTTTCTCACGGGCGCAGAAATGGGTGTCCATTTCGGTACCCTTTGTCCAAATAAGTGAGAGAACTTTTTGAAAAAATTTTCCGCAGGGGGGTTAGTTTTTACCCTTCCCAGTCGGAACAAGTGAGGGGAAGTTTTCTCGTGCTCTTTGAAAACTGAATAGCCGTCCGATTGGGCAACGCCGCCGAGCGCCGCCGGTGGCGGATGCAGCGAGGCGGGGTTGGCGCAGCGGTCGGAAAAGGCAAGGGTCAGCGCCAGCAGGCGCCCGAAGCCTTTTTCGGGTACCGCAAGAGGGGACCGTGCGACGACCTTCCGAAAGGAAGTGAGCGCAGCGACGCTGCGGTGAGATTCCGGGGCAGGGATATAAAAACGACAGTCGGGTGAAACGGCAAGGGCAGCTGCCGTCAGCGTCGCCTCCTTACGGCGGCTGCCTCCTATACATAGCAGTAAAGGAGGTTAAACGCTATGAAAAAAACAGAGCTCAAAGAGCTTTACAAACTGATGTTCCCGGAATACCCGGACATCTTGACCGTCGCCCAGCTGCAAGCGATGTTGGGCATCAGCAGACCGCTGGCCTACCGGCTCATCGGAGACGGATATATCCCCGGCGTGAAGATTGGGAACGCCTTCCGTGTGCCGAAGGTCAACGTCATCAATTATGTCCTCACTGAGGACGGAAGAAAGGAAGTGAATTGAATGCCCCAAAAATTACAACTCGTGGACGCCGACACGCTGCTCTCGACTCCGATGGAGAAGACGCTGTTCATTGTGGACGGCCTGATCCCGCAGGGTGTGAGTATGCTGTGCGGCTCCGGCAAGATCGGTAAGAGCTGGCTCATGCTCTGGCTCGGTCTGCGGGTAGCAGAGGGCAAACCCCTATGGGATCTGCCGACGCACCAATGCGACGTCCTCTATCTCTGTTTGGGGGATACCCGAGTGCGGATCCAAGAGCGGCTCTACAAGCTGACCGATGAAGCGCCGCCCGGCCTGCGCTTTGCGACTGTCTGCGGCAAGCTGGGCTGCGGCTTGGAGGAGCAGATCGAAGCGGCGCTGAATGACTTTCCGAACACGAGGCTTGTCATCATCGACACACTCCAGAAGGTGCGCAACGCCCAGAGCACCGCAGGGAAAAACGGTATGTACGCCAGCGACTACGACGACATCTCGGCGGTGAAATCCATTGCCGACCGCCGCCGCATCGCCGTGGTTCTGGTGCATCACCTGCGGAAGATGAAGGATACCAGCGACCCCTTCAATGAGGTGTCCGGCTCCACCGGGATCACCGGCGCAGCGGACACGAACATCATTCTGAAACGCAAGCGGGACGAGGACACGGCCACGCTCCTTGTCAGCGGAAGGGATGTCGAGTATCAGCAGTTCACTCTGCGGTTCGAGGATAACGTCTGGCAGCTCGTGGAGCACAAGGACAGCGCAGCCCTGCATCGGGAGGAAATCCCACCGTTCCTTTTTCAGCTTGTGGAATTTCTAAAGGACAAACCAGTTTGGACGGGAACGGCGACCGGGCTGCTTTCGGAAATGGAAGAAACCGAAACGTCGCCCAACCTCGTCACGAAAATGCTCGGGCGGTTTGCCGGGGAGGTACTTACGCCGGCGGGCATTGAATACAAGACCAAACGGACGGGTGCAAGTCGCTTGATGCAGTTCAGAACGAGTGACGGCAATGACACCGATGACGGCAAAAGCGCTATATAGCGAAAGAGCCGTCACCGCCGTCACAACCGTCATTTTGAAAAAGATGGATATATGTAATGCCACCGTCCGGGGCCCCCGAAAAGTCGCAAGACTTTTTGGGGAAAGGAGGAGCAGTGAAATGAGCGAGCTTTTCGTGCTTGCACGGAAACGAGCGGTATGGAACTTGCGACGACGTAGCGAGCATAGGCTTTGTGTTGCCCACAAAACCGGCGACAGGATGCCGAAAGGGGAATGCCCCCTATTACCCCTCTAAAAATGAGAAAGGAAGTATTGATTATGAGATTAAGAAAGACAGCCATTAACCTTCGTGTGACCGAAAGCGAAAAGAAAAAATTGGAGAAATCCGCCCGCTATTGCGGCCTTTCGCTTTCCGAATATCTGCGGAAAGTGGGACTCGGGAAGCAGGTTCGAGCGGCTTCCCCGCAGAGCTTTTACGAGGCGTATCGACTCTTACTGCTGCTGAAAGACCGGCGAAAAACGATGCGGGAAGCGGAGATCGACCGTGCCTTGGAGGAGTCCGTTTGCTTGCTTTTGGAGGCGTATCACGACCTAAACGGCGGCGAAGAAGGCTCCCAAAAGACGGGTGATGTGCCGTGGCAGTGACGAAAATCTGGCCTGTGAAGGACAGCATCGGGCGGGTGGTCGGGTATGCAAGGAACCCGGAAAAAACGGAATTTTCGAAGGTGAAAAGCGTTCTTCACTACGCCGAAAACGATGAGAAAACCGTCATCGGGGACGAGAAAATCATGTACGTTACCGGGGTAAATTGCCGGGCGAAAACGGCGGCGGAGGAAATGATCGCCGTGCAGGAGCGCTTCGGAAAGACTACCGGCAACGTCACTTATCACGCCTACCAGAGCTTCAAAACGGGAGAGGTTTCCCCGCAGCTTGCCCACCGGATCGGCGTGGAGCTGGCGCAGAGAATGTGGAGCGACCGGTATCAGGTGCTGGTCGCCACCCACTTCAATACGGGCACCTATCATAACCATTTTGTAGTGAATGCCGTGGGAATGTGGGACGGCAAAAAGTTCAACTGCAACGAAGGCGCATACTGGAAGTTCCGCCATCTTTCCGACGAGTTGTGCGCCGAACACGGGCTGACGGTGCTGAAAAATCCCAAGGGCAAGACGCCCCGCAAGCTCTACTTTGCCGAGAAAAACGGCGAGCCGACCCGGTACAACCTGATGCGGGAAGCCATCGACAAGGCGCTGACCATGAGCACCAACGAGAAGACCTTTTGCTACGTGATGCGGCGCTTAGGCTATGTAATAGACCTGAATCCTTATCACAAATACGCCACGATCAGATCTGTCAATAGCCAAAAAGCCACCCGATTATACCGCCTCGGAGAAGCCTATAATCGGGAATCGCTGTATGCCAAAATGCTGGAGAATCAGCGAAACAACTGGCAGGAGGCGTACCGTTTGTACGGGGAATTCACCGGGGAAAAGGACTTCGGCATGACGATTCAAAGGCGGCAGTTCCCGC
This sequence comes from uncultured Clostridia bacterium, assembly GCA_947630765.1. GTDB lineage: Bacteria > Bacillota > Clostridia > Oscillospirales > CAG-382 > Coliplasma. Next base: position 78,651 of record CANRIX010000011.1, on the reverse strand, counting down.
TAAGAGGAAGCTTCAGAACCGTGAAAAAGGTGACCGGCCTACGGGCGCTGTACCTGCATTACTGCTACCTTTTGGGCGTGATCCCGAAGAACAAACCGCACCGACCGCTCTCCCCGGAAATGCGGGAAGCGTGGCGATTTCTCGACCGATATTCCCAACAGGTGCAGCTGACTTTCAAGCATAAGCTGCACGATCTTCCCGCTGTGAAGGCGTTCGTCGAAAAGAGCCAATCAGAAATCAAGCTCCTGACCGACTACCGAAAGACCTTCTATCGGAAGATCGACCGGTGCCGTGAGCCGGAGAAAAAGGCGGCGCTTGTTGCCAAGCGGAACGACTGTACCGCCGTCCTTGCGGAGCTCCGAAGGGACGTCAAGACTGCCGGGCGGCTGATTGAGGACGACCCCAAAATCAAAGAAAATATCCGCATCGAGGAGCGGATGCGGCAGGAAATTTACGCTCCGAAAAAACAAAGAAAGAGAGAGTACGAACGATGACAAAGAGAAAATCCGATTTTACTTTACCGACCTTGGACAATTTATTTTCCGCGCAGGAGGAGCGGGACGATGCAAAGCTCGAAAGGGTAAAAGAGATTCCGCTCAACGAACTTCACCCCTTCAAGGATCACCCGTTCAAGGTGCAAAGCGGCGAGGAAATGGAGCGCATGATCGAGAGCATCCGGCGCTTCGGAGCCCTGACCCCGGGGCTGGCGAGACCTCTGCCGGATGGAGGGTATGAGCTCGTTTCCGGGCATCGGCGGCTGGCGGCGTGTCAGGCGCTGGGTATGGAAACCATGCCGGTGATCGTCCGTGAGATGACCGACGATGAGGCGGTGATCGCCATGGTGGACGCCAATTTGCAGCGGGAACACATTCTCCCCAGTGAAAAGGCGTTTGCCTACAAGATGAAGTTAGAGGCGATAAAGCATCAGGGTATAGCTTCGTCCCAACTTGGGACGAAGTTTATAAGAAGCGATGAAAGGGTGGCTTTGGATGCTGGAGAAAGTAGGAATCAAATTCAACGATATATCCGCTTAACTTACTTAATCCCCGAACTGCTTTCCATGGTAGACGATGGAAAAATCGCCTTCAATCCTGCCGTGGAGCTTTCCTATCTGGAACCGACGGAGCAGAAGACGCTGCTCGACGCCATGACCATGAACGACTGCACGCCTTCCCACGCACAGGCGATCCGCCTCAAGAAAATGGCGCAGGAGGACGTTCTCGGCGAGCAGGATATTTACGACGTGATGAGCGAGGAAAAGCCGAATCAGGCAGAGCAGCTGCGCTTCCGGCGGGAGGATTTCAAAGAATTTTTCCCGCCACGGTACACCGATGAGCAGATCAAGCGGGATATTCTGAAGGGCTTGGAGCTCTTAAAGCGTCAGCGGGAGCGAAACCGGGACGCCCGGTAAATTCGAGCCGAGCGGCATTTTCAAAAGACAAAATCGCACAGTGGCAGAACCCACACCGGCAAGGTATACTGTTCTTGTCGGTGTGAGCTGTCCTGTTTGCCGAAGAAAAGAAAGGAGTTAAAAATGGTATCAGGACACTTGGAAACCAAAAAAGGGTACTATTACGTGGTACTCAGCTACGTCGATGTTAACGGCAGGCGGCACAGACCGTGGATCTCGACGGGACTTCCCGAAAAGGGAAACAAACGAAAGGCGGAGGCGGAGCTTGCCCGCATCCGCAGTACTTACGAGCCGCCGAAGGAGGTGGAGGACTTAAATTCGGACATGCCCTTTGCGGATTATCTGCTGCAATGGCTGGAAATCGTGAAGGTGCGTGTGAAGATTGCAACCTATTGTTCCTACGAGAATATGGTGAGAAGCACGATTGAACCGTATTTCCGCAAGAAAGGGTACACTCTGCGGGGCTTGGAGGCTCGGCACATTCAGCAATTCTATACGGAGAAGCTGAAAACCGTCAAGCCTAACTCCGTGATCCACTATCATGCCGTCATTCATCAGGCGCTGAAATACGCACTGAAAACCGATCTGGTAGCGCAGAACGTGGCAATGAAGGTGGACAGGCCGAAAAAGAACGATTTTCAGCCGGTGTTTCTTGATGCGGCGGAGCTGCAAAAGCTGTTCACGGTCATCAAGGGTACCAAGCTGGAACTGCCGGTTCTGGTGGCAGCCTTCTACGGTCTGCGTCGTGGAGAAGTGATTGGTCTCAAATGGGACGCTATCGACTTTGAGCGAGGCGCTATCACGATCAAGCGTACCGTAACATCAATTCAAGTGGACGGGAGAGAGCGAATCATTGAGCAGGAATCGGCTAAGACAAAATCCAGTATGCGCACCCTGCCTCTGGTCGGCAGCTTTCGGGAATACTTCCTGCAAGTAAAAGAGGCGCAGGAGCTGAACAAAAAGGTCTGCGGGAACTGCTACAATTACGAGTACGACGGATATGTTTTCGTGGACGAGTTAGGAGAACGGATGCGCCCCTGATACTTAACATCCTATTTTCCGCAGTTCATTCAGCATCACGGGCTGCGGAAAATGCGCTTTCACGATCTCCGCCACAGCTGCGCCAGCCTCTTGCTTGCTAACGGCGTCCCCCTCAAGCAGATTCAGGAGTGGCTCGGTCATTCGGATTTCAGCACCACCGCCAACATCTATGCGCATCTGGACTATTCTTCGAAGCTCTCCTCGGCGCAGGCAATGGTGAGCGGAATGCCGCTGCCCGAGGTCGGGGACTTCAAAAGCAAATGGTGCGACCTGACCGAAGAAGTGGAAGTGATCAATGAAAAATCCGAAGAATAAAATGTTGCTCTGCCCCAAAATAATGTTGTTCTGCCCTAAAAATGCGGTGCTCTGAAAACGCTTTGCCGGAAAAGGAAAAAGTCCAGAAACCCGCATGGTTACTGGACTTTTTGGCGGAGAGGGCGGGATTCGAACCCGCGTGACGTTGCCGTCAAACTGATTTCGAGTCAGCCCCGTTATGACCACTTCGATACCTCTCCGTGTATTGTTAAGCCTGAAATTCTGCGAAAAACCCAAGGACAGAACAACAGGACAGAACAGCAAAATATTCAATTTTCGAACTGAGCAAACGCCCCATAAAATGGGGATTTTCGGGTGGACAAAGCTGACACAAAAGTCAACCATTTCGAGTCAGCCCCGTTATGACCGCTTCGATACCTCTGCATTCCGTAGAGCAGTATACCACAATTTTTCCCCTTTTGCAAGGGGGTATCGCAAATTTCCGGCGGTTTTTGCGAAAAAATCTGCAAGGGGGCGTTGAGGAGCGCTCGACGACGGAATGATTGCTTTTTTGCGTCCCGTGTGGTAAGATAGGGTTGTGGGTCCACAAAAATCATTTGGGAAGAAGGAAACAAAATGCTTTTGAAAATCGGAGAAACCGTCCGGCAGCTGCGCACGGAGCGCGGGATCACGCAGGAACAACTCGCCGTTTTTCTCGGCGTGACGCCGCAGGCGGTTTCGCGTTGGGAACTGGCGATCGGCTACCCCGACGTCGAACTGCTTCCTACGATCGCCGAATACTTCGACGTGACGACCGACGAGCTGTTCGGGCGCGAGCAGGCGGACAAAGAGGCGCTTCGGCGGGAAATCTACGCCACCATGCAGAACGCGTCGAGCACCGGCGAGGACAACGAGGAAACCGTCCGCACCGCACGGGAGTACGTCGCCGCGTTCCCGACCGACGAAAAGATCCAAAAGAACCTTGCCGACTGCATCTGCCGGGCGTATATGTGGGAAGAAACGCCGGACCTGAACCGCCTTGCGGAGGCGGAAAAACGCTACCTGACGCTCGCGGAGACGACGCGGGACGTCGATTTCCGAAACGAGGTGCTGTGTTACCTCGGCTCGCTCTATGTGGTCGGGTACAAGGAGCCGGGAAAGCTGGAGGAGGTCCTCCGACAGCTGCCGGCGATGAAGTTCTGCCGCGAAGCGTCGGCTTCCCGCCTCGCGAAAACCTACGGCGGGGACGTGCGGACGGCGCAGGCGTACCTGGAAACGCTGACGGACGCGCTCGGCGAGGCGTTGGTTGGGTACGTCGTGGATTGGCTCCCGAACGGGTCGGAGCGGTGGGACGAAAAGGTCGAGCTGCTCGAACGGGTGGAGGAACTCTACCGATGGATCTTCGGCGACGAATTGCTGGTTTACGGTGTTCGGGTCGGGTATATTCGGCGCGTCATCGCGACCTACCGGCTCGCGCAGGGGCGGTATGACGAGGCGCTGACGGCGCTGGAGCGGATGTGCGAAGCCGTCGAGGCGTATGAACGGGTCGGGGCGGGGGACAGATTCCGCTCGTCGTTCGCGGACGGGCTGCAGCCGGAAGTTCCCGTCGCAGCCGCACACAACGAAGCGTGGCGGACGCTGGAAAAGCTGCAGCAGGCGCGGTACGACCCGGTGCGGGAAACGGAGCGGTTCCGGGCGGTCGTCGATCGCTTGAACGCCGTCGCGAAGTGAAAAGAGGTCCCCCGTCCGAAAAGGGCGGGGGACGGTTTTGCTTTTTTACGGTTCGCCGGGGGGAGCGGGCGCCGACTATTCATTTCGCGCGAACGTGATACCAATCATCAACGATTTTTTTAGAAACACACGACGCGCCGTCGTCGCTCCCGTTGACCGAAACCGGCTTGCCGACCGGGCAATAGGCCAACGCGTAATACTGCCCGGATGATACAAAATATACGGAACCGTCCTCATGGCACCAGATGTAGTCAAGCGTTGCCTCTGGATCCGGAAAAGCCTCACGGATCCTTTCGATACGTTCCTGTAAATCCGGGTCGATTTCCAAATCAACGGATCTGCCGGCGTATTTTAGGATACCGGCATACACCCAAAACCATTCCTCCGCGTCAGCGTCACGCTCGCGCTCTTCTTGGATAAATGTACTGCAAAATGCGGCTACCTGAACGAAGTCCTCCTGATATTCCGAAAAATCCTCTACATTATATTTCCACCGCGTAGCGTAATAAAATGAAAGATTGACGAAAAGGAAAACCGCGAGATAGGCAACGAGAACCGCAACGAGAACCGCTCCGACGATTCCGAAGGCGTATTTTTTGGATTTCTTCGTAGAACGCACCCCTTTCGTTTCCGAAATTTGCGGATTTTACGGTTTTTCCGAATCCGCGGTCGAGGGGTTTGCCGTCAAGGCGTTCTTTGCCTTCTTCTTTTTCCGCAAATAGAACACCGTCAGCAGAATTGCGGCGAGCAGCGACAAATACGCAAGGGGGAATGTGAAAAACATTTCCGTGACGCCGGTGGTCCATGTCGCGCCGCTGAATCCGACGCTATTCGATGCGTCATATTTCGCCCATGCGTCCGGGCTGACCTTCGGCAGGAGCAGTTCCGTCAGTTTGGCGGAAGCCGCATACCCGACGGCTGCGGCGTAGAGCGGCGGGGTGTATAAATGCGCCTGCTTTCGGAAAAGCGTAACGATCGGCAGTGCCGCAAGCAGCGGCAGAATGAAGAACAGGGGCAGAAAAAGCAAATCCGCCGAAAAAACATAAAACCATAGGAGCGTCACCGTCGGCAGCGTCAGGGCGGCGAGCACGCCGACCACGTTATAGGCGATGCGCAGGGGCTTTTTTTCCATGAGAAACACCTTCCTTTCCGATTTTTTATGGCGCTTTGGGCGCGGAAGAATCGGAATCAGGCGCGGGGTTTGCCGTCAAAGCGGACTCTGCCTTCCGCTTTTTCCGCAGATAGAACACCGTCAGCAGGACCGCGACGACCAACGACAGGAACGCGAAGGGATACGAATAAATCAACGACACAAGAGCGGTCAGATTTTTCACGCCTTCCGCGCCGCCTGCCTCCCGTATGTACAATTCCCAGCCTTTTTCGCTGACAAACGGCAGCAGGAACTGCGTCATACGACCGGAAAGCGCGAATCCGACGACGGCGGCGCAGAGCGGCGGGGTGTAAAGATGCACCCGCTTTCGGAAAAGCGTGACCGTCGCGGGGAGCGCGAGCAGGCACAGAAGGAGCAGCGCAAACGGGTACAGGAGCGAATCCATAGGATACCTGAACGGCGGGATATAGACAAGCATCGCGAATACCGTCGGCAGCGTCAGGGCAGCAAGCACACCGACCGCGTTATAGGCGACGCGCAGGGGCTTCTTTTTCATGAGAAACACCTTCCTTTCCGACTTTTTCGGCTTTATGGGTTTTTAGGTGCGGCAGAATCGGAATCAGGCGCGGGGTTCGTCGTCAAGGCGGACGCTGCCTTCCGTTTTTTCCGCAGATAGAACACCGTCAGCAGGACCGCGAAAAGCAAAGACAGAGCCGCAAGGGGATAAGAATACGCAAAATTCCCCCAACCGGTCCGCCACCCCACATTGTCGCCGACCCCTCTGGTATACAATTTCCAACCTTCCTCGCTGACAAACGGCAACAGGAATTGCGTCATACGGCTGGAAATTGCGAATCCGATGACGGCGGCGTACAGCGGGAGCAGATAGAAGCGGCTGCTTTTTCGGAAAAGCGTGATGAACGGGGGAAGTACAAGCAGGAGCAAGAGCAGGAAGGAAAGCGGATACGAGAGGTCCATGAAATAATGTCTGTATGGCGGCACATATAAAAGCGTCACAAATACCGTCGGCAGCGTCAGGGCGGCGAGCACGCCGAGCACGTTGTAGGCGACGCGCAGGGGCTTCTTTTCCATACGTCGCACCCTCCTTTCGGCGTTTACCAAACCTCGGTCGGGATGCCGTTCCACGTCGGGGAGGTGAATCCTTCCGCCCCCTCGTGGTAGTAGAAGGTGCCGGAGAACGTCACGGGGATACCGGCTTTATCGGTGTCTTGGTCATAATATGAGTCGGTTTGCGGGGCGGGGGCGTCCCCTTCGAATTTGACCGCCGTCAGGGCGTCGCATCCGTCAAACGCATGGAGCGACAGGTTCCGCAGGGAAGCGGGGAAAGTGACTTCCGTCAGCGCCGTACAGTACGCGAACGCACGACCGTCGACGACCTCCAGCGCGTTTCCGAACGTGACCGAACGAAGCTGCTTGCACCCGTAAAAGGCGTGGATGTCGATCACCTTGACGCTTTCCGGCAGGGAAACCGTTTGGAAACACGTTTCGTTAAATGCGGATCCGGAAATTTTTTCCAAGCCTTCCGGGAGGTCCGCGCGTTCCAGACCGCTGCATGAAAAGGCGGAGGTACCGATTTCCTTCACGGTCGGCGGAAGCTGGATCTCCTTGAGAGATTTGCAGCCGAAAAAGCAGATGTTAGGGATGATCTCCACGTCCTCCGGCAATTGCACGTCCCGCAGCGACGCGCAATCGGCGAACAGGTCGGTCCCGAATTCCGGCAGACTTTTGGGCATACGAGCCGATTCCAGCGCCGTGCAGGAATCGAACGCCGCCCCGCCGAGTTCCTCAAGTGAATCCGGCAGGACGATCGAACGGAGCGATGTGCATTTGCGGAACGCCGCTTTATCGATTTGCTTCAGCCCGGAAGGCAGGTCGATCGCCGCAAGTGCGGAACATTCATAAAATGCCCGCTCCCGAATCGCGGTAACGGTTTCCGGCAGGGAAACGAATTCGACCTGCGTATAGGCGAACGCATTCTTGCCGATCTCCGTCACGGGCTTGCCGTCGATGGTTTCGGGAATGACGACGTCCGTAGATTCGCCGACGTAAGAGGTGACGACGATGCCGTCGCCGTCGTCGGTTTCCGCATACTCGAAGTCGGAAACGGGGTTAGCGGTGGGAACCGACGAGACGTCGGAGGTCGTTTCGGTGGTTTCGCCGCAGGCGCAGAGGATAAGGAGCGAAAGTGCGAAAAGAAAACAAACGGCTTTTTTCATGACACAACGATTCCTTTCTCCTGTGAAGATTTGTCAGGGACGGTCGGGCGTTTACCAAATTTCGGCTGGGATGCCGTTCCACGTCGGTGAAGTGAACCCTTCTGCCCCCTCGTGGTAGTGAATGACGTAGGCGGTTTCCCGAAAATCGTTCGCAGAAGATTCCGAAAACAGTTGGCAAAAATCAAGATCCGGCGCTTTCCCCTCGAAATAGAGGTCGATTTGGTCGGCGTCCTTGTTGTTTTGCAACGTCAGCTTCGTCACCGAAGCCGGGAACACGACTTCCTTCACCGACGTCGTATACAGATATCGCAAGTCAACGTCTTCCAGCCCGTCGTTCAGCGTCAGGCTCTCCAGGGGGCATCCGCCGATCACGTTCGTGGCGAAGGTTTTCAGGTTGCTTGGCAGGGTCACTTCCCGCAAGGGCGCTTCGCAGAACGTCATGTAGCCGATTTTGTCCACACCGTCCGCGATTGTGAGGCTTTCCAGCCCGCTGTATGCGAAAATTTCCTCTCCGCCGATCGAGCAGGGAAGCGTGATCTGCTTAATGGACTTGCAATTCCTGAACGCAAGGCGATAGAGGTTTTTCAGCGACGACGGAAGGACGACGTCCGAGAGCATTTCGCAGTTTTCAAAAGCGCTTTCACCGATTTCGGTGAGCGTGTCCGGCAGATTGACTTCCCGGAGGTTTTTGCAGTCCTTGAACGCATTATTACCGATTCGCCGAATGGTGTCCGGCAGTTCGACGCTTTCCAGAACGTCTTTGACCGCGTAAAACGCGGAATTGGAAATTTCCGTGACGGTTTTTCCGTTGAAGGACGCGGGGACGACAATGGACGAAGGGAGGACGATCTCATCCGCCGCGTCGCCCGTGGGAAGGAATACATATGCGAGGGTCCCGTCGTCAAGCGGCACATATATGCTGCCGTCCTCGACGACGTAGTTCCCGATACTGTTGACGCTGAAACTCAACGACGCTTCTTCGGACGGTTCCGCAGGCAACGCGTCGCAGGCGCAGAGGACAAGGAGCGAAAGTGCGAAAAGAAAACATACGGCTTTTTTCATGGCATAACGGTTCCTTTCTTCTGTCAAAATTTGTAAATCCATGATACCACATGGGGGGGGGGTACTGTCAAGAGGTTTTCAGGATTTTTTTGCCCCGCCCCGGCGTCACAGCAGCGCCGTGACGACCGCTTCGCCGTCGTTGACGAACACCTCGACGAGGTACGCGTCCCGCAGGACCTGCAGCCGGCGCACGTCGCCGCGATACACGACCGGGTCGCGCCCGGTGCGCTCGATGCGGAAGCCGTCCGGCGTGCGGCAGACGCAGGGGTCGCCGTCGGTCAGCAGATGGCGCACCTCCCGCGCCGGCGGGGCGACGATCCGACCGTCCCGCACGCACAGCTCGCGCGGCAGGGAAAGGCAGCCGACGTCGTGGCTCGCGTACCCTTGGTACTTCCAGCCGGGGATCCACGCGAACAGGAGGTGCCGCCCTGCGGGGTCGCAAAAGGCCTGCCCGGCGTACTGGTCCGGCCCGCAGTCCGCGCACCCGGTCAGCTCGGCGCGGAAGCGCCGCCCGTCGAAGGTCCCGACCATGACCGAAAAGAAGTGCTCGTCCCCCTTTTTGCACACGGAAACGGTCAGCAGGTACTTCCCGTCGCCGAACGGCAGGATGGACGGGCATTCGGCGCACTTGGCGTCCGCCCATTCAAATGCTACGCCCCGGTAGGTCCAGCAAAGCAGGTCGTCGCTCTCGTAGACCAGCAGACGGGCGGTGCGGGTCGGCGGGTTGCCGGAAGCGACGAGCAGGTAGAACTTCCCGTCCTTTTCCAGCACCGCCGGGTCGCGGAAATCCCAGCTCCCGTCGAGCGGATAGGTCGGAATGACCGGGTTGCCGGCATACTTTTCAAAATGGATCCCGTCCGTTGAGGTCGCGACGCTGATGGTTTCCACCCATTCCTCCACCCCTTCCTTCGCGTACACGGAAGCGTAGAACAGGTAGAGCGTGCCGTCCCGGACGATGGCGGTGCCGGACCAGCAGCCCTTCCCCTCGTACCATTGGTCCGGCGTGAGCGCGACGGGCAGTTCCTCCCAGTGCAGGAAGTCCTTGGTGCGGGCGTGTCCCCAGTGCATCATCTCGTCCTGCCACGGGCGTTCGCAATGCGGCGCGTGCTGGTAGAACGCGTGGTAGTACCCTTGGAAATAGACCAGTCCGTTCGGGTCGTTCATCCAGCCCTGTTTCGGTTTGTAGTGGTAACGCGGTCTTTCGTCGTAGTTCATCGGGAACACCTCCGGAACAATGTTGCGCAACCAAAATGACCGTCGCCGTCGCGGACGCACATGTCAAGGCGTTTCCATTCGTCGGCAACGCCCGGAACGGAGGTCTGCATCAGGCAGGCGGTCAGGAATCCGTTCCCTTCGCCGGCGTACTCTCGCACGCGGTCGAGCGTGTACACCTTGCACGGTCGACCGTCCACCGCGACCGAAAGATGCTCCGCGCGAAACGTCGGCGCAATGTTCGGCTCGCCGGAACGGAACTTTTGCAGGCTCATCGGGCGGAAATAGACGGTCAGGGCGTTCGCCGCCCCTTTCACGACGAACGCGTGCAGTCCGTACACTTCCAGCGTGTCGATGCGTGCGTTCAGCGTCAGTTCCCCGTACGCCGGTAGGTCTTGCGCCCAGTATTCGAGGTAGCGCTCGCCGTAGTCCCGTACGGCGGTCAGGAATGGGTAGGTCCCATCCGGCACGAAGAGGGAGAATCGGCCGGATTCGTCGCTTACGGTTTGGTAAACGGTCTCAAACCGTTCGTTCTTGCATTCGACCAAGACGCCGGCAAGCGCACCGTCGATTCCCTCGGTCGTTCCCCGAATGATTGCCATAGAAAACCCTCCTTACGGTCGGTCGGTGAAGTCTTTTTCGTGCTCGCGGAAGAAGTCCCGCGTCAGGCGGACGGATTCCAGCTCCGTCCAGCGGCAGGTGCGGACCGGGACGGCGTCGAGGTCATAAATTTTCGCCCCTTTCAGGGCGAGCAGGAACGGCGAATGCGTCGCGACGACGAGTTGACAGTCGTAGAACCGCACCGCCTCCTGCAGGAATTGCGCGAGGCGTATCTGCCAGGACGCGGAAAGGCTGTTTTCCGGCTCGTCGAGCAGGTAGAGCGCCCCCTCGCGGACGCGGGTCGTGAAGAACGCGAACGCGGTCTCGCCGTTGGAACGGTAGGGGAGGTCCGCCTGCATACGCGACCCGACGTAGACGGACTTCGTGTTCCGCTTCGCCTCGATGTGCCGCTTAAGTTCCTCGTAATCCTCGACGGAACGCAGGGTGAAGGACTCTTTTCGGGTATTTTGGTATTCCTCGAACAGGTCCGCCCGGCGGCGTTCCTGCCCCTCGTTGACGGCGCGCAGGTCGAGCAGGAAGTCGAACGTGTCGTCGCTCGTCAGGATACGGCTCCCCGGCGGGACGCCGCGCCCGGTCAGCGTTTCGCACCCGCACAGGGCGAGGTATTCGCCGTAGAACGGGGTGCGGTTGAACGGGGCGTCCCGCCGGACGCCGAGTTTTTCGGCGAGCAGGTTCAATAGGGTGGACTTGCCCGAGCCGTTCCCCCCGTAGAGCAGGGTGAGCGGCTCGAACGTCAGCCGGTGAAGCCCTTTCGGGGGAAAGAGCTTGAACGGGAACACGTCCTTCGGGTAGCACTTCATGTCCAGCTTCGCGTCGGACCCGAGGTAGTAGCCGCATTCCTGTTTTTCGGTCGGCAGGGTAAATTCCGTGAGGTAGGTCACCGGGCAAGTCCTCCTTTTTGGGGGTTTATCGCCGAAGGATGGCGACGAGCGTCTTATACACTTCCTCCGCCATGATGAACTGTCCGAGGTCGTTCGGGTGCAGGATGTCGACCGTGCAGAGGTCGCCCATCGGCCAGCGGAAGAAATTCGTGCCTTCGAGGAAGTAGACGTTATTGTCCCCGGCCGCACGGGCGGCTTCGTAGGTCTCGCGGATGATGGCGACCCGCTTGAAGTCGGTTTCGCGGTCCTCGAACGCCCAGACGTGGGAGAGCATGAGGATCGGCAGGTCCGGGTTCATGCGGCGGACGGTCTCGTAGAACGGGCGGTGCGTCGCACGAAGGTGCTCCTCGGACGGGGAATTGTAGTCGTAGTCCATGACGAACGCGGACAGGTCCAGCCCGCCGATGTATTCCGCGACCGGCTGTTCGCCCATCGCCGAGCCGGAAAAGCCGAGGTTGCGGCAGTCCGCGTCGAGCGCACGGCAGACGATGTTGCAGTAGGAATTGCTCGGACGTCCCGCGCACCCGCCCTGCGTGATGGACGAGCCGTAGAACGCGATCGGCTTGTACGCCCTCTTGGTCGGCAGGGCGACCTTCGCGTCCGCCGGGAAGCCGAGCCGGACGCTTTCCACACCGCCGTAGAGCGGGAAGTTGATCTGGACCTCCTTCAGCCCGTCCGGCAGGGCGAGCACGTCCTTCATGCCTTCGAGCGTATCGACGAAGTTCTGCATATTCGCGCCGACGTAACGCCTGGCGGTGCCGGTGCCGATCAGCATATCGAAGCCGTACACGCCCCGGTCGGTGAAATGGTGCATCCCGGCGATGACGGAGCGGAGCTTGACGTCGAGCGTGACCGCTTTCGCGTCGGTGATGAACCGCAGGGTCACGCCCGGGGTGTTGCAGGCGAGGAAGCGGTTGTCGTTGGAGTATTCGTCCTTGCGGCGGACGTCGAGGCGGTAGTATTCGCCGCCGTTCTCTTGCGGCGCGTCGATGCCGCCGAGGGCAAAGACGTCCCGATTGGTCGCGTCGATATAGACGTTGCCGTCCTCGGCGGGGTCGCCGAGGGTGTTGACCGGCGTGAAGGTGCGGTCCGCGAGGGATTCGGGCGAGGGCAGGGGCGGCGCGAAGGGATTGGTGTTCAGCATGGCTTTTTTCTCCGTTTCTTTGTTGTTTTTTGCCTATATAAGGAACAAAAGGAAGGCCGTTTGTCCGAACCTTCCTTTCTTCTCTGTTTTTCGATTTTACGCCGGCGACATTACGGATACTGGATGGCCAGAAGCGCGATGACCGCGAGGATCAACCCGATCAGCCCGATCAGATAGCTGATCAGGGAATTCTGCTTCTTGAGGATATTCCGCGTCACGCCGCAGCCGACGCCGAGAACCCCGACGATCGCACCTGCCCACGCGCAGATCGAGGACTTGAGCGCCGTCAGCGCGATCGGCTTCTTCATTTTGCCGATCGGGTCGATCACGAAATAGCCCTTGCCGTTGTTGATGCCGTTCTTGGCGAGCAGGACGAGCAGGATGGAAACGGCGCCGAGGATGAGCGCGGCAACGAAAAACGTCGATTGCTTATCCCGCAAACTCCCTCCGCCGGATTTCTGCTTTTTGGATTTGACCGGCGTTTCCGCCGCGACCGACTCCACCGGGGCTTCGCCGACCGCCGCTTCCGAAGCGAGCTTCTTCTTTTTCATCGCATACGTTCTCCTTTTACTCGTTTGTACTATCATACCATATTCCGACGGCGATGTCAACCGTCTTTTTGTAGAAATGCGCGTCAAAAAATTGTCGGAAATGACGGTTTTTCCGCCGTATCGTCATTCTTCCTGCGGAAGCAGGGACGCCGTCCACGCGTCCAGCACGGCGACGCGCCTGCGCAGGAACGCTTCGACGCGGTCCGGGTCGCCGGCGGTTTCCGCTTTTTCGTGGTCGAGCAGGTCGGGTTCGACGGTTTCGTACTGCGTTCGGAACCGTTCGCACAGGGCGTCCTCCCGCAAAAGCGTCCGGCGCAGCGCTTGGTACCGCGTGGCGATCTCCTCCGGGAACAGGGCGCACAGGCGCTCCCAAAGCAGGTTCTGCCCGGTCGAAACCGCGTCGTTCCCGTCCGTCAGCGTCCCGTTCGAGCGCAGCCCAAGCCCCGCGCGGAACGCGGGGAAGGCGGGCAGGAAGTGCTCGAGGTCAGGGGTGTACCAGACGGTCCCGAGCGTCACGCCGTAGGGGTTGCCGAGCGTCTGCAGCAGCAGGAAGTAGTCGATGAGCGTGTCCGGGTCGGTGAAATCCGCCAGCCGTTCGCGGAACACGGCGTCCCGGGATTGCAGGACGAAGGATTGAAAGTTCGTGAAGCGCTCTCTGGCCGGTTCGACCGACTCATCCGCGCTTTGCAGCAGCGCAAAGCCGTTCACATCCGTCCCGTTCCCGGCGCGCAGGTCGGAAAAAGTCGGCGTGCCCAGAAATAGGCAGCCGTCGCTTTCGTCCGTCGCCTGAAAGACCGTACCGTTCAGTCGGTCGACCAGCGGCAGCGAGAGCAGGGCGAGCCGTTCGAAGTTCCCGTCGCGGTAGAGCAGGACCGGCTTGGTTCCGTTCCGACGCGCTTCCGCCGGCAGGACGGTCCGCTCCCAGTCGGGCAGGTCGGTCCGGGCGGACAGGCAGTCGCTCCAGAGGGCGCCCGCCGTCGCGTCGCGGGCGAACGTCGCGTCCGAACCGCCGTCGGTCAGCAGGCAGCGCGTCTGCGGTCCCCAGCCGAGGTCGAGCGGTTCGTCCAGCTCCAGCAGCAGGTCGTTGAGCCCGTCCGCCTGGGACGCGATGGTCGTAAAGTCGGTTTCGCCGTCGGTATAGCGGAGGGTCAGCGTCCCGTCCGACGTACTGTCCAGCGAAAGGCGGGGCAGGGCGGAGAGCGGCAGGACGTCCCGGTTTTGCAGGATCCCGCAGACCTGGCAGACGCGGTATTCCTCGCCGCCTTCGGTCAGCGTGGCGGGGCGTTCCGCCTGCCAGTCGCCGAACGTGTGCGCCGTGGCGGGCAGGTAGTCGGAATAGGTCACCTCGCCGCAGGCGCAGGTGTTGACCGTGTAGCCGATGCCGTTGCAGGTCGGCGGAATGACGGTCTGGCGGAAATCGTGCGTATGCAGCGAACAGCCGGACAGCGGTCCGAGCAGCAGGGCGCAAAGCGCTCCGCCGACGAAACGGGTCATGCGGTTGTGCATGGGCGTCACCTCCGATCTTTCGGTTGCTTCTTGCGGCGGAAATAGCGCACGAGGATCGCGACGGTTCCCGCCGCCGCGAGCAGGGTCACGAGGAACAGGACGCTCTGCGTGCGCTTCGTGGACTTTTCCGCCTCCGAGGCGGAACGCGCCTGCGCGAGCGCTTCGCTGAAGGCCGCGTCCGCTTCCGGGTCGTCCGAGACCGGGCAAAACCGCACGCCGTCGATCAGCAGGTCCTCCCCTTCGGTTACCAATTGGTGCGCGTCCGTCTGCCCGCCGGTCTGCAGGTACAGCGTATCGCCCTTCACGCCGTAGCGGATGAGTAGGACCTCCCCGGCGATGTACAGCGTCCCGTCGCCGTCCGGGCGGAACCCGTAGGCGACGCGCAGGTCGTCGTTCGACCAGGTCCCTTCGAGGTAGGTCTCCCCCTCGACGAGCGGGGCGGGCGCACCGCAGGCCGTCAGCAGTGAAAGCAGCAGGAGCAGGGAAACAAACCGCTTCATAGCTGTTTCCGCAGGGCGGATTCCGGCGCGTCCGGGAACAGCCGACGCAATTGGGCGAGCATGGTCTCCAGCGCTTCCTCGCGGGTCAGACCGTACTTCGACCGAACGTGCTCCGCGCCGAACCGGGATTCGGCGGTGCAGTAGCGCGAAACCGCCCACCCGTACGCTTCGCCCGTGCGGTTGAGCCGCCGCTCGAACCCGCTGATGACGACGAACGTCTGCATCATCAACGAGGTGATCGCCCCGGGGAACCCCTTTTCGCCGTGCCGCCCGAATCCGGCGACCTCCCGCAGGCGGTAGGACGGCAGTCCCGCCGGTTCCGCCGTCAGGGCGTCCATCAGCAGCTTGCTCTTGCGGTTCGCAAGCCCGAGCTCGTACAGCGTGTCGAAATCGTAGCCGTCGCGCCGGTAGGCGGCGAAGCAGGGGAACCATTCGCGGGACACGAACCCGGCTTTCCCGTTGAAGAACTTGCCGTAGACCACCCGACCGCTCTCCGACGCTTCCACCCGCCATTGCCACGGGTCCTCCTCGCCGTCCGACCACCACGCCGACGACGCGGTCAGCTCCTCGAGCGAAAACCGATCGACGTGGCTCCGAAACAGGGGCAAAAACCCCACGGTGTCGACGTATTCATACAGTTCCTCGACCGTTTTGATGCGCTTCGGGTCGTGGTCCCCAAGACCTTCCATGACCCATTCGCCGTCTCGTTCGTACATCAGCGGATCTCCTTGATGTCATACGGTGTATTCTGGTAGACGAAGTAGTTAAGCCAGTTGGAGTAGAGCAGGTGCGCATGGGCACGCCAGGTGTTGACCGGGGTCTGCGCCGGGTCGTCCTGCGGGAAGTAGTGGGCGGGGACCGGGACGTTTTCGCCTTTGGCGACGTCCCGCTCGTATTCCTTGCGGAGCGTGTCGAAGTCGTATTCCGGGTGCCCGGTCACATAGCATTCCCGCCCGTCGGTCGAGGCGAGCAGGAACACCCCCGCCTCCTCCGAGTCCGCCAGCAGCAGCAGGTCGCCGCAGGCTTCTACGTCCTCCCGCCGGACGTAGGAATAGCGGGAATGCGGGGCGTTGAACCGGGTGTTGAACCCCCGCACGAGCGGGTGCGACGGCAGAAGGGTCGTATGGCGATAGACGCCGGACAGCTTGCGCGTGAGCGGATACTTTTCGATGCCGTGGTTGTAGTACAGCCCCGCGTACGCCCCCCAGCAGACGTACATGGTTGAATAGACGTGCGTTTTCGCCCACGCCATGATCCCCTCGAGTTCCTCCCAGTAGTCCACCTGCTCGAACGGCAGGTATTCGACCGGCGCGCCGGTGATAATCATGCCGTCGAACTTCTCGTCGCGAATGGCGGACGGGGTGGTGTAGAAGGACGCGAGGTGCTCCTCGGGGGTGTTGCGGGAGCAGTGGCTCTCCGGCGTCAGCAGGCAGACGTCCACCTGCAGCGGGGTGTTCGACAGCAGGCGGAGCAGCTGCGTCTCCGTGACGATCTTGGTCGGCATGAGGTTGAGGATGGCGATGCGGAGCGGACGGATATCCTGTGTCGACGCACGGCGCTCGTCCATGACGAAGATGTTTTCCCGCGTGAGCGTTTCCGTCGCGGGGAGCGAATAGGGGATCCGAATGGGCATTCCGCACACCTCGTTTTTCGTGAAAGTTTCGGGTTTTGCCGCTGCGGACAAACCCATACGAATACAGTATAGCATGAAGAAAGCGTTTTTTCAAGACTTTTTTCGCAAAACCCTATGGAAATCCAGTCTTTCTTGTGGTATACTATGTCAATGGAAGGAAACGAGAACCGACGCGGGAGGCGCACGAATGGGAACGAGGATCTATTCCCTGCGGACGCAGGAGGAACGGGACGAACGGCTGCGGGACGCCCTGCGGGACGCTTCGCGGACGCTGCGGGACGGCGGTCTGGTCGTCTTTCCGACCGAGACCGTCTACGGCATCGGCTGCAGCGCTTCCGACCCGGACGCGGTCAGACGGCTGTACGCCGCCAAGCGCCGACCGGCGGAAAAACCGCTGCTGCTGCACCTGCACGACCTTGCGCAGGCGGAATGGGCCGCTTTCCTCGACGGGCGGACGAGGGTGCTGCTTTCGCTGTTCACGCCTGGTCCGCTGTCCGTCGTCCTGCCGAAGCGGGAGGCGGTGCCGGACGTCGTGACCGCCGGCGGGCAGACCGTTGGCTTGCGCTTCCCGAGCCATCCGCTGTTCCTCGCGCTTTCGCGGGAAGCGGGCGTGCCGATCGCGGCGACGAGCGCGAATTTCTCCGGCGGGATATCCGCCAAGGACGGGCTTTCCGCCGCAGAGACGCTCGACGGGGTGTGCGACGTGCTGCTCGACGGGGGGGCGTGCGATTTTTCGCTGGAATCCACGGTGGTTTCGCTGGTCGGCACGCCGAAGCTGCTGCGGCAGGGGGCGATCCCGTGGGAAGCGGTGCGCGACGCGCTCGAAAAGAAGGGCATGCCCCGGCTGATCGGGCTGACCGGGCGGAGCGGGGCGGGGAAGTCCACCGCCGGGCGCTTTGCGCGGGAGATGGGGCTGACGGTGCTGGATTGCGACGAAGTCTACCGGGAACTCACGTCGTCGCCGTCGGACTGCCTTGCTGCCATCGGCGAAGCGTTCGGGGAGAGGGCGGTTTCGGGCGGGCGGCTGAACCGGGCGTTCGTGCGGGAGAGGGTCTTTTCCGACGCGGACGAAATGCGGACGCTCAACCGCCTGACGGCGCGGTACATGACGCGGGAGCTGTTCCGGCGTTTGCGGGACTGCGGCGAAAAGGCGGTGCTGCTGGACGCGCCGACGCTGTTTGAAACCGGGCTGGACGAAGTGTGCGACCGCGTGCTGGCCGTCGACGCGCCGGAGGAGGTCTGCGTCGAACGCATCTGCGCACGGGACGGCATTTCCCCGGACGAGGCGCGGAAGCGGCTTTCCCAGCAGCCCGGGCGGGCATTCTTCCGGGAACGCTGTGAGATCCTCGACGGCGGCGGGACGTTCGACCGCCTGCGGGAGCAGGTGCGGAACGCGCTGCGACGCGAACTTTGAACCGAAAGGGGGAGCGAAATGGACGGCGGACAGGCAAAAAAACCGCAAAAAACGGCAAAAAAGCGCTCGAAAGCCCTGCCGACCCTGCTGGTCCTGCTCGCGCTGGCGCTGCTTTGCGGGGTGCTGCTGCGCGGGCCGCTCCTGCGGAGGCGCTATCCGCTGCCGGCGGAATACCGCCCGTACGTCGCGTCGGCCGCCGCCGAGTTCGGACTGCCGGAGGACCTGCTGTGCGGGGTCATCTGGTGCGAGAGCCGGTTCCAAGCGGACGCGGAATCCTCCGCCGGGGCGTGCGGGCTGATGCAGATGACGCGGGAGACGTTCGGCGAAGTGCTCTGGCGGCTGGACCTGCCGACGGACGCGGACATTTTCGATCCCGCGCTGAATATCCGATGCGGGGCGTTCTACCTGAATCGGCTGTGCGGACTGTACGACGGCGCACTGGACACGGCGCTCGCCGCCTACAACGCGGGCATGGGCAACGTCAACCGCTGGCTGGACGACCCGCGGTACAGCGACGACGGGAAAACCCTGCGGGAGATTCCGTTCGCGGAAACGGCCGCATACCTGCAGCGCGTGCAGGCGGCACGGGAGACCTACCGCGACCTGTACCCGGAGGAATTTCCCGCCGAAAATTCGTGAAAAAATACGGTCAGAATCGGAAAGGAAGAGAAACAACATGATGGAAAAAGAACAGGCAAAGCAATTGCTTCACACCCCGACGAAGTCCCATAACGTCGCGGACGAAGCGGAGATCGAGGCGTTCTGCGCCGCCTACCGCAGCTTCCTCGACGGGGCGAAAACCGAACGGGACGCGGTCAAAGCCGCCGTCGCGCTCGCCGAACAGGCGGGCTTTCGCCCGTACCGACCGGGGCAGCTCGAACCGGGCGCGAAGGTCTACCGCGTCAACCGCGAAAAGAGCCTTCTGCTCGCCGTCGTCGGGCAGAAGCCGCTCGAGGAGGGCTTCCGCATCATGGCGTCGCACATCGATTCCCCGCGGCTGGACCTCAAGCCGATGCCGCTCTACGAGTCCGGCGGACTGGGGTACTTCAAGACCCACTACTACGGCGGGATCAAGAAGTACCAGTGGACGGCGCTCCCGCTCGCCCTGCACGGGGTGGTCTGCCTGCGGGACGGGCGGACGGTGGACGTCTGCGTCGGCGAGGACGGGGACGACCCGGTGCTGTACGTCACGGACCTGATGCCCCACATCGCGAAGGATCAGGTCGCCAAGAAGGGTTCGGAGGTCGTCGGCGGGGAGACGCTCAACCTCGTCTGCGGGTCCCTGCCGTTCGACGAGGAGGACGGGGTCAAGCTGCGGGTGCTTGCGATCCTGCACGAGAAATACGGCATTTCCGAGCGGGATTTCGCGACGGCGGAGCTGTGCGCCGTGCCCGCGCAGAAGTCGCGGGTCGTCGGGTTTGACGGCAGTATGCTCGCCGGATACGGGCAGGACGACAAGGTCTGCGCCTATCCGTCCCTGCGGGCGCTCGCGGAGGTCGGGACGCCGGCACACACCTGCGTCGTGTTCCTCGCGGACAAGGAAGAGATCGGTTCGGAGGGCGTGACCGGCTTGCGGAGCGCCGCGTTTGCGGACTTCCTGCGCGACCTGTGCGCCGACGCCGGGGCGAACGAGCGGGAGGCGTTCCGCAATTCGCTGTGCCTGTCCGCCGACGTCGGCGGGGCGTTTGACCCGTCGTTCGCGGACGCTTACGAGGCGGGGAATTCCTGCTACCTCGGCGACGGGGTGGTGGTTTCCAAGTACACCGGCTCGCGTGGGAAGGGCGGCTGCTCGGACGCGAGCGCCGAGGTCATGGCCCGCGTCGGTCGGATGCTCGACGACGGGAACGTCGCGTGGCAGACCGGGGAGTACGGCAAGGTCGACCAGGGCGGCGCCGGTACCGTCGCGGTGGAGATCGCGAAGCTGGGCATCGACGTGGTGGACGTCGGCGTGCCGGTGCTTTCGATGCACTCGCCGGTCGAATTGACCGCGAAGGCGGACGTGTTCGCGATGTACCGTGCGTCGCAGGCGTTCTTCCGGGAAGCGTAAGAAAAAACGAGGTCCGCGTTCCGTTTCCGGGGCGCGGGCTTTTTTTGCTTGTCAAAACGCAACCAACGGTTGCAAATGAAACAACGAATTGAGAATTGTTTTTTCCGGGGCGGGATGCTATACTAAGGGCACACCGGTGGAAATCTGAATACGGAGGAAAAACCTATGAAACTGACCTTAGGCGAAAAAATCAAATCCCTGCGCCGGCATTGCGCACGGACGCAGGAGGACCTTGCGACCGCCCTCGGCGTGACGGCACAGGCCGTTTCCCGCTGGGAGGCGGGCGGCAGTTACCCGGATATGGAACTGATCCCGAGCATCGCCAACTATTTCGGCATCTCCATCGACGAACTGTTCGGCTATCAGAACGACCGCGACCGGAAAATCGACGCGATCCTGCAGCGGATCGATTCCTTCCACATCGGGAGTCGCGGCGACGACGACTGGGTGGACGAATGCCTGGCGATCCTGCGGGAGGGGCTTGCCGAGTTCCCGCAAAACGAGCGTCTGCTGCTCGCGCTGGCGTCCACGCTCTCGGAAGCCGGCTGGAGGCGGCATAAGGAATGGGTGTATTATGACGAGGAAGGGTATATCCGCCACGATTACGACATCCATCGGAAGAATCCATACTGGGCGGAGGCGACCCGCATCTTTGAAACGCTGTCGAACACGGCGTGCGACCGTTCGATCGCGAACGAGGCGATCTCCTCGCTGGTGCTGCTCTATCGGAACGTGGGGGAGAACGCGAAGGCGGTCGCCTGCGCCGAGCGAATGCCGCGCCTGAAGGACAGCCGCGAAGTCCTGCTTGCGGGCGCCGAGGACGGGAAGGAGGAGGCGCGGTATGTCGGCGAACTGCTGCTCGAAATGGCGCGTCACTTTGCCGACCAGGTGGTGTACGCGTTGGTTACGGACCTGAAGCATTACCAAAGCGATCTGCCGATCGAAAAAGTCAAGGGCGTGCTTGCGCTGTACGCCATGCTTTGCGACGACGGGAACTACGGTCTCTGCAACGGGAAACTGATTCAGCTGTACCTGTACCTGTCGCGGCTGGAATGGGAGCGGGGGTACCATGACGACGCGTTCCGCTCTTTGGACCGGGCGCTCCTGCACGCAAAGGCGCTCGAAGCCGTTCGCGACGGACGGGAACATTCCTACACCGCCCCGCTCGTGTCCCAGGTTTTGTTCAAGACCGACCCGGTCGAAAGCGGCAGTATCGCGCAAACATTGCCGGGGGACTGGCCGTTCTGGGGCAACCCGAACTACGACGACGTGGAAAAGGAGATCAAGGCCGACCCGCGCTGGGCGGAATGGGTGGAACGGTGCAACGGAAAGTGAGATTTGTTCCTTTCTTGTCTTGAAAACCTTGCATTTCCCGTTTTCGGGATCGACAGGACTTCATAAAAACGGGGAGCCGCTTCTCTTGCGAAAGCGGCTCCCCACTGTCAAAAAATTTTCGGCAGAAATAAAAATATAAAAAATAACGCCCCGCAGGGACGATTCGCGAGGCTTTTGTCCTGCCGCAGGAACGCCGTTTTCTGATGCGCACCCGAGCTCTGCGGGAACCTTCCCCGCACACAAATGACGTCAAATCTGCGGACATGAGCCGCACGCTCCGAACACATCGTGTTCGGAGCAGTGACTCAACAAGAGAATGCTAACGGAGGACAATTTAGCGTTGATCGCAATTGCCCTTTTCTGCAATCGTATACAACTGCTGTCAGCGCTCCTCTCATGACGATTCGTGCTGACGCATAAGCAGTAGGATGGAGATTATTATGAAGTATATTATGAAAACAGCCAAAAATATCATTTGGCTTTATAAACCTTATTTGAAGTATGGAAAAACATTCGTAATTTTCTCATTGTTATTTTGGCTTATCATCATACCCTTTGCGCAGCTCGTGGGCGTGTATTTGCCGAGTACGGTGATCAGTTTACTGGAAGCCGGAAGACCCTATCGTGATGTGGTTTTATATGTTGTCGTTATGCAGCTCATTCTGCTGTTTCAACCGATTTATGAGGACGTTTTTAATTTCTTTTGTGAAAATAAAATGCTTTCTAAAATTGATGCACAGCTCAGGGCGGACGCCTACAAGCAGGCGATAAAAACCGACTATCGATATGTGGATGATCCGGAGTACTACGACAATTATACATGGGCGATCAGCAATTATTCGGCGCAAGCGGAAAAAGCCCAGGATTTGGTAAATCATATGTCGTCCTCGGTCATCACGATCGTTTCGATGCTTTCCATTATAGCCGTACTCAGCCCGCTTGCAGTCATTGTTACGATTATTGGGACGGTCATTGAAAACATACTGCATATGGTTACGAATTATTTTGATGTGAAAAAGGAGGAGGAAATCGTTCCCTATGATAGAAAACTGGGCTATCATCATCGTGTTTTCTATACAAGAAATTATGCTGCAGATCTGAAAAGCACAAAGCTGAAGCAATATTTATTAGAGGATTATACCGAAGCGACTAATCAAAAGATAAATATTATCAAAAAATATGCTTGGAAAATGATTCCTTCCGCCTTATCGGCAAGCTTGACTTTCTATATTGCACGCACCTTTGTCATCTTGAATATTGCATATGGTATTTTTATCGGTGATATATCCACTGTGGGCGCATATATGACGATGATGCTTGCCGTTGAAGCCCTGAAAAACGCTTTGAATGAAATGTTCTACTATGTGAAGGATGCGCATCGTCTTGGGATGTACGCAAAACGAATTCGCGGGTTTTTTGATGTTAAGTCAAGTATAGAGACAGATATTGACGATAAATTGCCTCTATCCGACGGTCCGTATGCAGTCACTTTTCAAAATGTTTCCTTTTCATATCCGAATTCTCATTTTGCCATAAATAACCTTAATCTCGAAATAAAATCTGGAGAGAAAATTGCCATTGTTGGCGAAAATGGGGCCGGGAAATCCACCTTGGTCAAACTCCTTTTGCGGTTTTACGATCCATCAAGCGGTCTGATTCGTATCAATGGAATAGATATAAAAAATTATAAATTATCAGATTTGCGCGGGAAAATCGGCGTGGCCTTTCAAAATGTAAATATCTATGCTTTGTCATTGGCTGAGAATATCATGTTATATAATGAAGCGAATGACGATCAATTGCGAGAGATTCTGCATAAAGCCGGATTGGAACGTGTCCTGACGAAAAATCATGCGAATTTGTCTACCGAGTTGACAAAGGAATTTGATGAAAACGGAATTATGCTGTCCGGTGGCGAGGAACAAAAAATAGGGATCGCCAGATTGCTTACGGGCGAATTTGGTCTGTTGCTATTAGATGAACCGTCGTCAGCCCTTGACCCTCTTGCAGAGTATGAAATGACAAAGCTCATTCTTGACAGCAGTAATTTTTCCACTACGATTCTTGTTGCACATAGATTGTCGACCATTCGAGGAATGGACAGAATCGTTTTAGTAGATAATGGGGAGATAAAGGAAATAGGAACACACGATGAACTCATGAAATTAAAAGGGAAATATTTTGAAATGTTCACCAAGCAGGCGGAAAATTATATTGATTGAGCCGTGATTTGATTCTGATGAAATGTTTTATATAGCGCAAACAGGCAGACGGCGGAGGTAAAGCGAAGATGAAGAAAACCGGCGACGGCGGCGTCAGAATTGGCGCAAGCCGAGCCGGTTTTTGACGTGCCGACCCTGTCGGCACGTCTTAAAAGAGGGGTAATTGGGGGGGGAAGACAGAGCGAGACAGCGCTGCGACGAAGTCGCCCGCGATGGCGATGCGATTGCGTTTGCCCCCCCGATAACTTTACGATCCCGGTTCGCCGAACTGGGCGTAATACGGCGCACGGAGTTTGACAATGAACACAAATTCGTAGTAGCTGTTGTAGTTGCCCGGCGTCGGGTCTTCCTCGCCGCCTTCGCCGCCATCACCCGAGGTGTCGCCCGACGAGGTCGCTTCCGACGAGGTCGATTCGGAGGTCGTGCCGCCGCTCTCCTCCTGCTCTTCGTCTGTAAGCGTACTAAACACGGTCAGAACGTCCCGCGAGAGGTAGCCGATGTCGACGAGCGCCTGGTTTTCGCCGTTATAGATCGCCGCATAGAGCGGGAGGTAGATCTCCTTGTAGGATTTTTCCAGCTTTTCAAACTTCGTGTTGAATTCGGCGAGACCCGTTGCGTCGTCATACTGTGTGCCGTAATACTGTTCGTACAGGTCCTTCGCGCCGGTCGTGAAATCCTTGATCACGCCCTCCGTATCAATGATCAGGTTGTAGATGTCGCTGATGTGCTGCTCAGTCTCCTCCTCGGAGAGGTTGTCGGCTCGGAAGTCGATTGGGACCTGCTGGCGCACCGCCGCTTCGAGGGAGACCTTCGCCGCTTCGACGTACTCTTCGACGAACTCGTCGATCGCTTTCTGGAGCGCTTCTTCGCATTCGGCGATGACGCTGTCGGCATATTCGTCGATCAGGGTGGAGATCGCCTGGTCCAGATTGGCGGTGACCGTGTCGGCGACTTCGACGTTCAAGCCGTATTCGTAATCCTCCAGGAACGCTTCGGACGTCGGGATCGCTTTCAGATCGTTCTGGTAGGCGCTGCTGGCGAGAATCTTATCGGTTTCCTCCTCGATGCGCTGATCGAGCAGGTCGTTATAGTTTTCGTCGATCACGTCCGCCCATTGCTCCTCGCTGCGGACGACTGTGCGGTAATTCTCCCACAGACGGTCCGGCTCCGTGAGTAATTGTTCGAGCATGGCGGTGAGGTCGTCGTCGCTCGCGTCCGGGTTCTCCTCCTGGAGCTTTTCCTTCAGGCGGCGGCGACGGGAGTTCGTGTCGAAATCGGACACCAATTGCTCCTTGGCGAGGGCTTCCGCATCGGCGCGGATCTGTTCGCCCTGCTCTGTTTCGACGGTTTCCGCAAGCCCGCTGGTGTAGCGGTTCTGCAGGCGTTTTTCGTAGGTCGCGAGCAGGTCGGTCCGAATGGATTCACGGGCAGCCGCGTCCGCTTCCTCGTAGGCGGTTTGGTAGTCAAATTCGATCGCCGTGCCGTCGAGCAGGGCGTCGTAATGCGGTTGAATGATGTTCCAAAGGATCTCTTCGTAATCCGGCTCGCTGAGGGTAATATCCTCGACCTTGCCGTCCTTGATTTGCTTAAAATCGTACTTGGTCGGCTCGTAGGTGAAGCCGATGGTCTTGGACTGGACCGCGTCGACGTTCTGTTCGCGAGCGTCGGACCACTTGGTCAGCGGGTCGCCGGCGTCGCCGTCGGTATAGGCGATGAAGCAGTTGCCCGTGTAGGCGGGATTCATCATGTACTCATCGTTAAGACGGAAGACCTGGTTGCCTTCGACGCGGTAGTTCTCGTCCTCCACACCGTACAGGAACAGGTTTTGCAGGTTGATGTCGGTATACAGCTCGGTCAGGACTTCCATCGCGTCCGTCTGCCAGCTGGTCGGGCAGTAGGCGGAGAGTGCGTAGATGCAGTCGATACTGTTTTCGCTGGTCGCGACCGGGACGGAATAGCGGTTGTAAACGTAGTTGTTCTTCGCCGCGAGGTCGGCCATTTCCTGCTTGGTGGCGGGAATGAACTTGACCGCGAACTTCGCATTTTCGTCCTTGCCGGTCTGCCCGGAGGCGTTCTGGAAGTAGCCGAGGGCGCTGTAGCGGGTCAGCATGGTGAGGTATTGATTGAAGGTGTCGTCCTCGTAGGTCGAAACCACGAATCCGGCGTTGTTGACGTAGGCCGGGAAGCCGTCCTCGAACATGAACGACATGCTGCTCGGCGTGATCGCGTTGGCGAGCGGGACAACGTCGGGGTTGTTCTCCTTGACGATGGCGAGGTAGTCCGCAAGGTCCTCGAGGGTGTAAAGGGTCTCCTGCGCGACGCCGCTCGCTTCGAGAACGTCCTTATCGAAAACGATGTAGGTGTATTCGCCGATGGTGGTATTGCAGGGCACGCCGTAGGTCTTGTTGCCGACCTTCGCGGCGTTGAAGAACGCCGTGTGGACGTATTCCTTGATCGCCTTCGCTTCGTTGTTGAGCACCGTATCGAGGGCGGCGAGGTCGCCGTCTTCCGCCATTTTGAGGTAGGAATCGTAGTCCGTGATCAGGAACAGGTCGAGACGGGGCGTTTCCAGCTCGATCTCGATGCCTTCGTTGAGGTCGTTGAGGATGGCTTCGCCGGTCATCACATCATAGCCGGATTCTATGGCATGGTCGGACAGCTTGGCGGTATTCGACAGGGTCTTTCTTCCGCTGCTGCCGCTGGACGTTTCGGCGGATGCTTCGCTGCTCGCCGCAGAGGACACCGCAGAGGACGCCGCTGACGACGCTTCGGAGGACGTGCTGCTCACCGCGGATGACGTATCGGACGCCGCAGAGGACGTGGCGCTCGACGTATTGCCGGACGCGCCGGAGGAGACCGCAGTAGAATACTGCATGACTTCTTCCTTCTTCTGCTGGATCAGCTCCTGATATTCGTCCGCCGTGACCAGTTCCAATTTGAGCATGGAGCCGATGCGGTAGAACAGCGTGCGGTTGATCTCATACTCCACGCGTGTGATCGCTTCGGGCGTCGTGGTCTTTTCGGTGATGCAGTAGAGGGTGAAAACCTTCGCCGGGTTGTTTTCCGGCTCGGTTTCCTTGCTGCATCCGGCAAGCGCCAGCGGCAGAACAAGCGCCAGCAACAATGACAGACAGACGATTCGTAAACGCATAATCAAACCTCCTGAATGGGCGGGTATCCCAATAGACAGATTCCCATAACTGACTTCATTATACAATAGTTTTCGCGAATTGTCAAGCGCTGAATCTGTCAATATCTTATTCAAAAAACTATGGATATTGCATAATCCGAAAATTTGTGATATACTATATGCACGACCACGAAAGAAGGGACACGGATATGGACGACGCTGCATACAGACGCTACTTCGGCGACCTGCCGGAGCTGAAAACCGAACGGCTGACCCTGCGGAAGCTGCGCGTCGCGGACGTTTACGACGTCAACGCCTACGCGAGCCGGGAAGAGGTCGCGAAGTACCTGCTCTGGACGCCCCACCTGAATCTGCAGGAAACGAAGGGCTACCTCGAATACCTGTCCCGCCGCTACCGCAAGGGGCTGCACGCGGACTGGGGCGTCGCCCTGCGGGAAAGCGGGAAGATCGTCGGCACCTGCGGGGTCGAAGCGGTCGACCTCGCCAACGGCACCTGCGAGCTCGGGTACGTGCTTTCGCCGGACTACTGGGGGAAAGGGTACATGGACGAAGCGTTCGAGGCGGTGCTGGACGAGGTGTTCGGCAGGCTCGGTGCGCACCGCGCCGCCCTGCG
Organism: uncultured Clostridia bacterium; assembly: GCA_947630765.1. Taxonomy (GTDB): domain Bacteria; phylum Bacillota; class Clostridia; order Oscillospirales; family CAG-382; genus Coliplasma. The sequence continues at coordinate 50,973 of CANRIX010000011.1, read as the reverse complement.
TATCCTCGAGGGCAACCGCCCGTCGGAAGCGTTCGCCCTGCGGCACGGTTTTCGCTTCGAAGGGGCGTCGGTGCGCTCGCTCTGGGTCAAGGGGGCGTACCGCACCGTGCGGCATTACGCCCTGCTCGCGGACGAACGGCGGAAATAAAAGAAAAACCGAACCGCATCGCGAAGGCGAACGGCCCGATTCCCTTTGGGTTGAAAGCATGGACGGGAACCGTCAGACGGCTCTCGTGACCTTTCCGCTTCTCAGGCAGCGGGAGCAAACGGAGACCTTCTTCTTCGAGCCGTTGACCACGGCATTGACCTTGCGGATATTCGCCTTCCAGGTCCTCGCGGTCTTGCGGTTGGAATGGGACACGTTGTGCCCGAAGGAAAGCCCTTTCCCGCAAACGCTGCATTTTGCCATATCGTTACACCTCCAAAGTGCTTCATAATCTTCGCGAACGATTAAGTATACAACATTTTTTCGGCTTTGTCAAGACATTTTGACGGAATTTTTGAATTTTTCCGTCATATTCCCGATGTCGCCCGCCCCGACGAGCAGGACCGTGTCCCCGGGACGGACGGTTTCGGCGAGGCAGGCGGGGATCTGCTCCTTGTCGTCGAGGTAGACGGCGCCGAGCTCGTGCGCGAGCCGCTCGGCGGAAACCTCGGTCCCCGCCGCTTCGCGGGCGGCGTACAGCCGCAGCAGGATCAGCACGTCCGCGTCGGCGAAGGCGGTGCGGAATTCGCCGTACAGGTCCCGCAGGCGGGAATAATTGTGCGGCTGGAATACGCAGACCACCCGCCCGTCCCCCGCGATGGCGCGGGCGGTCGCGAGCGTGGCGCGGATCTCGGCGGGGTGGTGGGCGTAATCGTCGTACAGCTTCGCGCCGTTCCAGTCGCCGAGGTATTCAAACCGTCTGCCGACGCCCCGGTAGGTCCTTAACCCTTCGGAAATCTGCTCCGCCGTCAATCCGCACAGCACCCCGGCGGCGATCGCCGCGAGGGCGTTCGACACGTTGTGCAGTCCCGGCACGGCGAGCTCGGCGCGGAGGAACCGCCCGCTTTGCGTGTACACGTCGAAGCGCGCAAAGCCGCGTTCGAGCGTCACGTTTTTGGCGTAGTAGTCCGCACGCTCGTCGCCGGACGCGCTGAACGCGACGGTTTTCCCCATGGCGCCGTCCGACGCGAGGCGGCAGTTTTCGCAGTCGAGGTTGTAGACGCAGGTCCCGCCCGGTCCGGCGTTGCGGAAGAACTGCCGGAAGGAGGAAACCATCTGTTCCATGGAGCGGAAGTAGTCCGTGTGGTCCAGTTCGATGTTGAGCGCGACGGCGACGGTCGGGAAGAAGGACAGGAAGCTGTCCTTGTATTCGCAGGCTTCGTACACGAACTGCGGTCCCTTGCCGATACGGTAGGCGGCGCCGATCTCGGGCAGGACCGCCCCGACGGCGACGGTCGGGTCGAACCCCGGGGACGCGAGCAGCAGGTGGGCGAGCATCCCGGTCGTCGTGGATTTGCCGTGCGTCCCGGCGACGGCGACCGAGCAGGGGTAGGACGAGCCGATGCAGCCGAGCAGCTCCGCTCGGGACACCACCCGTGCGCCGCACGAACGCGCCAAGCGCATCTGCGGGTGCTCCTCCCCGACGGCGGCCGTGAAGCAGACCAGATCCACCCCGTCGAACGCCCTCGGGTCGTCCTCCAGCCAGACCCGGATGCCCGCCTTCCGCAGGGCGTCCAGCACGTGGGATTCGGTTCGGTCGTACCCCCGCACCTCAAACCCCTTTTCCGCCAGCATCAGCGCGAGGGCGGACATACTCACCCCGCCGATGCCGATCAGGTAGACGCGGCGGTACCCCCGCAACTGTTCCATCGTCAGCTTCATTCCCAAAACCCGACTCCTTTCCGAAGTTTCCGCGTTCCGCTCCCGCCCGCAGGCGCGGGGCTTTTTTTCGCGGACAGTACAGTATATCACCTTTCCCGGCAAAAGGGAAGCCCTTTCGGCGAAATTTTTGCGGTTTTTACGGTTTTTTTCGCCGGAACGGCGGCGGTCGCCCCGTTTTCCTTCATTTATTATATAGTAGGCGTTTTTATCTCCGAGTAAACGGTATTCCGTCCGGCGGAGCGGAAGTCATAAACCGTTCGCGGACGGCGAACATTTCGTCCGGCGTTTCCGTCGTGAACAGCAGGGTCAGCAGACCGACGCCGCTCTTTTTGAGCGCCTTGCGGCGGTCGAGCCGGTAGGTCGGCAGGGAATTGTAGAGCTGACTGCGGTGCCCGTAGGCGCGAAGGACCGGGAAGGACGCGCCGACGCGGTCGGTCAGCGTCGCTTCGCAGAGCGTTCCGTCCTTGCGTGGGGGGCACTTCCCGTTGACCCGGCGGACGATGCAGTTCTCCGTGTGCATGAGCGGGACGCGCCCGTAGCCGAGCGTTTCGAGCGCGACCGGCGTGAAGCCGAACGCCGTTTCGTCCGCCTCCGGCGAGAGGAACAGCGAGGAAAAGCCGTATCCGGCGAGCAGATGCACCGTTTCGCGGTTGGAAATATTGAGCGGGTAGTCCCCGTGCAGGGTGAACCCTTCGACCAGCGGGAGCAGGGAAAGCGACGGCAGGGTCACGCGGCGCACACCGCGGTCCCATGCGTGCCGCAGCAGGCGGCGGACGTCCGCTTCCTCGCGGTCGAATACGACGCGGGGCAGGAACAGGCTGATTTTTTCCTCCAAGCCTGCGATTTCCGCCTGTTCCAGCCGCCAGAGCGGCAAGTCCAGCCGGTTCGCGTCCGCAAACCCGGCGAAGGACGGCGGAAACACGCCTTCAAACCGTGCGACGTATCCGAGCTGCTCCTTCGGCGGCAGGGGACGGGCAGGCGTGCGGTGCGGCGGGACGAACGGAAGCGGAGATTCCGGCTCGCGCACTGGGCGGGGCGGCGCAGGGACGCGGGGACGCGGGGATTGCCCGTGCGTGGCGCGGACGTCCTGCTCCCGGCGGACGCCGAACATCCCGTCGCCGAGCTTGCGCGTGTAGTAGCCGTCGGTGAAGCCGGTGCGGGAGAAGGTTTCCCGCAGGGTGCGGAGCTCCGCGTCCGTCGGGGGGCGGTGCTCGTCGAGCAGGCGGCGGTAGCAGGACGTGACCGTGTAGACGTAATCGGGGGACTTCATGCGCCCTTCGATCTTGAGCGCCGTCACGCCGAGGGAACACAGGTCCTCCAGCACCGGCGCGAGGCAATTGTCCCGCAGCGAAAGGGGGTAGGGCTCCGCGCCCCGGTAGGGCAGGCGGCAGGGCTGGGCGCACTCCCCCCGGTTGCCGCTCCGCTTGCCGACCATGGCGGAAAACAGGCACCCGCCGCTCTCGCATACGCAAAGCGCCCCGTGGACGAACACCTCGCTGTCCACCCCCGCGTCCCGCACGAACGACGCGATCTCCTCCCGCGCCATCTCGCGGGCGAGCACGACCCGCGAAAAGCCGAGCTCCCGCAGCAGTTTCCCGCCGGCGGACGAATGGACGCGAAGCTGCGTGCTCGCGTGCAGGACGGCGTCGGGGTACTTCTCCTTCAGAAGTTTCGCCAGCCCGAGGTCCTGGAGGATATACGCGTCCGGGCGGACTTCCCTTTGCAGGAAATCCGCTTCGGCGAGCGCGTCCGGCAGTTCGCGGTCGAAAAAGAGCGTATTGAGGGCGTACAGCAGGCGGACGTGCGCGTCCCGGCAGAGCCGACCGGCGTCGACGAGCTGTTCCCGCGTGAAATTCTTGGCCCCGGCACGGGCATTGAACCGAAGCCCGCCGAGGTAGACCTCGTCCGCCCCCGCGTCGATGGCGGCACGCAGGGCTTCCGGGCTTCCGGCGGGTGCAAGCAGCAGCGCCATATCAGCGTCCCCGCAGTTCGCCGACCGGCTGGTCGCCGACGTTGACGGTCAGGCGCAGGGCGTCCGGGGAAAAGAGCAGCGTCTGGGTGTGCGGGGCGTCGCCGTGGCGGCAGACGACGCGGACCGCATCCCCTTCGACGGCGAAGGAGGACCGCAGGCGCAACGTTTCGATCCAGCCGTAATGCGGGTCGAGCTGGGAAATGGACGGGCGGCAGAGCTTGAGCATCGGCGCGCTCTCCGTCCATGTTCCGCCGCCGGCGCGAAGCAGCTGCACGCCGTAGTCCGTATCGAACCGCACGGTCAGCACGCCGTCCCCGCCGACGGTCAGCGTCGCCGCGCGGACGCCCGCCGGATTGGGCGCGAACGCGTAGGTTTTCGGTTCAAACCGCCCGCCGGGCAGGGGGGAATGGACGTCCGCAAATCCGCCGACGCAGGGCTTGGACGGTTTTTCGCAGATCTCGTCCAGCAGTTCGTAGATGGACGTGAGTTCCGCCTGCATACTGCCGAGTTCGGCGAATTGGACGAACAGCGTGTCCTCCTCCGGCAGGACGACGCACAGCTGCCCGAACGCGCCGTCCCCGCGGAAGCCCCCGCGGGCGTTGCGCCAGAATTGGTAGCCGTACCCGACGTTCCAGTCCTCGGAGCCGTCGTCGGTCGTGTCGGCGACGCGGGAGGTCGCCTTGCGGAGGTATGCTTCGCTGACGATGCGTTCGCCGCCGTACACGCCGCCCGCCAGCAGCATTTGCCCGAATCGGTAGACCTCGTCCACCGACAGGTACATGCCGATTCCGCCGCAGTGGTGACCGTCCGCCGTGCAGACCGCCCGCGGGCGGGGGATGTCCAGCTTGTCGAACAGGTAGGTTTGCAGGAAGTCCGCAAACGGCATACCGGCGCGTTTCTCGACCGCCGCACCGCAGACGCAGGTCCCCCCGGTCGAATAGACGAACCGCGTGCCGGGCTTGTACACCACCGGCATGGCGAGGAAGGTCCTGACCGCGTTTTCGGAAAACCGCATCTTGTCGAGGTGGCAGACCTCGTGGCCGGACTGCATGGAAAGCACGTCGCCGAGCGTCATTGCGGCGAGGTTCTCCGAGATTTCCGGCGGAGCGCATTCCGGGAAGAGGTCGAGCATCCGCTCGTCCGTCCGCAGCAGCCCGCAGTCCTGCGCGATGCCGACGGCGACGGACGTGAAGGACTTCGAGAGGGAATAGAGGTGCTGCCGGTCGTCCGGGCGGTAGGGGGCGAGGTCGGCGGACGCCGTTTCGCCCTTGCGGTAGAGCCGGAAGCCGCGCAGGGTCGCGCCGGCGCGTTTCGCCCGGTCGAGGTAGGCTTGTATGGCGTTCGGGTCGCACCCGGCGGAATAGGTGACGGACATCGGGAAAAACTTCCTTTCGCTTTTCTTCCCATTCATTATAAATTGTTCGCAAAAAAAAGTCAACAGCATCTTGCGTTTTTTCTGCGGATATGTTATACTGAAACCGTATGAAGGTTCGATGAAGGGGAAACCTTCGGTTACGGTTTCGTGCAAACAGGTGCGGGGCACCTGTTTGCCCAGGCGTTGCGCTGTGTTGGGGTATGAAGGTTTGCTAAGGGGGGAACTACGGGTTTCGGTTTCGTGCAAACAGGCGTGAACCGCCTGTTTGCCCAAGCGTTGCGCTGTGTAAAAATGGACGTTTGGCAAAAGTATGGTTTCCTGCAAACGGGCGTGATGTATCTGGTTTTCTGAGAAAGAATTCGCAAAAGTTTTGTGAGGGAGAGTGGCTGCGCATGAAAAACAAAACGGCAAGGCAGTTCTGCGGGGCGGTCGTGTTCGCGTTCGCGGCCTGCGCGCTCGGCGGATACAGCGTGAGCGGGATGTCCCCGGCGGTCGCCGTGCTGCTGCTCTCCGGCGTGACGCTCGAGCCGATGTTCGCGCTGCTCGCGGCGGGGCTGTACCTGTTCGCGGGACTTTGGCTGCCGGTGTACCCGGGACTTGCGAGCGGGTACGGGGTGCTGCTCGGCAGGGGCGGCGGATTCTTGCTTTCGCTGCTGCTGTGCGCGTTCGTGGTCGCCGCGACGCGGAAGGGGATCCGGCGGTACCCGTATCTCGCGACGTTCGTCGGGCTGTGTGCGGCGTTTCTGCTGTTCTTCGGCGTCGGCGTGATCTGGCAGGTGGTTCGGACGGGTGCGGGATTTTCCGCCGTGCTGCAGGAACAGTTCGGGCGGCGGTTCTTCCTATTCGGGCTGGACGCGCTGCTGGCGCTGCTCGCGTCGCCGAACCTGCACCGTGCGGTGTGAACGGACGATCTCTTAATAAATAGGAAGGGAATGCGGACATGGAAAAGAACCGACGGGAACTCCCGAACGAGCAGGACGGCCTGTTCATCGGGCGGAACGCCGTGACGGAACTGCTCAAAAGCGGACGGCAGGTGGATCGGGTGCTGATCCGACGCGGGGAGCGGGACGGCTCGCTTTCGCCGCTCTGTGCGCTCGCGCTTGCGAAAGGCGTCCCGCTTTTGGAAACGGACGTGCGCAAGCTGGACGCCCTGTCGGGCGGCGGAGCGCACCAGGGGGTGCTCGCCTACGCGGCGGAGACCGCCTATCTTTCCGTGCAGGAATTGCTGGAAAAAACCGAAGAAGCCGGGCAGGAGCCGTTTTACGTCCTGCTCGACGGGGTGTCCGACCCGCACAACCTCGGGGCGATCCTGCGTTCGGCGGAGTGCGCCGGGGCGAACGGGGTCATCCTGCCGAAGCGGCGGGCCGTCGGGGTCAACGGGACGGTTGCGAAGGCGAGCGCCGGTGCGGTGTTCCATGTGCCGATCGCCCGGACGGCGAACCTCGCGTCCGCGCTGGAAACGCTCAAGGCGCACGGGGTGTGGATCTGGGCGGTGGAAATGGGCGGAACGCCCTACGAAGAACAGGATTTTCGCGGGAAGATCGCGCTGCTGCTGGGCAGCGAAGGGGAAGGCGTTTCCCGTTTGCTCAGGGAGCAGAGCGATTTCCTGACCGGGATCCCGATGTACGGGAAAATCAATTCCCTCAATGTTTCAAACGCGGCGGCGGTCGTGCTTTTTGAAGCGGCGAGGCAGCGCAACCGCGCTGCGAAGGGGTAGGTGGTACGCTTGAACGAACAGAACGACGAATTGGACATTTCCGAACTCCTGCGGGAAGCGGACGAGGAAAATGAAGCGGCGCGTGCCTTGCAGGAGAAGCGCGAGGCGGAGAAAGCGCGGCTGACCAAAACCATCATCGCCCCGCCGATCGGCGAGGGGACGGACGGGACGGAAAAAACGGAAAAGGCGGACACCCGCTCGCTGGACGCGGAGACCATCGAACTGATCGACCGTTACAGCACCCGCGAGATCCGCGACGAAAAGAGCGACACGCAGGAACTGCGCGAGGTGCTCGCCAAGAGTCTGCAGGGGGACAAGCTGCTCGGCTACCTGGACCCGAACGTGCAGACCGCCGCTCGGCGCACCGAGAAACTGCGGGAAGCCATGCGGGACGCCGGGGATATCAGCGCCGAGGAGCTCGCGAAGCGGGTCGGGACCGACCCGTCGGCACGGTTCTCGGACGAGGAGGATGCGCCGGACCTGGACCTGCTCGGGCAGACCGAGATGTTCCCGCTCGGGGACGAGATGACCATCAAGGAGCGGCAGCGGGAGCCCCGCCCGGTCCCCACGTTCGACCGGGATTACGAAGCGCTCGGGAAAAAGGTGGTCGAAAGCGGGATCCCCGACGAGCCGGAGGACGACGCACAGCTCTCCCTGTTCCCGGAGGAGACGGACGTCGAGCCGCTTCGCCCGGAGATGGACGAGACGGACCTGAACCTTCGCCTCGCGTTCGACATGATGCAGGACGGCGACCGAGGGGAGGAGCCGGTCCGAAAGGAGCGGGTGCGGACCGGGCGGACCAAGGAGCGTCCGCTGCTGCTCTATACCAACCGCTCGCAGAACGTCGAGATCGGCGGAAAACTGCTGCGGGAGCGGCGGCTCGCCCTGCTGCGGCTGGGGCTTTGCCTGCTTGCCGGGATCCTGCTTTTCTGGGTGGAATTTTCCGGCTCGGACGGGCTGTTCGGCTCGCTGCTGAGCCGCGGGAGCGCGGGGCTGCGGCTGTATGTGCTGCTGGACCTGCAGGCGTTGTTCCTGTGTGCGCTGGCGGTGCTGCCGGCGCTGGTGCGCGGGGTGCGCGGACTGCTCGCTCGGAAATTGGTGCCGGAAAGCCTGCTCGTGTGCGGATTGATCTGCATGGCGGTGTACGCGGGCGTGCTGGTCGCCGGGGAACCGGCGGTGGATTCGCTGCGGCTGTACGGACTGCCGCTCGGGTTCTGCGCCCTGTGCGCGGCGGCGTCGGACCTGCTCGCCGCGTCGCAGAATTTCCACGCGTTCCGCGTGGTTTCGTCCAAACGTCCGAAGTACGTCGCGGAAAGGGCGGAAAACGTCACCAAGGAATCCGAGGCGTTCGGGCGGTACCTGTATGAGGACAGCGAGATCTATACGGTCCGCCGCGCGGACTTCGTCGACGGGTTCGCCGAACGGGTCAGCGCACGCCCGAAGTACTACGACCTGCTGCATTTCCTGACCCCGGCGCTGCTGCTTCTGGCGTGTGCGCTGTGCGGGATCCTGCTCTGGCGGGGCGCACGGGCGGACGAGGCGTTCCGCGCCTTCGCCGCCGTCGTCGCGTTCGCGACGCCCTCCGCCGTGTTCTTCCTGATCTCCCTGCCGCTCGCGTCGGCGACCCGCAAGGGGAAGAAGTGCTCGGGCGGATTCATCGGCGGGAACATCGCGGAGGAGTACGCGATGGCGTCCGCCCTGTCCTTCGCCGATACGGAGGTCTTTCCGCCGAGCATGGTCAACATCACGAGCGTCAAGACCTACGGCGACTACCGCATCGATAAGGTCATCCCGGACGTGGCGCGGGTGTTCGCCTACCTCGGCGGCCCGCTCGCACGGGTGACCGCCCGCATGATCGACGGGGCGATCGAAAAACCGACCTCCGCCCGGGTCATCGAGAACGTCGCCGACGGCATCTGCGTCGCCATCGACGGGCGGCACATCTTCCTCGGCAAGCGCAGCTACCTGCGCCGCTACCGCTTCGACGCGCCGGTCGACCAGGGCGACGACGGGTACGAAAGCGGCGTCGGGTCGGTGATGTACGTCGTCATCGACGAGCAGCTTGCGGCGAAGTTCTACGTCCGCTACCGCGTCAACCCCCGGTTCGACCAGCTTCTGCAGGACCTCTACCGGGCGGGCATGTGCCTCGGCGTCAAGACCATGGACCCGAACATCACCAACGAGCTGATCAACGCTTCCGTGCGCTTCCGCAAGTGCCCGATCTCGGTGCTCAAGCAGGATTCGCCGGACGAGATCGCCGGGAATACCGCCCGTGCGGCCGGCGGCGTGGTGTGCAGTTCGTCGCTGCACAATTTCCTGCGGATGTTCTCGCTCTGCGACCGGGTGCGGCACGTGACGCGCTGCAACGCGATCGTTTCGGTGGTTTCGATGCTGCTTTCGGTGGCGGCGGTCGGATTCCTCGCGCTGACCGGCGATTTGGCCGCGTTCGGCGCGGGACGCGCATTGCTGTTCCAGTGCTGCTGGCAGGTGCCAGTGTGGGTGCTGTCGGGGCTGTTCCTGTGACGCCCATAGGGGCGAGGTTTGTGAAAAAACGACAAAAATGCCACCGATAATTCTCCGCCCAAATCCAAAGAAATGGGCGAAAGGCTCTTGCATATTTTCGCGGAATCCTTTATAATAAGGATATGACTGGTATGATGTCTCCGCGCGAGGCGATACGGGGCGGTTCCCCGGGAAAGAGGATACCCATATGATTTATTTGAAGAAAAAGAAAGTGCTTTTGCTGCTCGCAGGGGTGCTGTGTCTCGGGATGCTGTTCGCGGCCTGCGTGCCGAAAGGGTCCCCGGACGAAAATATTTTTCGGGACATCATCTACACATCCTCCGGGTCGGAGAATCTGTCGGCGGACGACGAGGCGCTCGCGTACAACGAGTACATGACCATTCATAAAGTCATCAGCATCACGCCGACCAACGTCGCCGTGTTCGGACAACTGACGCAGGAGGCGCTCGACGCCGGCGTGGATTCTGTCCGGGTCAGTGGCGGCGGCGGAACCACCGACGTGACGGAGGTCTGCACGGAGGAGTATTTCATCATTCCCTTCGACCTGCCGGGGACGCGCAAGTCCAACTACGCCGCGACTGCCATGAAGGGCGAGGAGGAGATCGGTGAACCGCTTTCCTTCACGGCTCCCTACGATTCCACGGCGGACACCCGTCTTGACGGCAAGGGCGTCTCCGTCGGGAACGAATCCCGGTTGTATTTCTCGACCTATCTGCAGGATTACCTGAGCGCGGAGCTGTATACCGCGTCCGAGGTCAACCGCATCAAGTCCATGGTCGCGAGTACCTATACGGCGTACGCCAACCGTGCCAACGGTTCGGAAGTGGCGTTGATCTACGTGTTCCTGCCGGATATGACGACGCTGGATCCGTCGATCTTCCGCGAAGAGGACGTGGCGGAAAAGAACGAGAATCTGCTGACCCGCTACGAGCAGGTCGTCAGCGCCGTGCGCGGCACGCGTGCGCAGGTCGTCGATATGAAGGAGATCCTGCAGGCGGAGCTGGACGGCGGCAAGTCCATCTATGATCTGTACCGCCAGACGGACAGCCATCCGACGGAATACACGTCGTTCCTGATGTACCGCGAGGTCATTTCCCGCATCGCCGCGATCGACGAGGACGTGGTGCCGCGTACGCTTGACGATTTCACGAGCGAGACGGACGTCCTGAGCAAGGGCGGGGACTATGTGACCTACCGCGAGCTGGACCCGGACGTGGTCACCGAGAAAATTACGCTTTTGGAGCCGAAAACTCCGTATCAGAAGGCGGTTTCGGGTCTGAAGCTGTATAACGACCCGGATAGCGGCGATTATTCGCTGTTCACGTCGGTGGACGCGAACGACGGGATCGACGGCGCTGCGGAACGCACGCTGGTCACGACCGATCGGACGCCGCTGCCGAACGTGCTGGTCTATCGCGACGAGAACGCGGTGGCCGCGTCGCTGCTGCTGGCGGATTCCTGCGACCAGACGATGCTCGCCCGCTCGGGGGACTACACGATCAGCTTGACGGACGCCGCGCAGTATCGCGACAAGGCGGAAAAGAAGAACGTCATGGACAGCATCGTGGTGTTCGTTTCCGAGTCGAACCTTGCGTCCGCGTTTGATGGAATGGCGGCGGGCTAAAGATTATTCCGAGGGGGGACCACAATCGCATCGCCAGTACTATGTACTGTCTTGCTCTGTGTTCCCCCCTCGAATGCTCCCCCCTCGTCGAAAACCGGCTCGGCTTGCGCCAATTCTGACGCCGCCTTCGCAGGTTTTCTCTTGAGGTGCCCCTCCGGCGGCGCATGTCCGCCTGCGGGGCGATTTTTATTGTAAACGCTTCGCGTTTTGGGGTAGGGAACGTCTTTGCAGCGCTTGGGTGCGCATCAGCAAACGGCGTTTGCGCAAAGAATCTATTTGAAAACCATACGTTCTGCGAACCGCCTGCGGGGCGGTTTTTTATTGTATTTCGCTATCGCTGGGATTTTTGGCAACGCAAAGGCGCTCCGAAAGGAGCGCCTTGGTCATAGAAGCGTTTTTTTATCCTTCCCAAAGGAAAAGTTTTTGAGGGGCTTTCAGGGGGACTTTTTTCAAAAAGGCCCCCTGAATGGGGTGTGGGGCAAAGCCCCAATGAAAGGAAACCGTGGCGGAGCCCCGGAAACATCAAAGGCACAGGTTTCCCTGTGCCTTTTGTGTTTATTCGGTACTTCACGCCTTACGTTTGCGGACGAGATGTGCGGCGAGGGTGCAGACGGCGTAAAGCGCGAGGTAGACGAGCGTCGCGAAAAAGTAGTACCCGACGTAGTCCTGCATATCGAGGTTCGCGTTGACGACCAGCGACTGCGAAACCAGCACGACCGGGACGAACAGCAGGAGGATGTGCAGGAACCGCTTCGCGGCGGACGGCAGCGCCTTCGGCAGAAAGACGGCGAACGAGAACCCGAACACGACCGACGCGAGGAACAGGACCCCCAGCTTGGAAAGCAGGTCCTCCGCAAGCGGGACGAGCACCTGCGTCTCGTCCGACACCTTCGCCGTCATCAGCAGGACCTCAAAAAACGAACCGACGGTGTAAAAACAGAGCGTGCGGAACGCGGAAACGGCGAGGAAACGCTTCCGCAAAGCGGGGTCGACCTTGTTCATTCCACGAGGAACGCCCGGGACTTCTCCGAAAGGAGCGCCGGGTCGAGGGAGGCGGTCACGAGGCAGTCGATGTTGTTGATCCGGGTAATCCGCTCGGCCTTCTCGAGGAAGCATTCGAGCTCGTCAATTTTCTCCTCGCAGATGGCGTAGGCGCCGTCGATGAAGATCTCCGTGATGTCATAGTTGGCGGCGAGGATCCCGCAGAGGAACCCGTACAGCATATCCCCGTTGGTGACGCCGTACTCCTCCGCATTGACCAGACGCGCCTGATACTTCAGGTCAAAGGTCAGTTTCTTGCCTTTCTCGATGCAAACGATGGAGCCGTTGGACTCCCCGCAGACCCGGTTGACCTCCTCGATGAGGGCCTTGGTCTTGCCCGTACCCTTGACGCCTGCTAACAGTTTCATAAGTATACTCCTTTGCTTTTATTTACGGGGCGTTCCCCGCTTTTTTCCTTGTTTATTGCACGGTTTTGAGCTGCTCTTCGAGGGAGGCACGCTGCTCCTCGTAGCCCGGTTTGCCCAGCAGGGCGAACATGTTCTTCTTGTACGCTTCCACACCCGGCTGGTTGAACGGGTTGACCCCGAGCAGGTAGCCGCTCGCGGCGCACGCCAGTTCGAGGAAGTAGAGCAGCTCCCCGAGGGTGCGGGCGTCCTTCGCGCCGTAGCGGATCAGCAGGGTCTCCGTCCCGCCCTGTTCGTGGGCGAGCAGGGTGCCGAGCATGGCTTTCTTGTTGACGCGGTACATCGCTTCGCCCGCGAGGTAGTTCAGCCCGTCGGCGTTCTGCTCCTCGTAGGGGACGTTCATGTCGCGGGAAGCGGGGTGAGCGAGCGTGCAGACGGTCTCAAACAGGATCGGCGAACCGTCCTGCACGAACTGCCCGAGGGAATGCAGGTCGGACGAATAGACCACCGACGCGGGGAACAACCCCTTCTTGTCCTTGCCCTCGCTTTCGCCGAATAACTGCTTGTACCACTCGCCGAGGAAGCGGAAGGACGGGTCGTAGCTCGCGAATACCTCGACCTTCTTTCCGCGTTCGAGCATCAGGTTGCGCAGGACCGCGTAGCGGTAGGCGTCGTTGTCCAGCCCCGCCGCGAACAGGGCTTCGCGCTCCGCCGCCGCGCCTTCCAGCAGGGCGGCGACGTCGATGCCGGCACAGGCGATCGGCAGCAGCCCGACCGGGGTCAGCACCGAGAAGCGCCCGCCGACGTCGTCGGGAATGACGAACGTCTCGTACCCCTCGGTCTCCGCCAGCTTCCGCAGCGCCCCGCGGGACTTGTCGGTCGTCGCGTAGATGCGGGAGGCCATCTGCTCGGGGGTGTAGCGCTTGGAGAGGTATTCCCGGACGATGCGGAAGGCGATGGCGCTTTCCGTCGTCGTGCCGGACTTGGAAATGACGTTGACGCTCACGTCCCGCCCGTCGCAGAGCTCGAGGACGTTTTTCAGCTCCTCGCCGTTGAAGGAATTGCCGATGAAGTAGATGTCCGGGGTGTTCTTGCGCTTGCCGTTGTAGTACGCGCCCTGCAGGAATTCGATGACGGCGCGTGCGCCGAGATAGGAGCCGCCGATGCCGATGACCAGCAGGACGTCGCTTTCCCGGCGGATCTTTTCCGCTGCCGCCCGGATACGGGCGAACTCCTCGCGGTCGTAGGCGACCGGCAGATCGACCCAGCCGAGGAAATCGTTCCCGGCGCCGGTCTTTTCGCGGATCGCCGTATCCGCCTGCGCGAGGCGGTCGCGGTACGCCTGCACGTCCGCGTCCGTCACGCTGCGGAGATGGGAATACTGAAAGGAAATCATGGAAAAATACCGTTTGTCCTTGTGAATTTACTTCTTTCCTCTTTATTATACACGACAAAACCCCGCTTGTCAATCACCAAACGCCGAATATGTTTGTTAAAATTCTTCCGAGCAGGGTACCGAACCCGATTTTTTCCACGTCCGACGATGCGCAGACCGGGACCGACGCGACCGGCTCGCCGTCCCGCAGGAACCGAAGCGTCCCGACGACCTGCCCGGCACGCACCGGGGCGTCGACGGCGTCCGGCAGGGAGAGCTGTTGGGTCAGTTCGCCGGTCTGCCCTTTCTCCAGCAGCAGGGGCGGGACTTCGCAGGTCAACGGGACCGTGTCGGCGACCCCACGCGTGACCGGGAGGGACGGGGGCAGTTCCGCCGTCGGCGTCGTCAGGGCGTAGTTGGCAAAGCCGAAGTCCAAAAGCTGCTTGGCGAGGGCGAAGCGGTCGTCGCTGGTCGGCGAACCGAGCACGACGGCGATCAGCTGCATGCCGTTCCGCTCGGCGGTGCCGGACAGGCAGTAGCCCGCTTCGGAGGTGAAGCCGGTCTTCATGCCGTTCGCCCCCTGGTAGAAGCGGATGAGCTTGTTGGTGTTCGCGAGCCCGAACGCCCCGTTGCGGATGCTGTCCATCCAGATGGTCGTGTAGTTGAGGACGAGCGGGTGCTTGAGCAGTTCGCGGGTGGTCAGGGCGACGTCCCGGGCGCTCGAGTAATGCCCTTCGATCGGCAGCCCGTTGGTGTTGACGAAGTGGGTGTTGGTCAGCCCGAGGGCGGACGCTTTCTCGTTCATTTCGGCGATGAACGCCTCCTCGCTGCCGCAGACCGCCTCGGCGAGGGCGACCGTGGCGTCGTTGGCGGAAACCACGATCAGAGACTTGAGCAGGTCGTCGACGGTCATCTGCTCGCCGGGTTCGAGGAACACCTGCGACCCGCCCATGGACGCCGCACGGTCGCTGACCGTGACGGTATCCTGCAGCGACAGCCGTCCGCCGTCGATCGCTTCGACGATCAGCAGGGTCGCCATGACTTTCGTGACGCTCGCGATGGGGAGCTGGTCGTCCGCGTTGCTTTCAAACAGCACCCGCCCGGTGGACGCTTCCATGAGCAGGCAGGACTTGTGCGGCAGGGAAGTCGAGAAGGTCGCCGCCGGGACGGCGTCGCGGTACCAGTATTCCTCGAAGGCGAAGGAGAAGGGGTAGAGGGAAGCGCTTTCGGTCGCGCCGACCGGGAAAGCGATAAGCGGAAGCAGCAGGAGGAGCGGGAGGAGAAGCGCGAGCAGGCGGTGGAAACGGGTCATGCGGAGGGTCCGTCCTTTCTTTGGATTCGGTTCCTTCCATTCTATGCGCTTCCCGCGAAAAAATTTCAAAAAAGCCTTTACAAACGGCGAATTTTCCTGTATCATAGGGAAAAGAGGTTTTGAAAGGAATGGTCATAAGTCTGAAAAACGGGTCGTTTTTCAGACGGAGGTTTCGCGAAATAGAAGTCATTCTGACTTCTATTTCAAGAAGTCGGAACGACTTCTGTGCTCGGCGAGCCGAGGGCTTCCGACATTCGTCGGAACCGCACAAAACTTCCAAAAGCCCAAAGAAAGGAATGGTTTTAACATGGGACAGCAGACGGTGCTGGTTTTGGACTTCGGGGGGCAGTATAAGGAGCTGATCGCACGGCGGGTGCGGGAGCAGCACGTGCATTCGTTCATCCTGCCCGGCGACACGCCGATCGAGCGCATCCGGGAGATCGACCCGATCGGGATCATCTTCACGGGCGGCCCGTCGAGCGTGTACGGTGAGGGCAGCCCGGACGTGGACGGTGAGATCTTCCGGCTGGGCATCCCGGTGCTGGGCATCTGCTACGGGATGCAGTTGATGTGCCACAAGCTCGGCGGCGAGGTGACCCAATGCAGCGTGAGCGAGTACGGCGTGACGGACGCGGAGCTGGTCGTGGACGACAGCCCGCTGTTCGCGGGGCTGGACAGGGCGCAGACGGTGCTGATGAGCCACACGGACTACGTTTCCCGCCCGCCGGAGGGGTTCCGCGTGACCTCCCGGACGGCGCACTGCCCGGCGTCGTCGATGGAGAACGCGGAACGGAAGCTGTACGGCGTGCAGTTCCACCCGGAGGTCGTCCATTCGGTCCACGGGAAGGAGATCCTGCACAATTTCCTGTTCGGCGTGTGCGGTGCTGTCGGCGATTACGATATGCGGGGGTATATCGCCCGGCAGATCGAGCTGGTGCGGGAGCAGGTCGGGGAGAAGCGGGTGATCCTCGGACTTTCCGGCGGCGTGGATTCGTCGGTGTGCGCGGCGCTGCTCGCGCGGGCGCTGCCCGGACAGGTGACCGCCATTTTCGTGGATCACGGCATGATGCGCAAGAACGAGGGGGACGAGATCGAGCAGGCGTTCCGCGGGCGGGAGCTGCGGTTCGTGCGTGCGGACGCGTCCGAGCGGTTCCTGTCGAAGCTCGCCGGCGTGACCGAACCCGAGCAGAAGCGCAAGATCATCGGCGCCGAGTTCGTCGCCGTGTTCCGGGACGAGGCGGAAAAAATCGGCGGGGCGGAGTTCCTCGCGCAGGGCACGATCTACCCGGACGTCATCGAGTCCGGCGGGGGCAGTGCGGCGACGATCAAGAGCCACCACAACGTCGGCGGTCTGCCGAAGGACAACGGGTTCGACGGGGTGGTCGAGCCGCTTCGTGGGCTGTTCAAGGACGAGGTCCGTGCGGTCGGGCGGGAGCTCGGTCTGCCGGAGTACCTGGTCGAGCGCCAGCCGTTCCCCGGTCCGGGGCTTGCGGTGCGCATCATCGGCGAGATCACGCGGGAGAAGCTGGAGATCCTGCGGAACGCCGACGCGATCGTGCGGGAGGAGATCGGAAAGCTGGAGCATCGTCCGAGCCAGTATTTCGCCGCTTTGACGAATATGCGGGCGGTCGGCGTGATGGGGGACGGGCGGACCTACGATTACGCGGTCGCGGTGCGTGCGGTGGACACGGACGACTTCATGACGGCGAAGTTTTCGATGCTGCCGCTGGAGGCGCTCGCGAAGATCTCGCGCCGGATCACGAACGAGGTCGCCGGCGTGAACCGCGTGCTGTACGACATTTCGGATAAGCCCCCGGCAACGGTGGAATTTGAGTGAGCGCAAAAAGTCCAATCGAAAAACCCTTCGCTGTGGGGAACACGGCGAAGGGCTTTTTTGTCGTTATGGGGGGAATCGGCATTCAGCGCACAACATATTTCATCGGTGTGAATCGAATCCCGTCCATTTCCTGTTCCTCGGACAAAGGGAGAAATCCAATGTGAAGATAGAACCCTTTTCCGTAGGGGGAAGAATTCAACGTGATTTCTTTCAGGGACGGATTTTCTTTTCGTATGTCCTCCAGCAGAAAACGAAACAGGGCTGTCGCAACGCCTTGATGTTGGTACTCCTTTTTCGTAAAGACCAGATTGATATGCGTTTTGCTTGCACGCATTCCCATGATTCCGATGATTTTGTCACCGTCAAATGCCGCATAGATCGGGCAAATCCCCTGTCTGCAATTGTCGATAAATTCCGCATTCTCAACGATGTCACGCCGAAATGTTGTTACCCCTTCCGGCGCATAATCAGGCGCTTCAAACTGCATAAAAACTTCTAAAGCGAGCGCAAGCGCCTCATTCACTTCGTTACATTTTATTTTTCTGATCGGATACATTGTTTATCCCTTTCAGATTCGTATTACGCTTTGCGTTTGTCCTTGAAAAGGATCGCTTGGCTCTTTGGACGGTATTTTATTGTGAACATCGCCCGTCAGGGGGTGGTTTTCTTTTTCTTGGGTTCGGGGAGCGAATCGTACAAGGTCAGGAACAGTTTCCGAAGGAATTCCCGGTTGTCGACGTCCTCGACGAGCAGCATTTCCTTCGCGCCCGCATACGGCAGCTCATAGACCGGCGACGGGAACAAGGCGACGGCGGACGGGGTGGGTTTCACCAGCAGACGGTCGTCGTAGATGCCGCCGACGAGTTTTCCGCGAAAATAGAGGAGGTATTCCCCCATCATCGCACGGTAGGAAATGCCGTCCAGACCGTTCAGTTGGTCTAAAACAAAGTCCAAATAGTTCTTGTCGGAAGCCATAGGACACCTGCCTTTTCGTTTTGTTGATTAGGAAACAAAAAGTCGCGGCAAGCCGAAAAGACTTGCCGCGACGCTGGGGTGGGAGATCGGACTCGAACCGACGACCCTCAGGGCCACAACCTGATACTCTAACCAGCTGAGCTACACCCACCATATTGCTTTTTTGCGGCGCGAAAAGCCGGGACCGAACCGGCGCCCTCCGGCGCAGGCGGTGCGGCCCCGTCCCTCTTTGGCGCGTCTTGGGGGACTCGAACCCTCGGCCTACTGCTTAGAAGGCAGTTGCTCTATCCGGCTGAGCTAAAGACGCATCAAGCCATTTTTCACGCTCTTTGGCGAAGCCGGATGTTCCGGCATGAGCGAAAGACGCATTTGCCTCACTCGCACCGTTTGGCGAAGCCGGATGTTCCGGCATGAGCTAAAGACGCATTTGCCTCACTCGCACTCTTGGGCGAAGCCGGATGTTCCGGCATGAGCTAAAGACGCATTTGCCTCACTCGCACCGTTTGGCGAAGCCGGATGTTCCGGCATGAGCGAAAGACGCATCAAGCCTTTCGGCGAAGCCGGATGTTCCGGCATGAGCTAAAGACGCATCAAGCCTTTTTTCACGCCCTTTGGCGAAGCCGGATGTTCCGGCATAAGCGAAAGACGCATCAAGCCCTACGTATGCCCCCGGCGAACCGCAGATGGAGCGGGTGACGGGAATCGGACCCGCACGACCAGCTTGGAAGGCTGGGATTCTGCCATTGAACTACACCCGCAAGGTGCGGAACCGCAGGGCGGGCGCACAATCCTGTCCGTTTGAACAGGGTTGTGCCGACCACCGAACAGAACGGATTCGTTTTTTGCTTACCGTGCGCTGTTGAGCATCTGCGTGAAGCGGCTCTTCTTGCGAGCGGCGGTATTCTTGTGCAGAACGCCCTTGTTGACGGCGCGGTCGATCATGCTGACCGCTTCGAGGTAGGTCTTGGACGCGAGCGCGTGGTCCCCCCCGGCAAGTGCAGCCTCATACTTCTTGATGGAAGTCTTCATCGCGGAACGGAAGCTCTTGTTTTGCAGGGTCTTGGTCTTGGTCACCAGGACGCGCTTCTTCGCGGATTTGATATTCGGCAAACGACTCACCTCCTTACTTCATTACAGCTTGCTTATTGTATCATACTTTTTCGGAATTTGCAAGAGGGTTTCGCAAAAAAACATAAAAAATTTTTCTTTTGCGCAAACTAAACAGAAAAAGTGCTTTTCGAGGGGCAGGATATGTATCAAAAAAAGACGGATTTGGCGTTGGAAACGCGGGAACTGCACGCGAAAAAGGGGGTGCGCGACGGCATCCGAACCGAGGAGCGGACCGAAAACGGGGTGAAGGTCACGGTCCTGCGCGTCGACCCGGACGGCGAGGAGAAGGCGGGCAAGCCGGCGGGGACGTACGTGACGCTGGAGCTCGGGCGGTTCTGGGGCGCGGGCGGCACGCCCGGGGCGTTCGCGGACGCGGCGGGGGTGCTGGCGAAGGAACTGCGGGCGCTGCTGCCGGCGGAACGCGGGTGCGTGCTGGTCGTGGGGCTGGGCAACGAGCGGATCACGGCGGATTCGGTCGGTCCGCGTGCGGCGCGGGGCGTGCTGGTGACGCGGCACATCCGGGTGCTGGACGAGCGCCTGTTCGAGAGCGCCGGATTCGGGGAACTGGCGGCGATCGCGCCGGGCGTGCTCGGGCAGACCGGCGTGGAGAGCGCGGAACTCGTGCGGAGCGCGGTGGGAAGCGTGAAGCCCTGCTGCGTCGTCGCGGTGGACGCGCTGGCGTCGCGGCGGCTCTCGCGCTTGGCGACGACGGTGCAGCTTTCGGACACGGGCATCTGCCCGGGGTCGGGCGTGTCGAACGCGCGGACGGCGCTGACGAGGGAATCGCTCGGCGTGCCGGTCGTGTCCGTCGGCGTGCCGACCGTCGTGGACGCGGGGACGCTCGCGTACGACCTGCTGGAGGAAGTCGCCGAACGGGAGGGGCGGGAGAACGACCTGCCGCTCTACGAGACCGTCGTCGAACGGCTTTTGCACGGGATCGGGCAGGATTTCTTCGTCACCCCACGCGACAGCGACGCGATCGCGGCGGGGGCGGCGAAGCTGATTTCGACCGGCATCAACCTCGCCCTGCACGACAAACTGACCCCGGAGGAGATCGCCGATTACCTTTCGACCGGCAGCTGACCCCGCCGGGGCGGGAATTTTTCCCGCAAAGGACTTGCACTTCCCGGAAAAGTGTTGTATAATATAGTATGGATAGATGCAAAGACGGAAGGAGAAGCGGGGAATGGACGGAAGGAACGGCGTGCCGGTGCAGGAAAACGTCGGGATAGCGCCCTATACGACCATGCGGGTCGGCGGGACGGTCCGTTGGCTGTACCGCCCGGAAAGCGAGGACGCGCTCGCGCGGCTGGTCGCGTCGTTGGCGGCGGACGGCGTGCCGTACTTCGTCGTCGGCGGGGCGTCGAACCTGCTGTTCCGGGACGAGGCGTTCCCGGGTGCGGTCGTGCTGACCGGCGGGGTGCGGGAACTGTCCGCGGCGGACGGGTGCATCACCGCGTCCTGCGGGGTCACGCTTTCGGCACTTGCGCGGTTCGCCCTCGACGAAGGGCAGGCGGGCTTCGCGTTCGCCTACGGCATTCCCGGGACGGTCGGCGGCGGGGCGTACATGAACGCCGGGGCGTACGGCGGGGAGATTTCCGACGTGTTCGTCCGCGCGGTGTGCGCGGATCGGTCGGGAAGGCGGGTCGTGCTGGAGAAGGGCGACATGGCGTTCGGCTACCGCAGGAGCGTGTTGCAGGAGAACGGGCTGACGCTGCTGCACGCGGTCTTTGCGGGGCGGGACGGCGACCGCGAGGCGATCCGGGCGGAAATGGAGCGCAACCTCGCCGCACGGCGGGAGAAGCAGCCGCTGGAATACCCGTCCTGCGGGAGCGCGTTCAAGCGCCCGCCGGGGCAGTACGCCGGTGCGCTCATCGAGCACGCGGGGCTGAAAGGGTTTTCGGTCGGCGGTGCGCAGGTGTCCGAAAAGCACGCCGGATTCGTCATCAACCGGGGCGGGGCGACCGCCGTGGACGTGCGGGAACTGCTCGAACGGGTCCGTACCGCGGTACACGACGACGCGGGCGTCTGGCTGGAGCCGGAGATCCGGGTGCTGGAATACTGAAAAAAAGGGAGGGGTCGGCGTGTCCTATTCGTCCGAACTGAAGGCGCATCTGCAGACGCTGGGGTTCCGGCGGGAGTGCTGTATGCTCGCCTGTTCCGCCGGGTACGAGGCGGAAAAGCTGGACGCGGTCTGCGAGCGGTGCGTCGGCAGTTACCTGCGGGGGGTGTTCTTCCGGTTCGGCTATCTCAGCCCGCCGGAAAAGGATTCGATGCTGACCTTCGCGTTCCCGTCGGAGGCATTCGCGGACTACGTGCAGGGCGTGCTGACCGATGTCGGGATCCCGGCGAAGCGGGGGCATCGGCGGGGAAAGATCCTGTTATACTTAAAGCGGAGCGACGACGTTTCGGATCTGCTTTCGCTGATGGGCGCAACGCGGTTTTCCCTGCACCGCATGGAGGTACAGGTGGACAAGCAGGTCCGCGAGGAGCTCAACCGCAAATGCAACGCCGAAACGGCCAACCTCGCCCGCACGGCGAATGCCGCTGCCGAGCAGTTGACCGCCATTCGCCGTTTGGAGGACACGAAGAAGCTCGGGACGCTGCCCGAGGAATTGCAGGAAGCGGCGGCTCTGCGGCTGGCGAACCCGGAGGCAAGCCTGGAGGAGCTGCGGCGGCTCGCCGGTACGCCGGTCAGCCGGAGCGGGTTCAACCACCGCCTGCAGAAGCTGACCAAGCTCGCCGAGGGGTTGGAAGACGTATAACCGGCGAAGGCGGCGTAAAAATACGGCGTGAACGCAAAAATATAATAAAAATACCGTTCCGTAGGCGGACATGTGCCGCTGGCTCCAAACACAGTCGTGTTTGGAGCATAGGAACAACCTTAAGAGAAAAACGGCGAAGGCGGCGTCAGCATTGGCGCAAGCCGAGACGATTTTTGACGTGCCGACGAGGCGGCACGTCCTGAAAGGGGGGTATTCGGGAGGAAAATGCAGAGCAAGGAGGAGCTGCGACAACGTCGCAAGCGCCGCCGCCGCGATTGCGTTTGCCACCCAAATAATATGGCTTTCGTCCATCTGCATCTGCACACCGAATACACCCTGCTCGACGGGGTTTGCCGCGTTTCGGAGATCCCGGAAGCGGTCAAGTCCGCCGGACAGTCCGCCGTCGCGATTACCGACCGGGGCGTGCTGTCCGGGGCGGTCCCGTTTTACCGCGCCTGCGTCGACGCGGGAATACACCCCATCATTGGCTGCGAACTGTCCGTTTTGCCCCGAAAAATCGACGTCGCCGGTCTGCTGTTCGCCGGACAGGCGGCGAAGTACGTCCTGCTCGTGCGGGACGCGGAAGGGTACCGCAACCTGCTCGCGGTGGTGTCCGCGCAGGGCGGGACGGACGGGTCGTTCGTCGACCGCGAGACGCTGGAAGCCCACGCGGAAGGGCTGTTCGCCCTGTTCGACGGCGCACCTTTCCTCGCGGACGGGGATGACGCGCGGGTGCGGGAAGAACTGGTCTGGCTGCGAAAGACGTTCGGCGAACGGGGGTACGCGGAGGTCTGCCGCTGCGGGCGGCGCGGGGACGCGGCGTCCGGCGAGGGGCTTTTGCGGCTGCTGCGGGAAGCCGGCGTCCCGCCGGTCGCGACCAACGATGTGCTCTACCTGCGTGCGGCGGAAGCGGACGTACAGCGGCTGCTTTCCGCGATCCGCGAGGGCGTCACGCTGCAGGACCGCCCGGGGGCAGAAGGGTTTTCGCGGTACCTGCGGACGGAGGACGAGATGCGCGAGGCGTTCCGCGACCTGCCCGAAGCCGTCGACAACACCGTGAAAATCGCCAAGCAATGCCGTTTTGCGTTCGATTTCGGGCGGGAGCACCTGCCGGTCTACCCCTTGCCGGACGGCGAGCGGGCGGACGCGTACCTCGCGAGGCTCAGCCGCAAGGGGTGCGCGAAACGGGTCCGCGCCGGGGCGATCCCGGGCGGGATGGCGTACGACGAGCGGCTGGAAACCGAACTGCGGACCATCCGGGAGATGGGCTTTTCGGACTACTTCCTGATCGTCTGGGATTTCGTGCGGTTCGCGCGTCAGGCGGGCATCCCGGTCGGTCCCGGACGGGGGAGCGGCGTGGGAAGTTTAGTCGCGTACTGCATCGGGATCACCGAGATCGACCCGATTGCCCACGGACTGCTGTTCGAGCGGTTTTTGAACCCGGAACGCATGAATATGCCGGATTTCGACATCGATTTCAGCGACGAACGGCGGGGGGAAGTCACCGCCTACGTGACGGAGAAGTACGGGCGCGACCGGGTGTCGCAGATTTTGACGTTCGGCACCATGGCGTGCCGGCAGGCGATGTGGGACGCGGGACGCGCGATGGGACTGCCCCGCGACCGCGTGGGCGAACTGCTCCGCCTGATCCCCCGCACGAACAGCCTGCGGCTGGGGGAACTGGTCGCGAAGCTGCCCGAACTGCGGGAAAAATGCGAGACGGACGAGACGGCGCGGACGCTGTTCGGATACGCGATGCAGCTGGAGGGCCGCTTGCGCAACACGATGACCCACCCGGCGGGGCTGGTCATCGCGGACAAGCCGTTGTGTGAATATGTGCCGCTGTCCCACGGGGACGCCGGGGCGGTCACGCAGTACACGAAGGACGAGATCGCCCTGCTCGGGCTTTTGAAGATCGATTTCCTCGGTTCGCGCTACCTGACCGTGCTGCAGGAAGCGGAAACGGCGGTCCGCGCGGAGGACCCGGACTTCCGGCTTGCGGACGTCCCGACCGACGACGAAAAGACTTACGCCCTGCTGCGGAGCGGGCATTCGCTGGGGCTGTTCCAATTGGAAAGCGAAGGGATGCGTGGGCTTCTGCAGCGGGTCCGACCGACCTGCTTTGCCGATCTGATGCTGGTCATCTCGCTCTACCGACCGGGTCCGTCGCTTTCGATCGAGACCTTCCTGCGCAACCGTGCGCACCCGGAAAAGACGGTCTACCTCGTCCCGGAACTCGAGCCGATCCTGCGGGAAACCTACGGCTGCCTGCTGTTCCAGGAGCAGGTCATGCAGATCTGCCGCAACCTCGCCGGCTTCACGCTCGGGCACGCCGACGTGCTGATCCACGCGATGAAGAGCAAGCGGATGGACGAGATGGAGGGGGAGGAGCAGGCGTTCCTCGACGGCTGTGTGCGGAACGGCGTCGCACGGGACAAGGCGTCGGAGCTGTTTTCGACCCTGCGGGAGTTCGCGAAGTACGCGTTCAACAAGAGCCACGCGGCCGCCTACGCCCTGTTCGCCTACCGCACCGCCTACCTCAAGGCGCACTACCCGCAGCACTACCTCTGCGCCCTGCTCAACGCGGGTGGGGGGACGGACAAGGTACGCGCATACGCGTCCGAATGCGCCGGTCTCGGCATCTGCATCCTGCCGCCGGACGTCAATCGGTCGCTCGCGGAATTTTCCGCCGAAGGGCGGGACATCCGCTACGGGCTCGCCGCCGTCAAGGGGGTGGGCGACCTGTTCGCCCGCCGTCTGGTCGAGGAGCGGGAGGCGGAAGGACCTTTCCGTTCGCCGGAGGACCTGCTGACCCGGGTGTGCGCGTTCGCGCCGCCGAAGTCGGTCCATGCGCTGACGCTCGCCGGTGCGCTGGACGGGTTCGGGTTCGGTCGCGGCGGGCTGTTGAGCCAGATCGAATGGGGGCTTTCGCAGCTTGCGGACCTGCGTGCGCACAACCTCGTCGGGCAGGTCGGGATGTTCGACGAGCCGGGCGAGGAAGCCGTGGCGATCCATCTGGAACTCCCGAAAGAGGAACGAATGACCCTTTCGGAGAAGCTTGCCGGGGAAAAGGAGCAGACAGGGCTCTACTTTTCGGGGCACCCGCTCGACCGATTCGCCGGACTGCGGGAGAAAACCGGGGCGCAGACGGTTTCGGAGATGCGCGAAAAACTGGAAAGCGGCAACCTGCGGGACGGGGCGTTCTGCCGCCTGCTCTGCGCGGTGACGGAACTGCGACGGCGGCAGACCCGCAAGGGGGAGACGATGGCGTTCCTGTCTGCCGAGGACGAGACGGGGGATGTTCGCGTGACGGTTTTCCCGTCGGCGTATGCGCGCTTCGGGGACGCGCTCGTCCCGGGGACGGCGCTGCTGCTCGACGGGACGGTCGAACTTTCCGAAAACGGCGAAAACGGCGGGGACGGATCCTCGGCGAACGCCGAATTGAAGATGATTTTGAAAAATATTTCCAACCCGGAAACAATTTCCGGCGGAAAGCGTGCTATACTGAATGCGGAAAAGTCCGCATCGGCGTCGCTGTACCTGCGCGTGACGGCGGAGAACCGTCCGGCGCTGGACGCGGCGCTCGCGGAGGCGCGGAAGTACCCGGGGGACTGCCGGGTGCTCGCGTACTTCGCCGAAGAGCGGAAGCTGCGGGCGGTCAAGGGGCTTTTCTGCCGGTTGGACGGCGAACTGCTCGCGATGCTGCAAAACCTGCTCGGCGGCGAAAACGTCGCGGTGAAGGACGCGAAGGCGGGCGGACGGAACGCATAGGAAAGGATGGAGCATCAATAGATGGAGAAGGAGAACGGTTCCCGCGAGGAAAAAGAAAAAGAATTTTTTGACGACCTTCTCGTCCCGTCGGACGGCGGTCCGAATGAGGAAAAAGAGGAAGGGCTCTTCGACGACCTCCTCGTCCCGTCGGACGGCAGTCCGAATGAGGAAAAAGAGGAAGGGGTTTTCGACGACCCCCTTGCCCCGACGGGCGGCAGTCCGAACGGCGGCGAAACGCGCCTTTTTGACGTGCCCGACGGCAGGATCGGCGACGCGAACGGCAAGACCCGGGTCGCGGGCGGACTGTTCCCGGACGACGGCGGGGACGAATCGGACCCGAACGGCGCGTCCGACGCCGACAAAAACGGCGAAAAGAGCAGGAAAGCGCTTCGGGTCGTGGGAAAAATCGGGAAGTACTCGGGAAAGACTCTGCTGTTTATCCTGCGCAAGGCGGTCACCTATACGCTCAGCGTCGTGTTCACGGTTCTGCTCGTCGGGGTCATTGTCGGCGCCGTGGTGGGCATCAGTTTCATGGCCTATCTGCAGGAATTTTCCGACGACGACGTGCCGGAGTTGGAAAACCTCCAATACGAATCCTCTCTGACGACGGAGCTCTACTACGAGGACCGGGCGGGCAACCTCGTCGAAATGGAGGACGACCGGCTGTCCGCGGGCGAAAACCGCCTTTGGGTCCCCTATGACGACATCCCGGAAATGCTTATCGACGCGTATATCTGCATTGAGGACCAGCGGTTCTGGGAGCATCACGGAGTGGACACCAAGCGGACGCTTTCGGCGGTCTATAACTTCTTCGTGCCATCCGGCTCGCAGTACGGCGGTTCGACGATCACGCAGCAGCTCATCAAGAACGTCACGGGTGATAACCAGAACACCATGCAGCGAAAGATTCAGGAGATTTATCGCGCCCGCAACGTCGAATTGACCTACGACAAGCCGGAGATCCTAACAATGTACCTTAACACGATCTCCCTTTCAGAGGGGTGCTACGGGGTTCGGGCGGCTGCTGAGGAATACTTTGGCAAAGAGCTGAGCGACCTGACGCTCAACGAGTGCGCCGCAATCGCGTCCATCGGCAAGTCGCCGGTGCAGTACGACCCGCTGATCAACCCCCAGCAGAACCTCGAACGGCGCAACCTCGTCCTGCGCGAGATGCTTCGACAGGGGAAGATCACGCAGGAGCAGTTCGACGAAGCCTACGATTCTCCGTTACAGCTGGCGGAGGGTTCGGAGAACTACGTCTACACGGAAAAGGTGCATTCCTATTACATTGACGCCGTCATCGACGACGTGATCGACGATTTGATGGAGGAATATGGGCTTGACGAGCGCAGCGCGTCCCTCAAACTCTATTCGGGCGGTCTGCAGATCGTCACCTGCGTCGATCCGAAGATCCAGAGCATCCTCGAAACCGTCTACACCGACGAAAGCTACTGGCCCGCCACGACGGGCATTCAGGCGCAGTCGGCGATGTGCGTGATGGACCCCAAGACAGGGAACCTGCTCGGCATCGTCGGCGGACGTGGGGAAAAGAAGATCAGCCGCGGGCTCAACCGCGCCACGCAAAGCAAGCGGCAGTGCGGTTCGTCGGTCAAGCCGGTCGCCGTCTACGCCTACGCGCTGGACACGGGGCTGTACAACTACGTCGGCCCGTGCGACGACGTACCGGCGCTGTACGACGAGGCCACCGGCTTCTGGCCGAACAACGCCACGAAGAATTACACCGGCCGCAGCTCGCTGGAGAACGCCATCCAGCGCTCGCTCAACACGGTCGCTGTCAAGACCTGCCAGGCGCTCGGCGTGCAGAACGTGTTCGACAATATGGTGCGTTCCGGTTTTACGACGTTGGTGCAGAACTACACTGCCCCGAACGGCAAGACCTTCTCCGACGCGGCGCTTTCGCCGCTGTCGCTCGGGTCGTTCACGTTCGGCGTGACCGTGCGTGAAATGACGCAGGCGTACGCCTGTTTCGCGAACGGCGGGCTGACCTCGCATGCGCGGACCTACTCGGTCGTGCGGGACGCGCAGGGCAACATCGTGCTGGATAACCGACAGGAGCCGGAGCAGCTCTACTCCGAAGCGACGGCGTTTATGATAACCAAGCTTCTCGAAAAGGTCATCACCGGCCCGAACGGTACGGCGCGGAACTACATCGACTTCTACAAGCCGTTCGGTCTGGAGGTCGCCGCCAAGACCGGCACGACCAACGACAACAAGGACCTCTACTTCTGCGGCTATACGCCGGACCTCGTCGGGGCGTGCTGGTACGGCTACGACAACAACAAGACCATCACCGCCAAGGGCGGCGCGGCCGCAGGGCTTTGGAACAGCGCGTTCCGCATGATCTACGAATACTACGAGGAAGCGGGCATTCCCTATTCAAAGGCGTTCGCGCAGCCGAATGCCGTCGCCTACGCGAAGGGGACGGGGATGCGCATCTGCACGATCTCCGGCAAGCTCGCGACCGACGCGTGCGAGAACGACATCGGTCATTACCTCGGCGGTGCGTCTGTCGTGACTGACGATTTCTATTACCTCAAGGCGGACCCGCCCGTGGAGACCTGCGACAAGCACATTGCCGTGCAGTGGGATCGGAACACGCAGGCGATCTGCATGCCCGGATGTGACTGCCCGGAAAGCAGTCTGGTCACGGTCGGCTTCCGGCGGCTGGAAAAGTCCGAACGCACCTTCGCGCGCAATGTGCGCATTTCGGACGCTTCCTATATTTATATTGACGTGCCGTCGAATTACGTCTACCCGTCCGTGCGGGACGTGCCGTTCTACTACAACCTGTACGGCGAGGACGAGTTCCCCGGGTCGAGCGGCGGGACGGTCTACAACCGGGTCTGTTCCGAGCACCTGCACAGCGGTTCGCCGGGTGAGGGCGGTTCGTCGAGTGAGGGAACGCCATGATCAAGTCCTGCAACTTGCGGTTTGACGCGTCGGTCCCGCCGTCCGTCTGCGCCGATGCGCTTTCCCGTGCCGGGTTCACGCACACGTTCGTGATGTGGGGCTTTGCCGGCGAAGGGGTCCGTGCGGTTTCCGCCGCGTCGGCGGCGGGGCTTGCGGTCGAAACCGTCCACGCGGAGTACCACGGGGTCAACGAGATCTGGCTGGACGGGCCTGTCGGGGAAGCGCGAGCGGACTACTTCCGTGCCTGCGTACGCGGGGCGGCCGCCTGCGGCGTGCCGGTCGTGGTGCTGCATCTATCGAGCGGGGATTTTCCGCCCGCGTTCAACGAAGTAGGGCTTGCGCGGTACGCGTCGATCTGCCGCGAGGCGGAGCGGTTACGGGTTGCCGTCGCGTTCGAGAACCTGCGCAAGACGTCCTACCTCGCCGACCTGTTCGCGAACCTGTCCTCGCCTGCGCGGAAGTTCTGCTTCGATTGCGGGCACGAGAACCTCTACGACGGCGGGCGCGGCGTTCTCGAACGCTACGGAAACGACTTGGTTTCGATCCACCTGCACGACAATTTCGGCGAACGGGACGACCACCTTTTGCCGTTCACCGGGTCCATCGATTTCCGCCGCGTCGCCTCCCGCCTGCGCCCGTACTTCGACGCGAATCCGGCGCTTCCGCTCACGCTGGAGCTGAAAAGCGCGTCGACCGACCCGTACCGATTCGCCCGCGAAGCGTTCTCCGCCGCGTGCCGGGTGGAGGCGTTGATCGAGGGGCGTGCGTAAGGGGTACGAGGGATACGGTGGGGGTTGTGACAACCCCCACACCCCCGCAGTGCGAAATCGACGTTGTCGATTTCGGGGGATATATTTATGAAGGGTCATGCCTTCCTGCCTTGGGGGTTGCGTTCGGTGCTCGCTCGGTTTTTGCCGTCGCGACCCGGCTGTCACCAGCTCCCGCGAAGCGCTCGCTGCACCGTTTTTGCGTGGAAAAAATCGGATTTTTGGGGGAAAGGACAATGGTTTTTGAGGAAAGAAAATTCACGTTAAAAGACGGGCGGGAGGCGCTTCTGCGGAGTCCCCGCGAGGCGGACGCGGAGGAAATGCTCCGTTTCATCACCCAAGCGTCCGGCGAAACGGCGTATTTGATGCGGCACCCGGAGGACGGCACCCGGAGGAGTTTGCGGATTTCACGCTGGAACAGGAAAGGGCTTTCATCAACAACGCCCGCTGCAAGCCGAACGAGCTGATGATCGCCTGCTTTGTGGACGGGAAATTGGCGGGAAATTGCGAGATCTCGTTCCGTACCGGCATGAAAGACCGCCACAGGGCTTCCGTCGCGATCGCGCTCCTGCAGGCGTATTGGAACCTCGGGATCGGGACCAGAATGTTCGAGGAGATGATTCGGACGGCGAAAGAACGCGGCGACGTCCGGCAAATCGAAATCGAATTTATCGAGGGCAACAGCAGGGCGAGAGGGCTGTATGAAAAAATGGGATTTCGGATCACCGGGGTGAAACCCGACGCGATCCGAATGAAGGACGGCACCTTTGTGAACGAGTACATGATGCAGAAACGGCTGTGACGCGTTTTCCGTTCGGCGTAGGAAAATAAAATACGGTGCAGTACCGTTTTTCGGTCTTGCGCCGTATTTTTGTTTTGGTTTTTTGCAATTAAAAATACAACAAAAATATCGTTCCGGAGGCGGACATGCAGGCCGCCCGCTCCGAACACATTGTGTTCGGAGCAGAACTCCTTGAGAGAAAACCGGCGAAGGCGGCGTCAGTATTGGCGCAAGCCGAGCCATTTTTCGATGAAAGGGGGTATTCGGGGGGAAATACACAGAGCGAGGCAGCGCTGCGACAAAGTCGCTAGCGCTGACGATGCGATTGTGTTTGCCCTCCGAAAGTTTGTGCGACGGCGAGCCTGTCGCACCGCTCGTTATACGGATGACCGGCGTGACCGCGGATCCAGCGGAAGGTCACGTCGTGGCGTTCAAGCTGGACGAGCAGCCGCTGCCAGAGGTCGACGTTGAGCGCGGGCTTGCCGTCCGCCTTTTTCCAGCCGCGTTTGACCCAGTTTTCCAGCCAATGCTTTTCGACGGCGTCGACGAGGTAGCGCGAATCGCTGGTCAGCAGGACGCGGCAGGGCTCGCGCAGCGCTTCCAGCCCGACGATCGCCGCCATCAGCTCCATGCGGTTGTTGGTGGTGGACGGTTCGCCGCCGGAAAGCTCGCGTTCCGCGCTCCCGCAGACGAGGATCGCGCCGTAGCCGCCCGGGCCGGGGTTCCCGCTGCACGCGCCGTCGGTATAAAGCTCCACGGACTTCATTCGGACGCGCCCCCGGCGATCTTCTGCATCCGCACGTCCGTGCCGACGAACTTCAGCACGCGGAATTCCCCGAGCAGGCGGGACAGCACGCGTCCGCCGTAGGCCTTTTCCAGCTGCGGACGGTTGAGGTTGGTGTTGATCAGCATCGGCTTACCGTTGATCAGGCGGGTGTTGAGCAGGTTGAAGAAGGTCGCCGCCGTGTACTTCGACGCGCACTCCGCGCCGAGGTCGTCCACGACGAGCAGGTCGCAGGACTCGTACCGTTCGATCCGCTCGTCCGACCCTTGCGAAAACCGGGCGGTTTCGTAGCGGTCGAACAGCTTCTGCGAGGTCTCGTACAGCACGTCCCAGCCCTGTTTCGCGACTTCCCCGGCGATCGCGGCGGACAGATGGGTCTTGCCCAGCCCCGTGCCGCCGAGGAACAGCAGGCTGCGGGAATCCTCGCCGAACGTTTCAGCGTATTTGCGGCAGATGGAAAGCAGCGCTTCCATATGCGTGCGGTCCTCGCCGGTATAGTAGCGCAGGGAGAAGTTGTCGAACGTCTTGCCGAGCAGCCCCTTGCCGAGCCCGGTCGACGTATAGCGGTCGACGGCGACCAGTTCCCGCACGCAGGCGCAGAGCGACCCGTTCACTTCCCCCCGGTCGCGGCAGACGGCGCAGCGGTAGACCGGCGCGTCCTCGTCCGGGCGGTAGCCGTTTCGGGTCAGCAGCTGTCTGCGCTGCTCCTGCAGGTCGCGGTTCTCGGCTTCCAGCCGGGCGAGCCCCTCGCGGTCCTTCGTGAATACCAGCTTCGCGATGGCGGGACCGTGGGAAGCGAGTTTCGCGTCCAGCGCCTGCAGGGCGGGCAGGGCGACGTACAGCTCCTCGGTGCGCCGGCGTGCGGCGGCTTCCGCGTCCGCCCGCTGCTCGTCCTTTTTGCGGAGCGCTTCGATGACTTTCATGGGGACCTCCCGTGGTTTTTAGGATTCAATCCGTGGTTTCAAATCCGGCTTTCAGCGCCGCCTCGAAGAATTCGTCCGCGTCCGGGTATCCGGCGACGGAGGAAGCGGTCGCACCGTCCGCCTTGCGGTCCTTGGCTTCGACGTCCTGCGGGGTCAGGAACCCCGATTCGTACCAGCGTTTGAGCAGGGCGTTCATGTAGGACAGGCTGGGTCTGCCGATGGCGTCGACGGTCTTTTCGTAGGCGAAGCGGACCAGATCCTGCCGCAGCGCCCATTCGACGAACCAGCGGTCCAGAAATTCCTTTTCACGCGGCGAAAGCTCCCGGTCGCCGAACCCGCACAGCCGACGCACCAGCGCTTCGCCGGTTTTGGACTGTTCGACCTTGGTGAGGTAGGCTTCCAGCTTTTCGTAGCTGTCCACGCCGTCGTTTTCGTACAGGCTCAGGGCGGTCTTCATCAGGTACTGCATCGAACGCTTGCCCTTGGATTCGCAGTAGGCGGCGACCCCGCTGACCACCTCCGGCGGCAGTCCGACGTAGTCGCAGAGGTAGAGCAGGGAGCTGTAGTCGTTCTTGGTCAGGGTCTTTTGGAGCTTTTCGGCGACCAGATCGCAGCAGGCGCGGAAGTTCTTGTCGCCGTCGAGGTGTTCGGAGATGGTGCGGCTGTCGTAGTTGCGGAACAGCGACGTGCTCGCCGGGACCGGCTTCTTCGGGGCGCTGTCGTCCGCTTCGAGAAGCCCCGCACCGCGCCAGAACGCCAGCGCGGACTCCGCTTCCGCCGGGGTGACGCCCAGCTGGGTCGCGAGCTCCGCCGGTTCGGCTTCCTTCCACGCGAACAGGTAGACAAGCACCTTGAGTTCCGCGCCGGACGCCTCCTTCAGGCGGGAAAGCACCTCGCGCGGGAGCAGGATCAGGTCGTCCTGCGGCAAACGGATCCTCACGGCGTTCCCTCCCTTTTCGACAGCAGCGGCGACGCGGGGGTCGCGACCAGCTTGAGCCGGTTGAAAGACGCCATCTGCCCCTGGATCTCCATCGAATAGGCGACGTCGAAGCACCCGCCCTCCTCCGTGAACGAACACTCCAATCGGTCGGTGCGGACGACGAACGGGAAGGCGACGCAGTCGTTTTCGTAGGTCCCCTCCTGCGGGCGGGAGCGCTCGAAGGCGAGGGCGAGCGTGACCGGGCTTCCGCCGAGCACGTCGCACATCTGCCCGCCGCGGTAGACCGTGATGACCCCGTCCCGCAGGATATTGACCGTCGTGCGGACGTTCTCCATGCCGGTGCAGGCGGGTTCGTCGTATTGCAGCTGGATCCCGTCGTCGGTGCGCAGGCACTTGCCCGGGACCGTGTAGGCGAGGACGTCTGGCTCCGGCGAATCGCCGGGGTATTGGAAGTTGGATTCGATGCGGATGTTGACGGGGGTCATGGCCGTCTCCTTTTCGTCAGTATTTTTCGATGTCAACGTGAAAAACCGGGGCGTCCGGCGGCGCGCCGAGGAAGCGGGCGGCCTCCCGGCGGAAGAGCGCCGGGTCGTCGGACGTGTAGAACGCGTCGGACGCGCTTCCGTCGGACGGCGGCAGGGAGGCTGCCGCGAGGGACGCCATCGCTTTCGCGGACGCTTCGCCGGCGGAGATCAGCACGGGACCCGGCAGGACGGCGGAAAGTACTTCCGAAAGCAGCGGATAGTGCGTGCAGCCGAGCAGGACCGCGTCCGGGCGGAAGTCCGCGTGCGGGAGCAGGTATTCCTCGGCGATCGCCGTCGCGGCGACGTCGCCTTTTTGCGTGTGTCCGTTCTCGACGAGCGGGACGAACAGCGGGCAGGCCGCCGAGCGCACCTGGATTTTCGGGTCGATCGCGTGGATCGCGCGTTCGTAGGCGCCGGTCGCGACCGTCGCGGACGTGCCCAGCACGAGCACCCGCCCGTTCCCGTTTTCGGCGACCCGTGCCGCCTGTTCCGCCGCCGGGGCGACCACCCCGACGAACGGGACGGAAAAGGTCTGCTCGAGCAGGTCGAGCGCGTTCGAGGACGCGGTCCCGCAGGCGACGAGGATCGCGCAGACCCCGTGGGAGAGCAGGAAGTTCGCGTCCTGCGTGGAATAGCGGCGGATGACCTCCCGCGAACGGGTCCCGTAGGGGACGCGGGCGGTGTCGCCGAAGTAGAGCAGGGTCCGACCGGGCAGAAGTTTCCGCAGGGCGCGGTAGCCGGTCAGCCCGCCGAGCCCGGAATCGAAGATGCCGATGGGATTTTTCATAGAGCGAAGAAACACACCTTTCCACCCTCTCAAACGCCGAGCAGCGGCGAGAGCAGGGGAATCGTGAAGATACATAGCAGATTGGACAGCAGGATCGCGTCGGCGGCCGTCGAACGGGCTTCCGTCGCTTCCGGCGGCAGGAACAGCTCGGCGAGGTTCTGCGTGACGGACGCGGTCGGGCAGCAGCCGAGCAGGAACAGCGTCGCGCAGAACACCGGCGGCAGCGGCAGGAACGCCGTCCCGACCCACGCGAGCAGGGGCATGACCAGCAGTTTCCCGGCACAGGCGAGCCACGCGTACCCGTCGCAGACGATGCGGCGGAACGGCGTGCAGGCGAGCCGCATCCCGAGAACGATCATGCAGACCGGGGTGGACATCCGCCCCAGCAGCGTCACCGCGTCGAGCGCGACCGCCGGCAGGCGGAGGTGCAGCAGGAACAGCGGGAACGCGACGTAGAACGTCAGCATGGACGGGTTCGCGAGCAGGGCGCGGGCGCGGATGTGCCGCTTTTCGCCGGTCAGCAGGAACAGCCCGCAGGTCCAGGCGATCAGGTTCATCGAAAGCGAGAACACCGCCGAAAGGGCGACGGCTTCCGGGACGATCTCCTCCGGCAGAAGCGCCTGCAGCAGGGGAATACCGAGGAACCCGACGTTCCCGAACACCCCGCCGATCGCGCACGCCCGGCGGCAGGCTTCTTTCAGGCGGAAGCGCAGCGCACAGGTCATCGCGAGCAGCATCAGCAGCTGCAGCCCGGTGCAGAACAGGAAGAACAGCCCCATCCGCCCGAGCAGTTCCGGCGTGCAGTCCGCGGTCTGGAACGCGTAGAATTGCAGGCACGGCTGACAGGCGTACAGCAGCACCTTGGAGAACGGGGGGATCTGGGACGCCGAAAGGGCACGGGTCCTGACGAACAGGAACCCCGGCACGGCGTACGCCATCAGCACCAGCACGCTGACGGCGGTCGAAAGCATCTGCACGGCGGATACGCTCCAAAAAAGATTTGACAAACGTCCGATTTTGACGTATACTGAAAGCAACAGGCATTTGGCGGAAACGGGTCCGCAGGACGCGGCGGACCTTTTCCTTTCTACAGTATAGCATACCTCGCGTGATTTTGCAAGAAGGGTAGACGATTTTTTTGCGGCTTTTCCGAGATCCGCTCCCGCGCGACCCGGCGGTACGGGTGTCCGTGCTGACGCTTGCGGGGAATTTGGCGCTGACCGTGTTCAAATTGCTCGCCGGACTGTTCGGCGGTTCCGGCGCGATGGTGGCGGACGCGGTGCATTCGGCGTCGGACGTGGGTTCGACGGTTCTGGTGCTGGCGGGGCTTCGGCTGGCGAAGCGCAAGCCGGACGAAAACCACCCCTACGGGCACGAGAAGGTCGCCTGCGTGCTGACGGCGTGCCTCGCGCTTTCGCTGTTCGCCGTTGGGCTGGGAATCGGCTGGCAGGGGGTGCAGTCGCTGCTGTTCGAGCCGGACCGCCCGTCGCCGACCGCCCTCGCGCTGGTCGCGGCGGTGGTCTCCATCGCCGTGAAGGAGGGGATGTACCATTTGACCGTCCACGCGGCGAAAAAGGTGCCGGAAGCGGCGCTGAGCCTGCGGGCGGACGCGTGGCACCACCGTTCCGACGCGCTCTCGTCGGTCGGGTCGCTCGCCGGGATCGTCGGCGGCATGGCGGGGTATCCGCGTGCGGACGCGCTCGCGGCGGTCGTGCTGTCGGTCGTGGTGCTGTTCGTGGCGGTCGGGATCGCCCGGGATTCCCTACGGCGGCTGGTGGACCGTGCGGCGGACCCGGAGCTGACCGCGGAACTGCGCAAGGCGGCGGAATCCGTGCCGGGGGTGCTGTCGGTGGACGTGTTTCGGACGCGTCTGTTCGGGGAACGGGTGGACGCGGACGTCGAGATCGGCGTGCGGGCGGACCTGCCGCTGCGGGAATCGCACGAGATCGCCGAGCAGGTGCGTGCGGCGGTCTGCGCGTTCGAACCGGTCAAGGAATGCACCGTACATGTCAACCCGAAAGAGGACACCTGACGTTTTTTGAGAGAAAAACAAAAAGTTTGAAAAGTTTTTTATCTCCACCCCTTGACAAACCCGGGAAAATATGATAAAGTTAGTACTGGCAATTTGTTGCCCATGACCTTTCACGGAGGTGAAAAAGATGAAACCGACTTATCAACCCAAGAAAAGACACAGAAAGATGGAGCATGGCTTCCGCAAGAGAATGGCGACGGCCGACGGACGCAAGGTCCTCAAGAGACGCCGTGCGAAGGGCAGAGCGCGTCTTACCTACTGAGAAGAGCGAGGGTGCGGTGGAACGGAAGAAGCTGTATCCCCTCAAGCAGAACCATCTGTTTGCCCGGGCGTACCGCAAGGGGAAGGGATTTTCTTCTCCCTCCCTTTCGCTGTATGTTCTTTCGGGGCGGGACAAGTCCCGGACGTATCTGGGGATCACCGTTTCCAAGAAGCGGGGCAATGCCGTGACGCGCAACCGCGTCAAGCGGCGCATCCGTGAGGCCTATCGGTTCTATCTGCCGGACCTGCCGGGCGGGAAGCTGCTCGTGCTGGTCGCGCGGGAAAACGCCGTGAGGGCGAGCTATTGGGATCTGCGCGAGGAACTCGGCGTGCTGCTTGCGCGGGCCTGCCTGCTCGGTGCGGGAACATGAAGCGCCCGATTTGGCCGGTGCGGGTGGTTCGCCGTGCGCTGATCGCGCCCGTGCGGTTCTATCAAAAGCATATTTCTCCGTCGCTCCCGCCGTGTTGCCGCTATGTGCCGACGTGCTCCCAGTACGCCATCGAGGCTATCGAAAAGCGGGGGGCATTCGTCGGTCTTTTTTTGACCGTGCGGCGGCTGCTCCGCTGCAACCCTTGGGGCGGGTTCGGTTACGACCCGGTGCCGGAACGGACGCGCAAGAAGCGCCGAAGTGCCGGAAACAGCCCTAAAAAACCGAAACCACTCTGAAAAGGTGTTCTGATTTATGCAATTCATCTATCTTCCGTTCAGTTATATCATGAAGTTCTGCGTCTGGATCGCGCAGAACTCCTATCTGTTCGGATTGCTCTTTTTCGCACTGGTGTTCCAGCTCCTTCTGCAGCTTCCGCTCGGGCTCAAGCAGCAGAAGTCCCAGATCGCCCGTGCGAAGATCCAGCCGAAGGAGCTCGCCATCCGCGAGAAGTACGCCGGACGGACCGACCGCGTCACGCAGCAGAAGATGCAGACGGAAATCCAGGAAATGTACCAGAAGGAAGGGTTCAGCCCGTTCTCCGGGTGCCTGCCGCTGCTGATCCAGCTGCCGCTGATCTTCATCCTGTTCGCGATCGTGCGCTACCCGGTGCAGTACTCGTCCTCGTTCACCGACGAAGCGGTGGATCAGATGGTGGGGATCGTGCAGGAGGTCGACCCGTCGTTTACAGGAAGCAAGGACGACATGGCGGGGCTGTTCGCCCAGTACGCCTACACCTACGCCGAGGACATTCGCGCCCACCTGACGGACAACGACGCCGCCAAGGAGGCGGACGCGATCCTCGCTTCTCGCATCAATACGCTCGGCGAGCGGACCGAACCGGGCGAGGACGAGGAACAGACCTACGAAAACGGCTTCCAGAAGTACCTGCTGACCCCGAGCGACCGCATGACCTACCGCGAACTGAACGCGGTGGACATCGTCGAGACCTACGGCGACGGCTACGTCGCGTCGCTCAAGGAAGCCGGTGCGCTGCCGGAGGACTACGACTTCGAGCAGGTGGACATTTCGGGCATGGTGCCGGATTTCACGTTTTTGGGAATCAATCTGCTGCGTAACCCGTCGTTTTCGGGCAATCAGACGTGGCAGGACTGGATGCTGCTGCTCGTGCCGCTGCTCGTGTTCCTGTCGTCGTTTTTGAGCACCAAGCTGATGCGTCATTTCCAGCCCGCGCAGGTCGGCCCGGACGGCAAGGAGGTCGGCACGGGGCTGTTCATGACGGTCGGTATGCCGTTGATCTCGACGGTGTTCACGTTCCAGTTCCCGGCGGCCATCGGCGCGTACTGGATCTGGCGTACGCTGCTGTCCATGGCGCAGGCGCCGCTCGTGCAGAAGCTCCGCCCGCTGCCGGTGTATACGCCGGAGCAGTTGGAGGAAATGAAGAAGGAATATCGCGGGAAGCAGAAAAAGAAGAAGGTCATCACGATCGAGGTGGACGAGGACGACGATTCCTACCGCGATTTGGAGGTCAGCCCGCCCAGCCGCGTGGAAGCCGCGCGTCCGAAGCAGGACGGCGGAAAGAAGCAGGGCGGTCGGGAGGATCTGCCGTACCGCAGACCGACAAAGATTGAAATGCTCTCCGCGGAGGACGACGAGCCGGCGGACGGCTCGGCGGAACAGAAGGAAGGGAACGATACATGAAAGAAGTCATTTCGACCGGGAAAACAGTGGAGCAGGCGCTGGAAGCGGGTGCTGCGCAGTTGGGCGTGACGGCGGATCGCGCGTCCTACGAGGTGCTGGAGGAACCGAAAAAGGGTCTGTTCGGCATCGGCGCGTCGGACGCGAAGCTGCGCGTCTACCTGCCGGAGGAGGAAGAACCGGCGGAGGAGCCTGCGGAGGGATCCGTGGAGGAGTCCGCTGAAGAGCCGTCCGACGTGGAAGCGGCGGAGGTTTCCAGCGTTCCGGCGGAACGCGCGATGCAGTTCCTCGAAACCCTTATCGAAAACATGGGGCTCGACGCGACGATCGAGGTGGTTTCGGAAACGGACGAGGAGCTTTCGCTCAACATCACGGGCAACCACCTCGGTGCGCTGATCGGTCGCCGTGGGGACGTGCTGGAATCGCTGCAATACCTCACGACGCTCTCGGCGAATATCGGCAACGAAGGGTACTATCGCGTTTCCGTGGACGCGCAGGGATACCGCGCGCGGCGCGCGGAAACGGTGCGCGGGGTCGCGCGGCGGATGGCGGAGAAGGTGCTTCGGTACCACCGGGCGTTCTCGCTCGAGCCGATGTCGCCGTATGAACGGCGGATCGTGCATTCGACCTGCCAGGAGATCCCGGGCGTGACCACGCATTCAATCGGCGAAGGGGACGACCGCCGTGTCGTGATCTCGCCGGAGAAGCCGCCGCAGCGACCGTTCGGTGAATAACGCGGGAAGAATCGGAGTAAAAATGGGGTTCGACGTGCCTTTTGTTGCAGCGCGTCGGGCCCTTTTTTGAACGGCGCGTCGCGGGACGCATTTTGTGAAGGTGTAACAACAGGATATGGAGGCTCTTTTGATGTTTGATATCCATGAAGTGAATACGGACATGAGCGATGCCGCTCGCGGGTATCTTTTGCGGGAAGGGTTTCCTTTTACGTCCATTACACGTTCGGCAAACGTATATGACGCCATTGTCGTGAAGTATCCGCAAGACGTACCCTGCTCTTCGCCGCGCATGGTCGGCTCTTCGCAAAGTTTGGAGGAACAGATCGCGTGCATCAACGAGTATGGGATCGAAAAAGCCATGATCATTGCCGAGGATATCCGCTTTATTACGAAGTGCCCGACGTTGAAGCATTTTCGGATCATCCCGGCGGACAGTTCCGGCGACGGATTTGATTATTCCCCGCTGTATGAGATGCCGCAAGTAAAGAGCTTGTCCTGCCGGACCGAATACGGTTCCAAAGACGAACTTTCCACGAGCATTGATTGCGCGAAATTGAACGGGCTGGAAGATATTCATGTAACAAATCCCGGCTATAAAAATTTCAATACGGTCGGGACGTTAAAGAGTTTGGGGCTTACCCATTACGGAAAACGGGATCTGACCGAGGCATTCTGCAGTCCGGTCCTGGATACGCTTTCGATCTTTCAGAGCAAACTGACGACGCTGGAGGGGATCCGGCAGTCGCAAAAAATGCAATGCCTGTATCTGTACTACAATCGCTGTCTGCAGGATCTCAGCGCGTTGGAGACCGTAAAAGGAACACTTCGGGCGCTACGGATTGAAAACTGCCCCAAAATCAAGGACTTTTCCGTATTGGGGGAGCTCGAAAATCTGGAACTTCTGGAGCTTACCGGGAGCAACGAGCTACCGAGTTTGCATTTCCTTGAAAACATGAAGAACCTGAAAACCTTCCTGTTCAGTATGGACGTGAAGGACGGGGATTTGACGCCCTGTTTGCGGCTGTCCTACGTTTATTCGGTAAGAAACCGAACGTATTATAATCTCAAGGACAAAGACCTTCCGAAAAAGCAGTACGTGCACGGAAACGAAACCATTGAGGAATGGCGGCGGTTGGAATGACGGCATCCCGGCGCGTTGCCGCCGTGATACCACGGCGCTTGTCGGGAAAATCCTCTGACAAATTGCCTTTTATCCCGAAAGGCGAAAGCCGCGATTCGCAAAAAAATCGCGGCAAGCCCGAGCGACTTGCCGCGACGTATAAATTCGGAAATTTGGCGTATAGACTTGAACTTATGTTTCCTGCAGTTGTCCGTCGGAAAGCGTGTAGACCGTATCCGCTTCCTTCGCGACCTCCATATCGTGCGTAATGAGAAGCACGCCCCGGCCCTTTTCATGCTCCCGGCGCAGCAGACGCATGATCATGTCCCGGTTCTTCGGGTCGAGGTTGCCGGTCGGCTCGTCCGCGAGGATCAGACACGGATCGAGGATCAGCGCACGCGCGATCGCCACGCGCTGCTTCTCACCGCCCGACAGCGTCGTCACCCGTTGCGACAGCAGCGGCTCCAATTCCAAAAGCGACACAAGCTCGTCAAAATCCTGCACGCGGTTGCGCCGATTGTAAAGCGTCGGAAGCAGGATATTCTCCTTGCAGCTCATCGTCGGGATCAGGTTGTACGACTGGAAGATGAACCCGATGTTCTCCAGACGCATCTTCGCGTAATCCATCCAATTGCGGATAAGTTTCCCGTTGAACACATACGTCCCGCCGTCGTATCCTTCGACCAACCCCAAAATATGCAGCAACGTCGATTTCCCGGACCCGGACTTCCCGACGACGGTGATATAGCTGTCATTCGTCACTTCCAGGTTCACGTCCGTCAGCACCGGTCGGAGGTAGGACTTGCGCAGATGCTCGATACGGATGTGCAGTTCCTTCATGGCGTCAGCCTCCCTGCAGCAGCGCTTTGTACCCGGAATCGAAAGAATCCCCCTCCTGCACGCCGGTGACGCAGACGATATCGCCGTCCGCGTAGGACACGCCTAACTGCACTT
The DNA here is from genome assembly GCA_947630765.1 of uncultured Clostridia bacterium. Classification (GTDB taxonomy): domain Bacteria; phylum Bacillota; class Clostridia; order Oscillospirales; family CAG-382; genus Coliplasma. The sequence goes on along the minus strand of CANRIX010000011.1, from coordinate 9,719 downwards.
CCTCCAAGAAATACCCGTTTTGATCCACCTTTCGGGCGTACCACGGCTGATCCTCGCCCTGCACCTTCTGATAGACGCAGGAGAACGGCAGCACCAGCGCCTGCGGGAACGACAGCCCGGTGTATAGGGTCAAGTCCAACCTCTGCCCGACGGTATACCTGCCCGATTCGATGCGCAGCCGCACCGTGGACGTCCCGTCAGCGTTCTTCAGGTTCGACGCGAACGTGATCTCGACCGGCGCGCCGTCCACCGTCGTCAGCTGGATCGCGTCGCGCAGCGCGGACCGCGTGGTGTTGTCCACCACGCACTCCAGCTCCACCGGCTTCAGAAGCCCGAACCGCAGATACGGTCGTTCCCCGTAAGCGTTGATCGACTGCAGGACGCCGTCCACCGGCGAAACGATGGTTTCCTCACCGTACTTCGCCAGCACCTGCCCCTCCTGCACTTCCTCGCCCGTGCCGACGTCCCAGCGGTACTCGCCGAGATTCTCCTGCGTCAGCTCCATGTCCTCGTAAGCATTGCACACGAACGTCCCGCTGACGGTTACCTGATCCCTTACGTCCGCACGCCGAACCTGCTCGGGCGCGCCGAACGCCACTTCCCGAAGCGTCGGCGGTTCCTCGACCGTGTACTGCGCCATCTCCGCGCGGGAGATCCGCCAGATCAACCCGACCGGGGCGATCAGCAGCGCGATAATCACCAGCCAGAATACGATTTTGAGAATATATTGCAAAACTTTCATCGAAAGGTTCCTCCTTTATTCAGCCTTCAGGTAATCTACGACCTGTACCTGCGTGGACTTGTACGCGAAAATCAAACTGAACACGACCGTCAGCGCGACGGCGCAGACCGCGAACATCGCGATCGAGAACGGCGTGAGGTACAGCGTATACTGATGCAGATCTCCCCACTCGTCCGGCGTGCGTTCCATCACATACTTATACACCGCGCCGGCGGCGCTGACCACCCAAACCGAGATCAGCGTGTCCAGCGCCATGATCAGCAGACTTTCGTATAGGAACTGCCGCACGATGCTCCATTTCCCCGCGCCCAGCGCACGCTTCACGCCGATCTCAAATTTTCGATCGTTCAGAGCGTTGACGAAACAGGCGTACAGGTTGATCCCCAGGATCAACAGCAGCAACGCCGCGATCATCGACTTCTTTTCGCTCGCTTCCCGCATCGCCTTGAATGCGGCGTCCTGCCCATCGGCGTTGGACCAATAATTCCCGAGATGCTCCTCGAACGTACTCGCGAGGGTGCTGACCCCGTGCGGGTCATCCGTATAGGTGATGACGAACTGCCGCCATTCCATTTGGTCAAACACCGCCTGCGGAATGTCTGACAAGGATACATAAACCACCGTTCCCGCCATCCCCGCATCGATAAACACGGCGTTCACGTCCCCGCTGACGTTGTATTCGGTATCGGACGCCACGGTCCCCACCACCGCAAATTCCCCCAGATAGACGCCCTCCATGGACAGGCGGTATGTCGGATTTTCCACCTTGTCCAACCCGAGCAGGCGGAAATACGGCTCCTCCAGAAGGATCTGCCCCGACTGCAGGTCAATATCCTCGTGTTCCTGCCCGTCCAGCCATTGGATCTCCGCGCCGTAGTACAGGTTTCGGACGCTCGGCGTGTGCCGCGGCAGACCGTAGACGAACCCCTGCGGGATCTTCGCGACCTGCGCTCCGTACGAAGTTTCAAATCGGCTCTGCGTAATGTCGGTCGGGCGATCCGAAAGAAAGTATTCGTAGCATACGGTGTTCCCGATCTTTTCCGCGTTCGCGCGGAACAGCGACGCGCAGCTCGCCCGCTCCTGTGCGTCCCCCACAAAGCCGGTCACGACGTAATGCCGGTCCGCGACGATGTCCTGCGCGTAGCGGTGATAGTTCGTCGTATCCGTATACAGCAGAAACCCCAGCAGCAGCGAAAGCGAAAGCACCACCGTCACGGACAGCATCCGATACGCACGGATGGTCCGCCGCAGCAACAGCACCGCATGGCGGAAATGTCGAAACGGTTTGCGCACGGTATCCCCCTCCTTTCCTATTGTTCAGGCGTTCATTCGTAAATGCCGTTCCGCCCCCGCAAATCCAGCCCGCTGAACACCAGCGCATAGCGCGTCCAGTTACTGCCCCAGATGGTATCGGACTCCCGATGAATGTTCGTAAACCATGCAAGGGAAGAGCAATCCTCTCCCTCGAACACATAATCCATGTAGAGATATATGTAGCCGGAATATTCCAACTGCTTCAGCCGTTCATCCCGGAAATTTACATCGATCTCCACATACTGCCCTTCCTCTACGCGGAAGGGCGTTTTCATATCCCACTCAAATTCCACGACAAGTTCTGATTTTTTGTGCGCATTTTCTTTCGACGTATAGACCGTAACATACGCAAATGTGAGTTCCTTGCCGGTATACTCATAGATGTCCTTGATCGTCATGCCCCCTTCCGGCACCATTGTTATCGAGCCGGCGCCCGCTTCATCGATATATAAATTCGGACAATCCTTTGTGATCCCTATGGCCATGGACCGGTACCCGATTTGATCACGGTCGGGGAGAAGCTCCGTATGGATCCGCACTTCCCCGATCTCCTGGCGGTAGAGCTTGCCACCGATTTGAAAGTCGATGTATCGGAAGCTCTCCTCCACAAGCGGTTCCTCGGTAAGGCGGAAAGACGCAAAATAGGTGTAAAACTTCGGGAGCGACTCGGGCGGTATCGACTCAAATTCGTCCCAATAGGCCTTATGAAGGTCCCAATACTCGGCCAGCATAGCGTCCTCTTCCTCCTCGGTGATCTCACCGGCCTCGTACAGTTCCCCGGCGAGGTCCGTCTGGTCCGCCAGTTCCCGATACCGCTTAAAATCGATGCCCTTGTAGGCCAGGAACAGGTCGAAAGGCATTCCGCCCCCTTCCGTCGAAGTGACTTCCGTCTTTTGCAGGTCCTTCGACGACCAGTCCACGATCTGCGAAACATAACTGCTCTGGATCGGGAGCGTCATGGTCGCGCCTTCCAGATCCAGCGGTTCCGTCGAAAGAATGTAGAACATTTTTTCCTGCGATCCGACCGATTCCACATAGTAGTCGTAATCCCAATTTTGGCAGGAGAAATAGATCGTCCGATCCGGGTCGTAATCGATCAGTCCGCTTCCTTCCGGGCGCGGAACGAAATATTGCGCATATCGCGCGATCTCCTCTTCGGTCGCCGTAGAGCTTTCCCCGGACGAGCTGTCGAAAGATTCTGCGGACGGTTCCGTGTTTTCCGACGACGTGCCGACGCTTTCAAAGCTGTCGAGGCTGTCGCCGCTATCGCCGCTGACGCCGACCGACGCGTCGCTTGATTCCCCGCCCTGCGGTCCCCCGCAGGCGCAAAGCGCCAGCCCGCACAGCAACAGGATCGCGATGATTTTCCGATGTGTTTTCATTGGCATTTTCCCCTTTTTGTTTCAGGATCGTTTACACGTTTTTTCTGTTTCCAGATGCCCTCCTGTTTTTTTCTTTAACGTATTATAGCACAAAATTACGTCATTGTCAATACCTACCATTTTTGGGGTTCCGCATCACCAATTTTTTGTTCTTTTTTATTGTTCATTCGTAAATGCCGTTCAGCGCCCGCAAGTCCAGCCCGCTGAATACCAGCGCATAGCGCGTCCAGTTACCGCCCCACTTGAATAGGCGTCCTCGCAAATGTTTAGGCCAATTTTTTAACAAATCATTGCACTTCACTTGACAATCCGAGCCGAATTATGGTATAATGAATCATACGGAAACCGCCCATTTTGAATAGAAGGGATACCTATGAAAAACTATATCAAAATTTATTTTGTTCCTTTGATTCTTATATATTTCCTGCTGAGCGGTTGTTCGGATTCAGTAAAGGATCCCAATGAAGTATTTACAACGCCTTTAGAGGAATGTCCCATATCTACTGTCAGAACAGGTACTATGCGTCAGGGAATCATGGCTGTGGATAATGGATTTGAATGTACTGAGACAGGTTCCTATTGGATGTGCGCGGTCGGTACCAATAATTGGCTTCTCTACTCCGATCATGGTTCGGATACGGTTATCAAGCTGTGCGGGCGCCCGGATTGCACGCATACGGACGAAGATTGCAATGCGTGTTTCCCTACCGGTATAAACGTTTGCTATTATGGGGGATACTTGTATACTTACATAGATGACAACGAAATAGGCAACAGACAAAGAGGCGTGATCCGAATGAATTTGGATGGTACGGAGCGGCTGTTGGTGTTTGACCTCGACGCATTTATGGAAGAGCAGGCGTGTAGAGGTCTTTCAGCCCCCACCATTTGGAACGGGATCTTTTCTTTCGGGCTTGTGAAAGTAGATGATGAGGGCAATGAAATCGGTACCTCCTATTATTACAAATTGGACGGCTCCATGGAGTCTCCGGCAAAGGTAAATGCGCCTGTGGCACTTCTGCGCGCAGACGGAGATTCGTTCCGCGGTGTTGTTGGATATGATGCGACAGAAAATCAATATATTTATGGCGCATGGGATCCGGAAACAGCTACCACCACCGAGTTTTTCAAATCATCGGAACTGTTCGGGACGGGATATTTCGGCAGCGAGGCGTTGTATTATATTGAAGACGGGGTCATTTATGAATATACCTATGCCACCGGTGACAAAAAGGCCTTATTCGATACGGGGCTGAAGGGGGAATATCAGTTGAGCTGCTTCCCGGATTGCATTGTCGTCAGCGAAATCGCCGACGGTAACTTGGATGCAATGACCCTGCGTTTTTACGACTGGGAGTTCAAGGATCTGGGCAGCGTTCCCATCGAGTATTCCCTTGAAAATGTGCGGATCAGCGTCATTTGCGGTGAAACGCCGGATCGGATCATGCTGACTACCGATGTGACCAATTTGCTCCCCCGCTATTATATCGACAAGTCCGATTTCGGAACCGGTGAGATTGTAATTCATAAATATATTTCGGATTTTGATTGAAAAATGGGGCGAATATGAAATTACAAATTTGTCAGCTTTGCAAAAAATACGGAAGTAAGGTCGCTCTGGATCATTTTTCCTTCGATTTTGAATGCGGCGTGTATGGCATTATCGGCGCCAACGGCGCAGGGAAAACCACCTTGATGAATCTGATCACCGACAATGTAAAGAGGGATTCCGGGCAGATTTTGTGGGACGGGAGGGACATTCTCGACCTGGGGAAAAAATTCCGGGCGGTGGTGGGCTATATGCCCCAACAAAGCGGCGTCTACGGCGAATACAGTGCCAGGGAATTTTTGCGCTATATTGCGGAACTGAAGGAAATTCCCCGCAAAAAAGCAAAGGGGCAAATCGAAGAGCTTTTGAATATCGTCAACCTGAAAGAAGTGGCGCACAAAAAGCTGGGCGGATTTTCCGGGGGAATGAAGCAGCGGGTGCTGCTGGCACAGGCCTTGCTGGGAGAACCGAAACTGCTGATCTTAGACGAACCCACGGCGGGGCTTGACCCAAAAGAGCGGCTGCGCCTGCGGAATTATATCATCGAGCTGTCCAAGGACAGGATCGTTTTTTTGACGACCCACATTATTTCTGACATCGAGTCCACCGCAAATGAGATCCTTCTTATGAAAAACGGCCAGCTGATCAAGCACGGGGCGCCCCAAGCTCTTATTGCAGAGGTGTGCGGCAAAAACCTGGACGATGTGTATATGGCGTACTTGGGGGACGACTGATGGAATGCAAACGGATTTTACTGGGAAAGCCCTTCGTGCTCCTGCTGGTCGCCCTGCTGCTGGTAAACACCTATTTTTTTGTGTACCAAAACCGCGACGAGGAAACCGATTTCTTCTATTATAGGGACACCTACGACGCCGTGCTTACACAGCTTTCCGACCTCAGCTTTGAGGAGGCCCTTGCTTGGTGCGAGGAATTTGAGGAGGAAACGAACCAGCAATGGATAGAGGGAACTTGGGACTTCAGTCAGGAAAGCGCCATCAAGCGTATGATCGTTCAACAGGTCGAGGAGCAGTATGCCCACCTGGTCGGGTATGAGGAATATCTTGAAAATATTCAGAAAAACGCAAAAAAGCTGCAGGGCGTCAGCCTGTTCGCCGACAACAGCAGCTTTGCCTACAAGAACACCGTCAAGACCGCCGAGGATTTTGCTTCGCTGTCCGGCGTTTCTGTGACGGCGGGACACGATCTTGCGGTGACCGGGGTATTTGCGGACGCTTGGACGGAGATCATTTCCCTTATCCCGATCTTTTTGGTGTGCGGACTATTCCTCCAGGAGCGCCGAAAAGGGCTGCATGTGCTTGTCAACGCCACGCCGATGGGGAGAGGCAAACTGGCCGTAAAGCGAATCGGGATCCTGTTCCTGGCATCGGCGATCACGGTTCTTGTCCTGTTCGGTTCCAAAATATTCTTGAACGGGTATTTGTACCGGGGATTGGGGGAATGGGGGAGGACCTTGCAGTCGATCCCCATGTTTTACAATGTCCCCTATTCCATGACTGTGGGAAAATTCTGGCTATGGTATCTTGCGGTCAAGATCGTGGGGCTTTTCTTTGCGGGGCTGGTGCTTTGGCTGATCCAGGCCCTGATTTCCAACATTTCTGCGGCAGTGGGCGTTTTGGGCGTGGTCGCAGGGGTGGAATTTGCGTTCACCGCCATTCCCTCCAGCTCTTTCTTTGCCCCCTTGCGCTATGTGAACCTTTTCAGCTATATTAACTACCAACCGGTGTTTACCAGATACCTGAATTTGTCCGTTTTCGGCAACCCTGTTTCGGGAAATGCCATTGCCTGTATCTTGCTGCCGATCCTGTGCTGCATTTTGGCGCTTCTCCTGGTTCTTGTCTCCAAAAAGAAATATCCCATCGGCGGAAAAAGGCGATCTTTTCAAAAATGGGAGAGATTTAAGGCAAAAGCGGACAGAACTTTTTCCGGCGGTGGACTTTTCGTCAAAGAAGCAAAAAAACTGCTGTTTTACCGGCGCGGAATCCTGGTTTTGCTTATCCTGATCCTGCTGCTCACCCAATTTGGCATTCCCTACCGGGACGAAATGTCTTCGGATCTGTATCAAGCATATTATCAGGAAAAATACGCCGGACCCATTACGGAGGACACCGTAAAAGCACTGCAAGAGGAACTGACGACGGCGACGGAATCGGAACAGATCTCCGCACTGACGCAGATGCTCTCGGAGATCAGCCGTGCAAAAGACGGGGATTGGATCGTCCCGTCGGAGCCTTACGAGGCGTTATTTACGGTGCAGCAATATCACTACACCGTTGCTTTGACTGCGCTGCTGTTTCTGAGCCTCCTGGTTTCTCCCATTGCCTCCCAAGAAAGGCAGGCTGAAACGGTGACGCTGCTTTACAGCACCTCCGGCGGACGTCGCAGACTGTGGCTGATGAAGCAGGCGCTTATTTTCAGCGCAACACTTGTCGTGTGGTTTTTGGTGTATGGCTCCGAGCTGCTCCGCCTGACGGATTTTTATGGGAATTTCACCTGCCTTGCAGCACCCCTGTCGAGCCTTGCCAGGGTATCGCTGTACGATTGGAACATCAGCTTGGGGCAAACGCTGGTGCTGCTATACGCCCTGCGGCTGAGCGTGCTTTGGACTGCGGCACAGTTCTGCTTTGCCCTGTCCTCGGTCTGCAAGAAAAATTCCAACGCCGTGATTCTGAATTGCAGTATTCTTATTCTTCCGGCTGCCTTAGGGGCCATTGGTTCCTCCATCGGCAGCTGCCTCTCCATGCTCCTGCCCCTCACGGTTATTGATCTTGCCCCCGCTATTTTCCCGTATCTGTTCCTCTTCGTGATATTTATCGCTGCGGCTGCCCTGTCGAGATGCTTTTGCAAAATCAAGTAAAAGCAGCATAGCAAAAAGTTTTACAACAGAAGGGAACAATTTTTAGCGTGCTTCGATGAAATTTTTTGCAGCAAAAAAGCCTCGTCTTTTTCAGCCGAAGCACGGGCGATTGGGCGAAGCCCACATCATTTGCCTGCAAGGGCAAACAGCATGGAAAAAGGCGGTTGCTTTCGCAATCGCCTTTTTCTTGGTGGAGAGTACAGGGCTCGAACCTGTGACCTACTGCTTGTAAGGCAGTTGCTCTCCCAGCTGAGCTAACCCTCCGGGCCGACGGGCATAGTTTACCACACTTCCCGCCGGTTTGTCAAGGGGGTCCGCCGATTTTTTCAAACGCTTTTTTCCGGGTGGGGTCGGTCGCCGCTTCGAGGTCGGGGGTGCTTTTCCGAAACGGGGGTCGCCGCTTGGGGGTGGGGTTCGCTTTCTCGAAACGGGCGGTCGCTTTTCCGAAACGGGAACGTCACGCCGTCGGGTCGAAGTACCGGCGGATGCCGTAGCAGGTTTCGCGTGCGATCGTGTCGAGCGCCTCCCGCGTCAGGAACGCCTGGTGCGACGTGACCAGCACGTTCGGCAGGGTCAGCAGACGTGCGAGCCGGTCGTCCTGCAGGATATCCTCCGAGCGGTCCTCGAAGAACACGTCCGCCTCCTCCTCGTACACGTCCATGCAGGCGGCGCCGATCTTGTGCGACTTGATGCCGTCGATCAGCGCGGACGTGTCCACCAGTCCGCCCCGCGAGGTGTTGAGCAGGATCACGCCGTCCTTCATTTCGGCGATGCGGTCCCGGTCGATCAGGTGGCGGGTGTCCTCGGTCAGCGGACAATGCAGGGAAACCACGTCGCTCTCCCGCAGCAGGTCGTCGAGCGCGACGTAGTCTAAATCGGACGCAGGGTCGGGGAACTTGTCGTAGGCGAGCACCCGCATCCCGAACCCCTTGCACAGAGAAGCGAAAACGCTGCCGATGCGCCCGGTGCCGACGACGCCGACCGTCTTTTCGTACAGCTCCATGCCGGTCAGCCCGCGGATGCTGAAATTGAAGTCCCGCGTGCGGGCGTAGGCCTTGTGGAGGTGCCGTGCGGCGGAGAGGAGCATCGCCATGGCGTGCTCGGCGACCGCGTGGGGGGAGTAGCCCGGGACGCGGATGATCCCGATCTTCCCTTCGGCGTGCGCCAGATCGACGTTGTTGGTCCCGGCGCACCGCAGGGCGAGCAGTTTGACCCCGCCTGCCGTCAGGCGGTCGATGGCGGCGGCGTCGGCGACGTCGTTGACGAAGATGCAGACCGCCTGCGCCCCGCATTCCTCGGCGAGGGCGGCCGTCTGGGCGTTGAGTTTGGCTTCGAGGAAGCGGAAGGAAATCCCGCACACCTCCGCGTAACGGGTCAGCCCCGGCAGGTCGTAGGGTTTGGTGTCAAAGCATACGGTTTGGATCGGCTGCAAGAAGAATCACGGTCCTTTTTTCTTTAGTATCGACCGAAAAAGCGGAAAGGATACGGGTGTAGGTTTGTCAATGATGTGTTACAAAGTCAGGAAAAGAAAAGAGGACATCTTTAGGAGAGAACCAGTTAAGCGGACGCATGGGAAAATTGTTGTATTGACGTTGGCGGACGGCTAACTGCTTTTTGAAATCGTCGAAGGAATAGAACTTGTGAGAAGCATAAAACTCTTCATTGTCCTTGCGGTGAGAACGCTCCACTTTACCGTTATGTCGCGGCGTGAAAGGCTTGATCAGTTTGTGCCGGATACCAAACTTAGCAAGGGTGTTCTCAAAGAGCGTCTTTTTGGAGCTGTAGGTTTGTCAATGATGTGTTACAGAGTCAGGAAAAGAAAAGAGGACATCTTTAGGGGAGAACCAGTTAAGCGGA
>CANRIX010000010.1 GCA_947630765.1 uncultured Clostridia bacterium | reverse complement strand
AAAAGGTTCAAGGCAAAATCAAAAGGTATAAGGGCAAAATGTAATTGTATCGCTTTGGGATACTACTTAGACGAGGGCATCAGCGGAACGCAGGCGTATAAGCGGAAGGATTTCATGCGGATGATCCGACTGTGCAGGCAAGGAAAAATCGATCAGATCATCACCAAATCGGTCAGCCGGTTTGCGAGGAACACCGTGGACTGCCTCAACTTCATACGGGAATTAAAAGCACTCGGTATCCCGGTGATCTTTGAAAAAGAAGGGCTGAACACCATGCATATGTCCAGCGAGATCTATATCAGTATGCACGGCATCTTCGCACAGTCCGAGTCCGAGTCACTCAGCGGCAATGTGCGCTGGGGCAAGCAAAAGAGCGCCGAAAAAGGCAACGTGGCGATCAGCTATAAGAATTTCCTCGGCTATCGGAAGGGAGCGGACGGAAAACCGGAAATCGTTCCCGAGGAAGCCCAAACGGTTCGCAGAATTTACGACGCTTTTCTGGCAGGCGACAGCATTAGCGCAATCAAGGATATGCTGGAAGCAAGCGGCGCTCTGACGCCGACAGGCAAAACGGTATGGAGTACAACGACCATTCAGTCTATTCTGACAAATGAAAAATATAAGGGGGACGCATTGCTCTGCAAGACCTACATCGCCGACTGCATCTCCAAAAAAAGCGTAAAGAACACCGACCGACCGCAATACTATGTGACAGACAATCATCCCGCGATCATTCCCCGCGAAACCTTCGACCGCGTCCAGCAGGAACTGGCAAGACGGTCAAGTCTGCGTAAAAAGAAAACAAAAGACGTCAAAACCGAGCTCGGCAAGTATTCGAGCAAGTATGCGCTGACCGAACTGCTGATCTGCGGAAAATGCGGGACGGCATACAGACGGGCGGTATGGAACAAGAACGGCAAGAAAAAGGCGGTGTGGCGATGTATCAGCCGCTTGGAATACGGAAAAAGATACTGCCCCGACTCACCCACTGTCGAAGAAACCGTTCTGCACAGTGCCATTGTGGAAGCGATCCGGGAGGTCGCGGAGGACGACGGCTGTCAGACTGCCTTGAAAAATCTTCAGACACATATCCGAATGTACTATGGAGCCGAGAACAGCGACACGGCAGAGGACGAGATAAAACTGCACACGCTGATTGACGCCGTCATGAAAAAGGCGGCCGAGAGCGAAACCGACAGGCAGGAATTCTTGACACTATCGGCAGAAATCGCAGAAACCAAAAAGCGCATCGCCGAGCGGAAAGCGGCGGCCGCCGACTCCGCCGCCAATGAAGAACGGATGAACGAGGTGCTGACGGTGCTGGACGCCCTGAAAAACCATCCAATCGAATACGACGACAAAGCGGTGCGGACGCTGATCGACTGCATCAAAGTACAGTCCAAAAACGAACTGCTGGTGATTTTCAAGGGCGGCATCGAAAAGACCGTCACGATGGAATAACGAAAGGAACGGGCATATGCGTGCGTCACAGAAAAAGATTTGGAACCCCTTTACAAAGCAAAAAACCGTGCTATAATAACATACGAGTTAAGTTTCGTTTTTGTGAGAGTTCATTCTTATGTGCCAAGGGGTTCATTTTGGTCTGCCCTTCCAAAAATCGGCAAAGCAAACGCTTTGCCGATTTTTACTTTTCCACTCTTCACTTTTCACTTTTCACCACGTCGCGGCATGCCACCCCTTTTCCCCGCAAAGTCTCACAACTTTGCGGAAACCCCATATTTTGACGCCTGCGGAGAAACCCCCGCAGGCGTTTTTTCAAAATTACCGAAAAAACTCCGAATGGCTTCCGATGCGGTTCAAAAGCAGAACCGGCACGTCGTCGAATTTAAGCTGCAAGTTTGATCCCGTACTTCCTGCCATTGGCAAGACGCCGACCCTCTTCGATAGCGGCGGCGGTCGTGTCATTCGGAACGTGCAATTCCCGTGCAAAGGGGATCCCGTTTTCCCGAATCGTCTGGCACAGAAAAACTGCACATTTCGTGAAAAAACGATGCGTTTGATAACAATTTGACAACATCTGAATGGTACACTAAAACAAGAAGCGAAAGAACGGAGGCATCGACATGGCGAACATTCTCATCGTCGAGGACGAACTGCCGATCAACAACCTTATTAAACTCAATCTGGAGCTGGTGGGGCATACCTGCAAGCAGCTTTACGAAGGGAGCGCGGTCCCTGCGGCCGTCGCGGACGGGCAGTACGACCTGCTGTTGCTGGACGTGATGCTGCCGGGGCTTTCCGGGCTGGAGGTGCTCGAACGCGTCAAGGATGCGGTCCCGGTCATCCTCGTGACCGCCCGGAGCCAGCTGAACGACCGCCTGCAAGGGTTGCGGCTGGGGGCGGACGACTACATCGTCAAGCCCTTTGAGATCCTCGAACTGGTCGCACGGGTGGACGCGGTGCTGCGGCGGACGAAAGCCGTTTCCAGCACCTTCGCGTTCGACGATATTCTGGTGGATTTCGACGCACGGAAGGTCTACCGGCAGGGCGCGGAGGTCGCGCTGACCCCGAAGGAGTTCGACCTGCTCGACACGCTCATCCGCAACCGCAACCTCGCCATGTCCCGCGAGAAACTGCTGGACATCGTGTGGAAATACGACTTCGAGGGGGACGAACGCACGGTGGACGTGCATATCCGGAAACTACGCAAGAAACTCGGTCTGGACAAGCAACTCAAGACGGTGTTCAAGACCGGCTACCGATTGGAAGTGTGAGGGAGGTGCGCATATGCGGTTATGGCAGAAAACCTATCTTGCCGCTTTGATCCTGTTTTTGATTTTTCTCGACATCAGCGTTTTCCTGTTAGCGTTTTACACCTACGGCGAAGTGGTCCTCGCCGCCGAAGCGTCCTGCGACACGGAGAACGCCGCGATCGTCCACGCGCTCAAGCGGGACTACGACGACGTCATGGAGATGGGGAGTAGTGAGGAAAGCCTTCCCCTCTTACTGCGGTCCTATGACGGGTATTACGGCTCACGGCTGATCCGCTTCCGCGCCTATACCGGCGACCGGGAATTTTTCGACACGCTGCCGGACGGTATGCAGATCCCCGAGCCGGACGCGTCGAAGCTGTGCAGCGTCGGCGGCGTGCGCTATTTCGTCATCAACAACACGGTCGAAGGGCTGGGACAGTTCGTCTATGCGAAGGACGTCAGTTCGCTGGACGAGAAGTTCCGTGCGCTTATGACCGTTTTTGTTTGCGTCTCGGTCGGCGCGTCGGTGCTTTTGGCGGCGTGCCTGTTCGTCGCGCTCAAACGGCTTTCCGTCCCGCTCGAAAAACTTCGAAGGACTTCCGAAACCATCGCGGGCGGCGACCTGTCCGTCCGCGCGAACGAATCCGGCAAGGACGAGGTCGCGGCGCTCGCGAAGAGCTTCAACGTCATGGTGGACGCCCTGCGGCAGGACGCAAGGCGCAAGCAGGCGCTCGTCGAAAACATGGCGCACGAATTGCGCACCCCGCTGACGACCATTCGCGGCTACGCCGACTACCTCGAAAAAGCCCCCGTCGCGGCGGAAGGTCGCCGGCAGGCGCTCGCCTATATCCAAACCGAGGCGGACCGGCTGGAAAGCGTCGCGGAAAAATTGCTGGACGGCGCGTTTATCCGGGAAAACGGCATTTCGCCCCGCCCGGTCGACCTTCCGACCCTGCTGGAGGACACCGTCCGCCGCCTGACCCCCCGCGCGGACAAGAGCGGGGTCTACCTGACGCTGGACACGCGCCCCGGCGTCGTGGACGGCGACCCCGCCCTGCTGTCCGTGCTGATCGGCAACCTCGTCGAGAACGCCGTCAAAGCCAGCAGTCCCGGCTCGACCGTCAGGCTTGTCTGTGACGGCAAAACCGTCGCCATCATCGACCGCGGCAAGGGCATGACCCCCGAACAGCTTTCCCACATCACCGAACCCTTCTACCGCACCGACAAGGCGCGTTCCCGCGCGGAAGGCGGCACCGGGCTGGGGCTCGCCCTCTGCAAGCAGATCGCCAACGCGCACCGCGCGACCCTGTCCTTCACCTCCGCGCCGGGAGAAGGAACGACCGCCCGCGTGGAATTTCCGTAAAAAATCTCGATTTTTTTCAAAAAGGCATCTGTCGATAACAACTCGATAACAACTCTATAACATCAGCGCTGTATACTGCCCCCAAAGAAACCAGAAAGGACTGACGAAGATGCGAAAACATGAAAAACACCGCGACTCGGAAAAACGACTGTTTCTCTTGACGGCGATCCTCATTCTGCTGTCCGTCGTTTTCCTGACCGGCTCGCTGATCGTCCTTGCGGAATTCCCGCGCAGCGAGCAGCCCTACGAAGCCGGACAGTTCAACGACGAAGGCATTTTCACCCGAAAGGAGCCCTCGCAAACCAGCGAAACCCAAACGGGCGCGGAGGGAGTCCCGCTTTCCCAGCGGGAGATGCAGGAGAAGTTCGCCGCGCTGACCGTGACCGACGAAGCGGCGAACGCCGTGACGGTCGTCGGCGAGGACGCCCTGCACGCCTACTGGGCGGATTATAATCCCGCGACGGAGGGGATCCGCTCCCTGACGCAAGCGGAGGTGTTCTACCTGCTCGCCGATTCCGTCCGGCTGTATGAGACCGGCGAAACGCTCGTCCTGCCCGCCTACGACCTGCCCACTCGCCCGGAAAAGGAGCTTGCGACCCGCTTTTCGTCCGACCGCGTGCTGACAAAGTCCGGCGACCTTCGCACCGACACGGAAGCCGTTTACGACCTGTTCCTGTACCGGCTTGCCCTGCTTTCCTCGCCGGACTGTTTCGTCACGAGGGACGACCTCGTCCCCTATTTGACCGGACAGGACCTCAATGAAACTCTGTTGTTCTACTGCCCGCAGGAAGCGGTCGGACGCGGACACGAAACGCTTGTGCGCGAAATCAGCACGGTGTATGGGGTGTCCGCTGAATACCCGTTCAACTTCTTTTCGCTCTACGAGATGTTTACTCAGTACAGGGTCCCGTCCGTGCTGTTCTATCAGGCGGTCGGACGCGGAATGACGCGCTTGTATCCGAGCGACGAAACCTTCAACCGTTTGACGGACCGTTGATTCCGTATGAAAAAAGATACAAAGGGGAATTGAAATGAAAAACCAAAAAGGAAACCGTTTCGTTCGCAAAGGGCTCGCGTTGCTCCTTGCGGTCGCGCTTTTGTCAGCGCTGTTCGCCGCGTGCGGCAAAGAGGAGGAAACCGCACCGCAAGGCGAGGTCAGCGATATGTCCGGGGAACAACATTTCTATATTGACGATATCCAGCAAAGCGAATCGGCTGACAGCAACGCGTCTGCGGCGGAAAGCTCCACCGAAACGCCGTCCACCGAAACGCCTTCCACCGACGAAACGCCTTCCACCGACGAAACGCACGAATGGAGCGGGGAGTTCATTATTACAGAAAAGAAATACGAATACAAAGAGAAGAACTTCATGCTCCTGAACGTCACGAACGACACCGGGAAGAACTGCAACCTGACGATCACCGGCACGTTTTACGACGAATCCGGAAACGTCGTGCGCATCCAGCAACAAACTTACCACAACCACCCGACCGGGTGGAGCAACTACTTCATTTTCTACCCGGACATGAAATTTGACTCGTTCACCTACGAGGCTTCTGCCGAGGAATACGAAAATCTCACAGTCATTGACAGTATGTTTTCCTATAACGGGCAACCGCTTTCCGATTTTGTGGCAGTTAGCTGGATTCCGGGGTTCTTCTGGGTCGATGACCCAGATGGCAACAAGTTACTTATGTATCGAATGAGGTCAAATTGTACACATCCAGAGTGCGAAATGAAAATTTTCGGACATCAATTGATTCTGGATGAAAATGGTGATGTATTTGCTTTAGATTTCGCGGATACATTTGACGGAGATATCACAAAAGTCACACAGATTGCTACATGGCCTCATATAGAGGAAGACCCAGACTTTGCGTTTATGAATCAAGCTTTGCGGCGTGTTTCAGAAGATTCTGCCGAGTATGCAAAGCCGTTGCCGGACGGGGAAATTTTTACATTCATTTTTGCAATTCAAGCGGTCGTCGATTACAATGTATGGTACGACTTGGCTATTGATGCAACCGTGTCGCTGGAAGAAATCATACCGCCAAAGAATCTTCAGTAAAAAGGGGGAATTACGATGAAACCGTACAAACGCATTCTTTCCATGCTCCTGTTCCTTGCAATCGCGCTGACGCTGTTCGCCGCATGCGGCAAGGAAGAAGAAACCGCACCGCAGGGCGAAGTCAGCGATATGTCCGGGGAACAGCACTTCAACATTGGCGACATTATGAGCAATAGCGCGAGTTCGACATCTTCGGAGACCGTTTCGTCCGAGCTGTCGCAAGGCGGCACGTCCGAACCGTCCGGCACGACCGAAACGCCGTCCACCGACGAGACGCACGAATGGAGCGGGGAGTTTGTTATCACGGAGAAAAAGTACGAATACAAGGATTCAAACTTCATGCTCCTGAACATCACGAATGACACCGGGACGAATTGCGACCTGACGATCACCGGCACGTTTTACGATGAAGCCGGGGAGGTCGTGCGGATTCAGCAACAAATTTACCATAACTTCCCAACCGGCTGGAGCAACTACTTCATTTTCTGGCCGCAAATGAAGTTCGACACGTTCACCTACGAACTTTCTGCTAAAGAGTACGAAAATCTCACGACCCTTGACAGTATGTTTTCCTACAACGGGCAACCGCTTTCCGACCGCGTGACCGTCGGTTGGATTCCGGAGCTATTTTGGCGCGATGATATAAATAATACGGCTATGCTTATGTGTCGAATGATTCGAAGTGGTACTGCGGAATGCGAAGTTATACTTTTTGGCCATATCCTGATTCTGGACGAAAACGGTGACGTATATACCTGGGATTTTGATGCGTGGAATGGGGATTTGACCACAAATACGATGGTTAGCTGGTGGCCGCATATAGAGGAAGATCCGCTTTATGCATACGATAATAAACTCCTCTATTGGGTTTCCAGAGATTCGCCGGAATATAACGAACCGTTGCCGGATGCCACGAATTTCACGTTCATTTTTGCGATTCAAGGTGCCGTCGTCGGCGAACTTTACAATACACTCGGAGCAAACGGTACCGTGAACTTGCACGATTACTTGCCGCCAAAGAATCTCAAATGAAAAGGGGGACTACGATGAAACCGTACAAACGCATTCTTTCCATGCTCCTGCTTCTTGCAATCGCGCTGACGGGATTCGTCGCGTGCGACAAGGAGGAAGAAACCGCATCGCAAGGCGAGGTCAGCGACATGTCCGGGGAACAGCATTTCAACATCGGAGACATTATGAGCAATAGCGCGAGTTCGTCATCGTCGGAGACCGTTTCGTCCGAACCGTCGCAAGGTGACACGTCCGAACAGTCCGGCACGACCGAAACGCCGTCCACCGACGAAACGCACGACTGGAGCGGGGAGTTTATTATTACAGAAAAGAAATATGAATACAAGGAAAAGAACTTCATGCTTCTGAACGTCACGAACGACACCGGAAAGAACTGCAACCTGACGATCACCGGCACGTTTTACGACGAAGCCGGGGAGGTCGTGCGGATTCAGCAACAAACTTACCACAACCACCCGACCGGGTGGAGAAATTACTTCATTTTCTACCCGGATATGAAGTTCGACACGTTCACCTACGAGGTCTCTGCCGAGGAATACGAAAACAATACGCCGCTTGACAGTGTCTTTTCCTACAACGGGGATACGCTCTCCGACCGCGTGACCGTTGGATGGGTTCCCGGTGTGTATTGGGACAATGATCCGGATGGCACCCCGATACTTTCGTATCGAATGACCCAAAGTGGTACGCACTCGGAGTGTGAAACGAGAATATTTGGCCATGCGTTGATTCTGGATGGAAACGGCGATGTGTATGCTTTGGATATCGCCGATAGATTTCAGGGAGATATGACCAGCGGATTTACGCAGACTGGCACATGGCCACATATGGAGGATGATCCACTTTATGATACCATGTTTCAAGCTCTGCGCTGGGTTTCCAAGGATTCACCGGAGTATACAGAACCGTTGCCGGATGCGGAAAGTCTTACGTTTATTTATGCGATACAAGCCGTGGTTTGCTCTGCAAGGTATAAAGAATTAACATACGACGATGGCGAAATGTTTATGGAAATGATACCGACAAAGAATCTCAAATAAAAAGGAGAACTACGATGAAACCGTACAAACGCATTCTTTCCATGCTCCTGTTCCTTGCGATCACGCTGACGCTGTTCGCCGCGTGTGACAAGGAAGAAGAAACCGCACCGCAAGGCGAGGTCAGCGATATGTCCGGGGAACAGCACTTCAACATTGGCGACATTATGAGTAATAGTTCGAGTTCGGCATCGTCGGAGACCGTTTCGACAGAGCCGTCCGGCACGACCGAAACGCCGTCCACCGACGAGACGCACGAATGGAGCGGGGAGTTCATTATTACAGAAAAGAAATACGAATACAAAGAGAAGAACTTCATGCTCCTGAACGTCACGAATGACACCGGGAAGAACTGCAACCTGACGATCACCGGCACATTCTACGACGAAGCCGGGGAGATCGTGCGGATCCAGCAACAAACTTACCGCAACCACCCGACCGGGTGGAGCAATTACTTCATTTTCTACCCGGATATGAAATTTGACACGTTCACCTACGAGGTTTCTGCCGAAGAGTACGAAAATCTTACACCGCTTGATAGTATGTTTTCCTACAACGGGGATACGCTCTCCGACCGCGTGACCGTCGGGTGGATTCCCGGTGTGTTTTGGGATAGTGATCCGGATGATACTCCGATACTTTCATATCGAATGACTCGAAGCGGTACGCACCTGGAGTGCGAAACGAAAATATTCGGTCATGTGCTGTTTCTGGACGAAAACGGCGATGTGTATGCTTTGGATATTGCCGACATATTTCAAGGAAATATGATCGAAAAATATACGCAAGACGGCACATGGCCTCATATGGAGGATGACCCGGACTATGCATATTCTAATCACCCTATACGCTGGGTTTCAAAAGATTCGCCGGAATATGCAGAACCATTACCAGATGCGGAAAGCCTTACGTTCATTTATGCGATACAAGCCGTGGTTTGCGCTCCAAGATATGAAGAATTAACAATCGACAAGACCATAACGCATGAAGAAATGATTCCGACAAAGAATCTCAAATAAAAAGGTCAGGACGATATCATACAAACAGATTTACGACAATATATCACAAAAAAAGATTCGGTCCGACGACCGACGAAAGGGGTGCTGAATACCAATGCTTTTTCTCCGTTCTCTGTGGAAAACAAAATACTACTTCCTGATCGCGACGGCGTTGCTGGCTTTGACGACGCAGCTCTGGGAGCGACATTGGATCCTCACCGATCCGGGGACGAACAACTTCTTCATGTCCTGTGAACTGCTCGTGCCGTTCCTCGTTCTGCTCCCGGTGTCGTTCCTGCTGTACGACAATTATGAGATCGAATTGGGGCTGATCAACGGGGTCTCGACGCTCAATTTGGCGCTCTGCAAGTTCTTTTCGACCGTTGTCGCGACGCTGATCCCGCTGGTCGCGAGCTGTTTGCTCGTGCGGTCGAAGGTATACTGGTGCAAGCCGTCGAGCATTGTTATCCCGCTGACGGTGCCGGAACACTTCCAGCTCTATCTGGCGCTGTCCGCCGTCGTGACGACGCTGTTCTTCGCGTCGCTGTTCCTGCTGTTGCGGGTGGTTTTGCGGAACTGCTACGCCCCGGTGGGGCTGGGGATCCTCGTGTTTACGCTGTTCCAGCCCCGTATGCAGGACATTTGCAGTCTGAACCTGCCGTTTTCGCAAGCCCTGTTCGACCCGTTCATCACGCGCTACCTCATCGGCGACGCGGTGGCGAACGCGGGCTTTACCGTGGAGGCGACCGGGCAGGTCGTGGACCCGTTCCCGCATTTGTGGACGTATAACCGCCTGCTGTTCGTCGGCTTGGCGGTCGTCATCCTCGCCGTGACCTGTATCCTGCTCAGGCGCGAAAAATTACACGAATCGTTCGGAGATTGAAAGGAGAACAACCATATGAACATCGAAATCACCAACCTGACCAAAATCTACCCCCGCGGGAAGAAAAAGGCGCTCGACGGCGTCAATATCACGATCGGTTCCGGCATTTTCGGACTGATCGGTCGGAACGGCGCCGGAAAAACCACGCTCATGCGGATTTTAGCGACCATTATGAAGTCCACCGACGGAAAAATCACCTTCGACGGGAAGGACCTATTGGAACACAAGGAGGAATTCCGTTCCTCGCTCGGCTACCTGCCGCAAAGCACGAAACTCATGCCGCGCCTGAACATCGTGGAGTTTCTGGACTACGTCTGCATTCTCCGCAAGATGAAGGACAAGAAGGAACGCAAGGAAACCATCGCGAACGCGATTGAAACGGTCGGGCTTGTCGGCGAAGAAAAGAAACTGCTGCGAAGCTATTCCGGCGGGATGTTGCGCCGTGCGGGCATCGCGCAAGCGCTGATTGGCAACCCGAAAGTACTTATCATCGACGAGCCGACGACCGGGCTTGACCCGGAGGAACGGCTATACTTCCTGAACCTGCTCTCCCGTATCGCGGCGGAGCGGACCATTGTTTTCTCCACCCACATCACGGCGGACATCGAGCATTTGTGCAACAACATTTGCGTGCTGGAGCAGGGAAAAGTCGAGTACCTCGGCGACAAGACGTCGTTCGTGTCGCGTATCGACGGGAAGCTGTTCGAGCTGACCGGCACGCCGGAGCAGGAGGCGCTGTTGCGGCAGAATTCCACCGTTACGTCGGTCGCGTATGTGGACGGCAAGCCGCAAGTGCGGTATGTCGCACCCGCGCCGGTCGTGGAGGGCTCGCAACCCGTTTCCCCGACGCTGGAGGACGCGTACATCTACGCCCTCGGCGGCGTGAAACGGTAAAGGGGGGTGGACGGTATGTTCCGAACCATCTACAAAAATACATGGAAAACCCTGTTCCGCTCGGTGACGTTCTGGCTCGCCGTGCTGGTCCTGCTGGGGATTTCCGTGTTTCACGTTTCCACGCAAGTGTCCTTTTACTGGGAATCCGCCGAAAACGTTCAGCGGTTCGAGCCAGAGTACGTCCCCGAAGTCCTTCCGGAAAGTCTCGTGCAGGAGGTCGACAATGTCGTCAGCGGCGGCTTTCTGGTGTATCAAATCGCCGTTTTCGCAATCATCGCGACGGTGCTGGTGCTGAACCGGGACTACGGCGACCAATTTTTCGAGATTGAAAAAGCCGCCGGGGTGTCGCCGTTCCGTTATGCCGCGGGGCGGATGGCGGCGCTCCTGACCGTCTCGGTGGTCGCGCTGGAGGTCTTTTCGTTCGTGACCCTGCACGGGATCCTGATCGGCAAGGGCGGCGTCGTGGGGCAGAACGCCTTGCAGACCATGCTGACGACCTTCCCGCGCATGACGTGCGGCGTGGTGTTCAAGGGGATCCCGCACCTGTGCTTCTACATCGGGTTGACTTACCTGTTCGGCACGCTGTTCCGCAACGGGCTTGCCGGCGGTGCGGCGGGGTTTGTACACGCGATCTTCTTCTATGTAGTCAGTCTGCTGTACCGAATTGATAGCAGCTGGGCTACCTACTTTCGATTCTTTTCTCCGTCGCCGAATGTTTTGCGTTACTATGTGACCTACGTCGGAACGCCGAACGAGGAGCTGGCTTTTAAGATGAACGGCGTTACGACGGGCGGCATGGTGTTTTGCGTCGCCTTCCTCGTCGGGGTCGCGCTGGCGTGCGCGGCGGTGTCCTATTGGCGCACCCGTCGCCGCGAGGCCTGACGTTTGCCGCTTGCGGTGAAACCGTGAAGGAGGAACCGTCATGTTCCGCAGTATCTACAAAAACACATGGAAAACGCTGTTCCGCTCGGTGACATTCTGGCTTGCCGTGCTGGTCCTGCTGGGGATTTCTACATTCTATGTATATGATCAACTGTCCTTTTACTGGGAAACCGCCGAAAGCGTCCAGCAGTTCTTGCCGGATTTCGTCCCCGAGGTCCTTCCGGAAACCCTCGTACAGGAGATCGACAATGCCGTCAGCGCCGGTTTCCTGTTGTACCAAATTGCCATTTTTGCGGTCATCACGACGGTGCTGGTGCTGAACCGGGACTACGGTGACCAATTCTTCGAGATCGAAAAGGCAGCCGGAGTGTCGCCGTTCCGCTATACCGCTGGGCGGATGACGGCACTCCTGACCATTTCAGTGGCCGCGCTGGAGGTCTTTTCGTTCGCGACCCTGCACGCGCTCCTCATCGGCAAGGGCGGCGTCGTGGGCCAGAGCGTTTTCCAGACCATGGTATCGACCTTCCCGCGCATGACGTGCGGCGTGGTGTTCAAAGGGATCCCGCACCTGTGCTTCTACATCGGGTTGACCTACCTGTTCGGCACATTGTTCCACAGCGGGCTTGCCGGCGGTGCGGCGGGGTTTGCACACGCGATCTTCTTCTATGTAGTCAGTCTGCTGTACCGGCTTGATAGCAGCTGGGTCACCTACTTTCAATACTTTTCTCCGTCGCCGAATGTTTTGCGCTTCTTTGTGACCTACGTCGGAACGCCGAACGAAGAGCTGGCTTTTAAGATGAACGGCGTTACGATGGGCGGCTTGGTGTTCTGCGTCTCCTTCCTTTTAGGGATCGCGCTGCTGTGCGCGGCGGTGTCCTATTGGCGCACCCGTCGCCGCGAGGCCTGACGTTTGCCGCTTGCGGTGAAACCGTGAAGGAGGAACCGTCATGTTCCGTAGTATCTACAAAAATACATGGAAAACCCTATTCCGCTCGGTGACGCTTTGGCTCGCCATGCTGGTCCTGCTGGGGATTTCCGCATTCTATATATATGATTGTGTGTCCGGCTATTGGGCTGCGGCAGAATTCGTTCATAAAATCGAGCCGGACTATGTTTACGACGTGATGCCGGAAGAACTTTTACAGGAAATCCACAATGCCGTATGTCGTTTCTTATATTACCCAATCGCCTTTTTTGGGATTATCGCGACGGCGCTGGTGCTGAACCGGGACTACGGCGACCAATTCTTCGAGATCGAAAAGGCCGCCGGGGTGTCGCCGTTCCGCTATATCGCCGGACGGCTGACGGCGGTTCTGACCGTCTCCGAGATCATACTGGAGGTCGTTTCGTCCGTGTCCCTGTATGCGGTCCTCATCGGCAAAGGCGGCGTCGCGGGGCAAAGCGCTTTTCAGACCCTGCTGGCAACCTTTCCTCGTATGACGTTCACCGTGCTGGGCGCGGGGATCCCGCACCTGTGCTTCTACATCGGGTTGACCTATCTGTTCGGCACACTGTTCAGAAGCGGACTTATCGGCTGTGTGGTCGGGTTTGCGAGCGATATGTTCTTCTATAGGATTTATGGCTTGCATTGGCTTAGCTCTGGTTGGTGGCACACTTACATTTACTTGTTTTCCCCTTTGTCGATCACTTTGAATATGTATGTGGGGCATGTCGGAACAGAAAAGGAGGAACTTATATTTTCAATGTTCGGCATTACGACGTGGCGTGCGGCGTTCTGCGCCGCATTCCTCGTCGGGGTCGGGTTACTGTGCGCGGCGGTGTCCTATTGGCGCACCCGCCGCCGCGAGACTTAAAATTTGCAGTTTGCGGTGAAACCGCGAAGGAGGACCCGTCATGTTCCGCAGTATCTACAAAAATACATGGAAAACCCTATTCCGCTCGGTGACGCTTTGGCTCGCCATGCTGGTCCTGTTGGGCATTTCCGTATTCTATGTATATGAACAAGTGTTCTTTTACTGGGAAGCCGCCAAAGGCGTTCAGCAGTTCTTGCCGGATTACGTCCCCGAACTGCTTCCGGAAAGCCTCATTACGGAGGTCGACAATGCCGTCAACGCCGGCTTTCTGCCGTACCAAATTTCCGTTTTTGCGGTCATCGCGACGGCGCTGGTGCTGAACCGGGACTACGGCGACCAGTTCTTCGAGATCGAAAAGGCGGCCGGGGTGTCGCCGTTCCGCTATACCGCGGGGCGGCTGGCGGCGCTCCTGAGCGCTTCGGTGGTCGTGCTGGAGGTCTTTTCGTTCGTGGTCCTGCACACGGTCCTCATCGGCAAGGGCGGCGTCGCGGGGCAAAACGCTTTCCAGACCATGCTGACGACCCTTCCGCGCCTGACGCGCGGCGTGCTGAGCACGGGAGTCCCGCACCTGTGCTTCTACATCGGGTTGACCTACCTGTTCGGCACGCTGTTCCGCAACGGACCTGTTGGCGGTGCGGTGGGGTTTGTGCAAGTGATCCTCTACCGCACACTCTATACGCTGTACTGGCTTGATGAGAGCTGGAAACCCTACTTTCAATACTTTTCCCCGTCGCCGTCCATTTTGCGTTTCTATGTGACCTATGTCGGGACGCCGAATGAGGAAGCCGTTTTCACGAGGGAGGGCGTTACGGTGGGCGGCATGGTATTCTGCGTCGTTTTCCTCGTCGGGATCGGGCTGCTGTGCGCGGCGGTGTCCTATTGGCGCACCCGTCGCCGCGAGATTTGAAATTTGCAGTTTTGGAGGGATTTTGTAATGAAAAAAGGCGTTTTGATTCTTTTACTTTTCGCGATGCTCTCTGCGCTATTTGCCGCGTGTGACAAGGAGGAGGAAACTGCATCGCAGGGCGACGTCAGCGATATGTCCGGGGAACAGCATTTCCATATTGACGATATCCAGCAAAGCGACTCGACCGATGGCAACGCGTCTGCGGCGGAAAGTTCTGCCGAAACGCCGTCTACTGTCGAGACGCACGAATGGAGCGGGGAGTTCATTATCACGGAGAAAAAGTATGAATACAAAGAAAAGAACTTCATGCTACTGAACGTCACGAACGACACCGGGAAGAACTGCAACCTGACGATCACCGGCACGTTTTACGACGAAGCCGGGGACGTCTTGCGCATCCAGCAACAGCTTTACCGCAACCACCCGACCGGGTGGAGCAATTACTTCATTTTTTACCCGGATATGAAGTTCGACACGTTCACCTACGAGGTCTCTGCCGAAGAGTACGAAAATCTCACACCGCTTGACAGCATGTTTTCCCATAACGGGGACACGCTTTCCGACCGCGTAATCATTGGATGGATCCCGGAACTGTTTTGGTATGATGACGCAAATGAAAGTAAAAAACTCACATATCGAATGGTCCAAAGAGGTACGCATCCGGAGTGTGAAACGAAAATATTTGGACATCAATTGCTGTTGGATGAAAATGGCGATGTATATGCTTTGGATATTGCCGATAGATTTCAGGGGGATATGACCAGCGGATATGAACAGACCAGCACATGGCCACATATGGAGGATGACCCAGACTATGCATCCGTGAAAAAAACTCTGCGCTGGGTTTCCAAGGATTCGCCGGAGTATACGGAACCGTTGCCGGATGTTACAAATTTTACACTCATTTTTGCGATACAAGCAGTTGTCTGTTACGAAAGGTTTTACGAATTAACCATCGACGATACCATAACGCTTTCGGAAATGATTCCAACAAAGAATCTTCAATGAAAAGGGAGAAAATTACGATGAAACCGTGCAAACGCATTCTTTCCATGCTCCTGTTCCTTGCCATCACGTTGACGCTGTTCGCCGCGTGCAGCAAGGAAGAAGAAACCGCATCGCAAGGCGAAGTCAGCGATATGTCCGGGGAACAGCACTTCAATATTGGCGACATTATGAGTGGCGACTCAAGTTCAACATCTTCGGAGAACATATCGTCCGAACCGTCGCAAGGCGGCACGACCGAAACGCCGTCCACCGACGGAACGCACGAATGGAGCGGGGAGTTCATTATTACAGAAAAGAAATACGAATACAAAGAGAAGAACTTCATGCTCCTGAACGTCACGAACGACACCGGGAAGAACTGCAACCTGACGATCACCGGCACGTTTTATGACGAAGCCGGGGACGTCGTGCGCATCCAGCAACAAACTTACCACAACCACCCAACCGGCTGGAGTAACTACTTCATTTTCTACCCGGATATGAAGTTCGACACGTTCACCTACGAGGTTTCTGCCGAAGAGTACGAAAATCTCACGCCGCTTGACAGTGTCTTTTCCTACAACGGAGATGCGCTTTCCGATTGTGTGACCGTCGGGTGGATTCCCGGTGTGTATTGGGATCAAGACCCGGATGGTACTCCGATACTTTCGTATAGAATGACCCAAAGGGGTACGCACTCGGAGTGTGAAACGAGAATATTTGGTCATGCGTTGATTCTGGACGAAAACGGCGATGTGTATGCTTTGGATATCGCCGATAGATTTCAGGGAGATATGACCAGCGGATTTACGCAGACTGGCACATGGCCACATATGGAGGATGATCCACTTTATGATACCATGTTTCAAGCTCTGCGCTGGGTTTCAAAGGATTCACCGGAGTATACAGAACCGTTGCCGGATGCGGAAAGTCTTACGTTTATTTATGCGATACAAGCCGTCATTGATGATAATCTTTTTGGTGAATTGATTGCGAACGGGACTCTGCCGCCGGACGTAAAATCAATTATACAGACAAGGAATCTTCAGTAAAAAGGGAGAACTACGATGAAACCGTACAAACGCATTCTTGCAACGATTCTGCTCCTTGCAATCACGCTGACGTTGTTCGCCGCGTGTGACAAGGAAGAAGAAACCGCGCCGCAAGGCGAAGTCAGCGACATGTCCGGGGAACAACATTTCCATATTGACGATATTCAGCAAAGCGAATCGGCTGACAGCAACGCGTCTGCGGCGGAAAGCTCCACCGAAACGCCGTCCGACGAAACGCCTTCCACCGACGAAACGCACGAATGGAGCGGGGAGTTCGTTATCACGGAGAAAAAGTATGAATACAAAGAAAAGAACTTCATGCTCCTGAACGTCACGAATGACACCGGGAAGAACTGCAACCTGACGATCACCGGCACGTTCTACGACGAAGCAGGCAACGTCGTTCGGGTTCAACAACAGCTTTACCATAACCATCCGACCGGGTGGAGCAATTACTTCATTTTCTACCCGGATATGAAGTTCGACACGTTCACCTACGAGGTCTCTGCCGAGGAATACGAAAACAATACACCGTTTGAAAGTATGTTTTCCCATAACGGGGATACGCTTTCCGACCGCGTGACCGTCGGGTGGATTCCGGAATTGTATTGGCGCGATGATCCGGCGAATGGTGGTAGCGCAATACTTATGTATCGAATGACCCGAAGCGGTACGCACCCGGAGTGTGAAACGACAATATTTGGGCGTCAATTAATTCTGGACGAAAACGGCGATGTTTTTGCTTTGGATATTGCTGATCAATTTCAAGGAACTATAATCGGAAAATATACGCAAGACGGCACATGGCCACATATGGAGGATGATCCGCTCTACGCATATTCTAATCACCCCATACGGTATGTTTCAAAGGATTCGCTGGAATACACGGAACCGTTGCCGGATGCCACGAATTTCACATTCATTTTTGCGATACAAGCCGTGGTTTGCTATGCAAGGTATAAAGAATTAACGATCGACAATCGCGAAATGTTTATGGAAATGATACCGACAAAGAATCTTCAATGAACCGAACGTACCACCTGCAAGGAAGTGAACTGCTGTGATGTACCGGACGATCTGTAAAAACAGTTGGAAAACCCTTT
This sequence comes from uncultured Clostridia bacterium, assembly GCA_947630765.1. GTDB lineage: Bacteria > Bacillota > Clostridia > Oscillospirales > CAG-382 > Coliplasma. Next base: position 70,192 of record CANRIX010000010.1, on the reverse strand, counting down.
TGCGGTCGTGGTCGTTCTGGCTTGTGCTTGCCGTGTTCGCCGGACTGCTGGCGCGGGAGGGGCTGAAGGACTATGTAACCTTCGCGCCGGGGTACGAGCCGACCGCGTTGTCCTACGAACGGTATGTACAGGGCATCGCGCACCGCATGGCGAACGAGCTACTGCTCGCGCTTCCTTTCCTCGCCGTCACGGTCACGGCGCTGCTGCTGGGGCGGGACTACGGCGACGGTTTCTACGAAATTGAGAAGGCGGCGAACGTGAGCCCGTTGCGGTATCTGCTCGGACGGTTGACTGTCGCGACGACCGCGACGGTTGCGGCACAATGGGTTTGCAGTACCGCGGCGGTGCTGGTGTATGCCTTTCGGTGGGGTGGCGTGCGTGGGCTTTCGGGGGGAAGGCTCCTGACGGATTGCGCTTTGCGGCTTTTGCGCGTGGACGTCTGCGCCGCCCTGCCGCTTGCGCTGTTGTGCGTCGCGGGGACGTATCTGCTTGGCGCGCTGTTACACAGCGGGGCCGCCGCGTCCGTGGAGATGCTGGCGCTGGCACTGGGGAACGACGTTTTCACGTTGCTGTACCAGTACCGGGCGTTCGGGACGTATTTCGACCGGCTCTGTCCGGCGCCCCGTATGCTGTTGCGGTACGTCGTGTATGTCGGCACGGCGGACGCGGAATTACAGCGTATGGGCGCGACGTTCGGCGGTGCGGTGTTCAGCGCCGCGTGGTTGGTCGGTTTGGCCGCTCTTTGCGCGGTCGCGGGGTATTGGAAACTCCGAAGAAGAAGCATATAAAAATCCATAGAAAAAGGGGAATTACGATGAAACTGTACAAACGCATTCTTTCCATGCTCCTGTTCCTTGCCATCGCGCTGACGTTGTTCGCCGCGTGCGGCAAAGAGGAGGAAGAAACCGCACCGCAAGGCGAAGTCAGCGATATGTCCGGGGAACAGCATTTCCATATTGACGATATCCAGCAAAGCGAACTGAGCGGCAACGACGCGTCTGCGGCGGAAAGCTCTGTCGAAACGCCGTCCGACGAAACGCCGTCCACCGACGAGACGCACGACTGGAGCGGTGAGTTCGTCATTACGGAAAAGAAGTACGACTACAAAGACTCAAACCTCATGCTTCTGGACGTCGCAAACGACACCGGGACGAATTGCGATTTGACGATCACCGGCACGTTTTACGACGAAGCCGGGGACGTCGTTCGGATTCAGCAACAAATTTACCATAACTTTCCGACCGGGTGGAGCAACTACTTCATTTTCTGGCCGCAAATGAAGTTCGACACGTTCACCTACGAGGTTTCCGCTAAAGAATACGAAAACAATACGCCGCTTGACAGCATGTTTGTCCATAACGGAGAACCGCTTTCCGACCGCGTGACCGTCGGGTGGATTCCCGGTGTGTATTGGGACGAAGCTCCGAACAGCACTAAAGAACTCACCTATCGAATGACCGCGAGCAGTACGCACCCGGAGTGTGAAACAAAAATATTCGGTCATGCGTTGATTCTGGACGGAAACGGCGATGTATATGCTTTGGATTATGACGCATACGCCGGAGATATGGCCGCATACACACAGACCGGCACATGGCCTCATATGGAAGAGGATCCGAACTATGCATACGCGAATAAGATTCTGCGATCGGTTTCAAAAGATTCGCCGGAATGTTCAGAACCGTTGCCGGATGCCGAAAGTCTTACGTTCATTTTTGCGATCTCTGCCGTAGTTTGTAATGAAGTCTATGTAGATGTGGTTGTCGAAAAGAAAATTGTGACACATGACGATTTCAAAACTGTGACAAACCTCAAGTAAGAAGGGAAACTATAATGGAGTATTTCAAACGCATTCTTGCGACGATTCTGCTCCTTGCAATCACGCTGACGCTGTTCGCCGTGTGCGGCAAGGAGGAAGAAACCGCGCCGCAAGGCGAGGTCAGCGATATGTCCGGGGAACAGCACTTCAACATTGGCGACATTCTGAGCGATAGCGCGAGTTCGGCATCGTCGGAGACCGTTTCGCCCGAACCGTCGCAAGGTGGCACATCCGAAACGCCGTCCACCGACGAGACGCACGAATGGAGCGGGGAGTTCATTATTACCGAAAAGAAATACGAATACAAAGAAAAGAACTTCATGCTCCTGAACGTCACGAACGACACCGGGAAGAACTGCAACCTGACGATCACCGGCACATTCTACGACGAAGCCGGGGACGTCGTGCGCATCCAGCAACAAACTTACCGCAACCACCCGACCGGCTGGAGTAACTACTTCATTTTCTACCCGGATATGAAGTTCGATACGTTCACCTACGAGGTTGCTGCCGAGGAATACGAAAACAATACACCGCTTGACAGTATCTTTACTTACAGCGGAGATACGCTTTCCAACCGCGTGACCATCGGGTGGATCCCGGAATTGTTTTGGCGCGATGCCCCGGGTGGCCAAAAGATGCTTATGTATCGAATGACCCGAAGCGGTACGCATCTGGAGTGTGAAACGAAAATATTCGGTCATGTGCTGTTTCTGGACGAAAACGGCGAGGTATTTGCTTTGGATATTGCAGATCAATGTCATGGCGATATGACCAGCGGATATGAACAGACCGGCACATGGCCTCATATGGAGGATGATCCAGATTACGCATTTGAAAATAAAGCCATACGTTGGGTATCAAAAGATTCGCTGGAATATACGGAACCATTGCCGGATGCCACGAATTTCACACTAATTTTTGCAATACAAGCCGTTGTTTGCTATGAAAAGTATTACAATTTGACGAGTAACCACACCGTGACGATGGAAGAAATGATACCGACAAAGAATCTTCAGTAAAAAGTAAACCATGATAAAACATTTCCAACGCATTCTTGCGACGATTCTGCTCTTCACCATCGCGCTGACGCTGTTCGCCGCGTACGGCAAGGAGGGAATCCAAACCCTACGTCCGTTGACTCCGTATGTGCGTCTGACCGATTCCAAGCAGCTTCGTTGGCGGTACGGCGGATCGTTCAAAGACGGGATTTGCCCGGAAATCAAACCGACTTCGCAATGCAGGCGAAGTCGGTTTCTTTTTTGACGGAATTGCGGAAATCCATGCGATCGCCAATCAGGCGGCGGGCAGGAAGGACGCGACCGCGTTCTCGTCGATCGGCCCGAGGTAGGTTTCCCAGTACAGCGGCGAAGCGCTTTCGCCGCAGGACGGGAAGCACTGCCGCAGGATATAGCTGTAGAAACGGGCTTTTTCGAGCAGATGCGGGGCCCGCAGCGCTTCGGGCAGTTTGCCGTCGAGCGGACCAAACAGATTCTCCATGATCCGCGCACGGTCCTCGGTCGGGAACGTGCGGGAATACGCGTCCACGAACCAGACGCGGGACTGGGAGGATTCGTTGGGGTATGTGTACGCCGTGTTCGCGTCATATCGGTCGTAGGAATAGGTGTAGGCGTTTCGGAAGGGGTGAAGTTCCTCCCAGAGCTGTATCCAATCGTTGTCGGAATCCGCCGATACCGCCTCGATGCGGTAGTCGAAAACATGGGAAAGCTCGTGCGGGATGGTAGTTTCCAGCCCGTAGTTGATGTTCAGCGCCATGAGGATATTTCCCCCGTCCGCCGTCGTCACGCCGCTCGCTTCGGCGATCCCGTCCGACAGGTAGCCGTACAGCCCCGCACACAGGTACATGTGCAGTCCGCCGTCGAACAGCCCCTCGTACGTCTCCCGCAACATGCCGTTCGGATAGCGGGACAGGATCTCGTCGATCACCCGCAGGGCGCGGTAGATGCCCAACGGGTCGCGTTCGACCTGCCCGACGTAACCGGGGATCTCGAAATCGTTGCCTGCCGAGCCGACGTGCAGGGTCACGCCGTAGGTTTTTTCCATCGTGTCGGTGACCCGCGAAAGGAATCCGTCCGCGGTTTCCGCGTCCGTATAGACGGTCTGCATCGGTTCCCCGCCGGTACTCGCGGCGCAGGCGGCGGGCAGGTCGTACAGGTAGCAGCGGGTGCCGTCGCACAGCAGGGCGGTCCCGTCCGCCGTCAGCGAAATTTCAGGCGTCAGACCGGCGTCATACGCGAACCCGGCGGCGCAAACCCCCGCCCGCAAGTCGTAAAAACGGACGTAATCGTCCCACGAAACCGTCGCGCAAAAGCCGAACCCGAGGGACGCGAAACGCTCGTCGTCCCAGAGGAATTCCGCCGCGAACAGCCGGTTGCCGTCCGCGTCCGCCGTCTGCCCGCGCAGCAGGACGCCCCGCTCGACGCCGTCCAGCCGCAGCAGCCCGCCGAACGCCTCGCACACCGTGTCGCCCTGCGCAAGCAGGTTCGCGGTCGCTTCGCTGACCGAAAGCCAGACGAGAGCACCGCGCGACCCGGCGAGCAGGAAGCCGTCCGCTTCGCACGAAAGCAATTTCCACGACTGCGCACGGACATCGGCGGAAACGCGGGTGCGTGCGCCGGTGCGCAGGTCGAACAGCAGGAACGGGGCCTCCGCGCCGAATCCGGCGAGCAGGGTATTCCCGTCCGCGGAAAGCGCCAGCAGGCGGGGCGCATTTTCGCCGGTGTAGTTCTCGCTCGCCTGCCGCAGGACGGTTTCTTTTCCGTTTCGGTCGCAAACGGTCAGCAAAATCCCCTCCGGCTCCGCGTACCAGAAGCCCCCGTCGGGCAGCGAACCGTGAAAACGGCCGTCCGACAAGGTTTTTTCCGTGAGCATCGCCCCGGTGGACGCGTCGTACAGCCGCAGGCGGGAAATTGCCTCGCCCTCCTCGTAGACGGTGTAGTACAGTTGGTACGTCTCCCCTGCCCGGTCGAACGCGTCGAGCGCTCCGATCGGTTCCGGCAGGTCGAGCGGCAGCCCGTACAGGTACGGGGTATCCGTCGGTTCGCGGAACGCGGGCAGGTTTGCCGACGCGGGCAGGGAATCCTGTCCGTTCGCGGTGAAGAAATCGGTTTCCTGCGGCGAAGGCGCCGGGTCGGGCGAAGCCGACGACGTATCGTCCGTGGACGATGCGTCCGCAGACGGCGCGTCAACGGAAACGGACGCGTCTGCCGACGCCGACGGATCGACCGAACCGCCGGACGGCGAACCCACCTCCGACACGCAGCCGCAGACCAGCAGCGCAAGCAGTAAAAACAGGCAAATCCAACGCTTTTTCATGAAAATCCCCTTTCCGAAGGGAGAAAAACAGGGCAAACCCGTTCCATACCGCGTTTGCCCTGTCCCGAAACGTCCCTTGCGGCGGGACGATCACTTCACTACGAGGTTGCACAGCCGACCCGGCACGTAGATCTGCTTGACGATCTGCTTGCCGGCGAGCATCGGGGAAAGCGTCCCGTCCGCCTGGATCGCGGCGAGGACGTCCTCCTGCGTCGCGTCGACCGGGACGGTCAGCCGCCCGCGCACCTTGCCGCAGAGCTGAACGGCGATCTCTACCGTCGCTTCCTTCGTCTTTTCCTCGTCGTATTCCGGCCACGAAGCGGCGGAGCAGAAGCCCTCTCCGCCCAATTCCTGCCACATTTCCTCGCAGATATGCGGCGCAAACGGGCAGAGCAGCTTGGTCAGGGTCATCAGGGACGCACGGTCGATCGCCCCGGCGGCGTAAACGTCGTTGACGAAGGTCATGATCGCGGCGATGGCCGTATTGAACTTCATGCTTTCGATGTCCTCGGACACCTTGCGGATCGTGCGGTGCAGCGACGTCTCCAGCGACGGGACCGGTTCCTCGGTCAGCAGGTCCGTCAGCGCCGCGAAGCGGTCGATCAGGCGCTTGCAGCCGCGAACCGAGCTGTCCGACCACGGCGCCGCCTGCTCGTAATCGCCCATGAACAGGATATAGGTGCGCAGCACGTCCGCGCCGTAGCGGTCGATGACGTCGTTCGGGTCGATGACGTTGCCGAGCGATTTGGACATCTTCACGCCGTTCGCGCCCAGCACCAGCCCCTGCGCCGTCCGCTTCGCGTAAGGCTCCGGGCAGGGCACTGCGCCGATATCGTACAGGAAGCGATGCCAGAAGCGGGAATAGATCATGTGACGGGTGACGTGCTCCATGCCGCCGTTGTACCAGTCCACCGGCATCCAGTATTTCAGTTTTTCCGGGTCAGCGAGCGATTTATCGTTGTGCGGGTCGGTATAGCGCAGGAAATACCAGGACGAACCCGCCCATTGGGGCATCGTATCCGTTTCCCGCTTCGCGTCGCCGCCGCACTGCGGGCATTTGCAGTTCACGAAGGACGCCACCTTCGCGAGCGGGGACTCCCCGCCCTCGCCGGGTTCGAAGTTTTCCACTTCCGGCAGCTTCAGCGGCAGTTCCTCATAGGGAACGCCCACCATGCCGCACTTCGGGCAATGTACGATCGGGATCGGCTCGCCCCAGTAGCGCTGGCGGTTGAACGCCCAGTCCTTCATCTTGTACTGCACGCCCGCCTCGCCGACGCCCCGCTTTTCCAGCTCCACGAGCATCCGTTCGATGGAGGATTTTTTATCGGTCAGCCCGTTGAGGAAGCCGGAATTGATCATGCGCCCCTCGCCCGTATACGCGTCCTTGGAGATGTCGCCGCCCTCGATGACCGGCAGGATCTCCACGCCGAACTTCTTCGCGAACGCGTAGTCGCGCGTATCGTGCGCCGGGACCGCCATGATCGCCCCGGTACCGTACCCCATCATGACGTAGTCCGAAATGAAGATCGGGATCTCCCGACCCGTGATCGGGTTGATCGCCGTCAGCCCGTCGATGCGCACGCCGGTTTTGTCCTTGGCGAGCTGCGTGCGCTCGAATTCCGTCTTTTTGGCGCATTCGGCGCGGTAGGCGCGTACTTCGTCCATGTTTTTGACCTTGTCCGCGTAGGTATCCAGCACCGGGTGCTCCGGGGCGATGACCATGAAGGTCACGCCGAAGAGCGTGTCGCAGCGGGTGGTGTAGATGCGCAGCTTGTCGTCGACCTCCTTGAGCGGGAAGTTGACGAACGCGCCGGTCGACCGCCCGATCCAGTTCTCCTGCTGGTTGCGGATGTTCGGCAGGTAATCGACGTGGTCGAGCCCTTCGAGCAGTTTATCCGCATATTCGGTGATGCGCAGGTACCAGACGTCCTTGGACTTCTGCACCACGTCGTTGTGGCAGATATCGCACTTCCCGCCCTGCGAGTCCTCGTTAGAAAGCACCACCTGGCAATGCGGGCAGAAATTCACGAGTGTCTTGTCGCGGAACACCAGTCCCGCGTCAAACATCTTGCGGAAGATCCACTGCGTCCAGCGGTAATACCCCTCGTCCGTCGTGTCCACCGTCCGGGACCAATCGAAGGAGAAGCCGACGCGCCGAAGCTGATCGGTGAATTTCCGAATGTTCTGGTCGGTCAGGACGCGGGGGTGCACGCCGTCCTTGATGGCGGTGTTTTCGGTCGGCAGACCGAACGCGTCGAAGCCGATCGGGAAAAGCACGTTATACCCCTGCATCCGCCGCTTGCGGGAGACGACCTCCAGCCCGCCGTATGCCTTGATATGCCCGATGTGCATCCCATGGCCGCTCGGATAGGGGAACTCCACGAGGGCGTAGAACTTCGGCCTTTCGCTCCCGTCCACCGCCCGGAACAGGCCGGCTTCCTCCCATTTTTTCTGCCATTTCGGCTCGATTTCCCTGAATTTGTATTCCATGGTGGTTGTCCTTCCTTTCCCGGGTCAGTTCTCGCCGCCCCAGAGCCGTTCGAGATGATAGAATTTCCGCCCTTCGTCGGTGAAAATGTGCACGACGACCGAGCCGTAATCCAGCAGGTACCACATGCTGTTGCGGTAGCCCTCGATGTGCAGCGGTCCGACGTTCAGCTCCTGCCGGACGCGGAATTCCACCTCGTCCGCCAGCGCGCGGACGTGCGTGCCGGACGTGCCGGTCGCCAGGACGAAGAAATCCGCAAGCGGGGTCTGCTTCGCGACCGGGAGCGTCTGGATGTCCAGCCCTTTCTTGTCCTCGAGCGCGGACGCGGCGAGCGCCGCGATGCGTTCGGCGAGTTCCTTTTGCCGTTCTTCGGTCAACGGTCGTTCCATATCCATACTCTGTTATCCGTCCTTTCCCGTGTGGGGGTTCGTCGTTTTGACGAGCCTGAGATAGTCGTTTCGCGCTTCGACGGTGCAGGAATCGATCGGTTTTCGTTCCGCAAGCAGGAACCGCACCGTCGTGTCGAAGGAGCGCACCAGCGCCAGATACAGCGCACGCGTCTTGTCCCTGCGCGACTGATACTGCCGTTCGTAGTATTCCCGCAGCCGCGTGCAGGCCGGATCCGTCCGCCCGGGTTCGATATAATCGGCGAAGTAGATCACCAATTCCAGCGGGCGCATGGCGGGCCGCCCGGTCGTATGCCAGCGGACCGCCGAGCAGATCTTCTCCGGCGCACCGTACAGGTGCTCCGCGAGCAACGACGCCGAACGTGCGTGCAGCAGTTTCGGCGTTTCCAGCTCCTCCGCCGGGACCTCCATGCCGTACTGCCGGCAGATCTCCAGCTGCTTTTCGACCGGGTATTCCTTCGTGTAATCGTGCAGGAGCGCCGCCAGTTCCGCCTCCTCCGGCGCGATTTCCGCCGGGAAGTGCCGCTCTGCCAGCAGTTTCGCCGTCTCGACGACCCCTTCGGTGTGCCGGCGGCGCTTTTCGCTCATGGACAGGTCCCGCCGCACGGTTTCGATCAGTTCCTTCATACGTTCCTTCCCGTTTTCTCAAACGTAAAGCCCTTTTTCCGCGATATAGCGGTTGACCGCGTCGCAGCAGAGCGAGAGATCCCCCGCCCGGCGGGCGGTCGAGGACGCGTCCAGCGCCTGAAAGCGCAAGATCTGGAATCTCGCGCCGTAGGTCCTTTCCAGTTCCGCGACGAGCGGCGCCACGTCCCGCCCGCTGCGGTTCGCGAGCGCGACGGTCACGTTTGCGAGCAGTTCGCGCACGTTCTTCCAGCGCGGCAGCCCCTCCAGCCAGTCGTCCCCGAAGAACAGGTACAGCTCCGCGCCCGGGTGCAGCCGTTTCAGTTCGGCGACCGTGTCGCAGGTGTAGCTCACGCCGCCCCGGCGCACTTCGAGGTCGCTGACGAGAAACCCGTCCTTCTCCTTCCCCGCGAACGCCAAACGCAGCATGGCGAGCCGGTCCTCCGCCGGGGCGACCCTGCGGTCCTTGAGGTTCGGGATGCTGTTCGGCAGGACGTAGACCAGGTCCAGCGCACACTCCTCCCGGAAGCGCTCCGCCGCACGGACGTGTCCGTTGTGCACCGGGTCGAAGCTGCCGCCGAAGATGCCGACACGCATGGGCGTCATTCGTCCCAGTTATGCCAGACGTTCTGCACGTCGTCGTTGTCCTCGAGCCGTTCGAGCAGTTTCTGCATCTGCCCCGCCTGCTCGTCGTCGAGCGCGACGTAGGTCGCCGGGACCTTTTCGATCTCCGCCGACAGGAACGTGTACCCCTTGCCGGACAGCGCTTCGCAGACCGCGGAAAAGTCCGCCGGTTCGGTGTAGATCTCGAAGCAGTCGTCCTCCGCCGAGAAATCCCCCGCACCCGCTTCGAGCGCGGCGTCCATCAGCGCTTCCTCGTCCACGTCGCCGTCCTCGTTGGACACGACGATAACCCCTTTCTCCGAAAAGAGGAAGGACACGCACCCGTTCGTGCCGAGGTTGCCGCCGAACTTGTCGAACGCGTGCCGCACCTCCGGCGCCGTGCGGTTGCGGTTGTCCGTCGCCGCTTCGACGATGACGGCGACCCCGCCCGGACCGTAGCCCTCGTAGGTGACGAACTCGTAGGCGGCGCTGTTGTCGCTCGACGCCTTGTCGATGATGCGCTTGATGTTGTCGTTCGGCACGTTGAGGCTCTTCGCCTTGGTGATCAGGTCGCGCAATTTGGTGTTGGAAACCGGGTCCGCCCCGCCTTCCCGCACCGCCATGGCGATCTCCTTGCCGACTTTGGTAAAGACTTTCGCCCGTGCGGCGTCGGTCTTTTCCTTCTTGTGCATGATATTTTTCCACTTGGAATGTCCGGACATACCTGTCAACTCCCTGTTTCTTTATAACGATTGCAAAAGATTTTCAAATTTCTTCCGTGCGGCGGATCCCGAGCAGGTCGAGCCCGTTGCCGATGACCGTGCGCGTCGCCGCGGACAGGCGCACCCGGAAGTCCCGCGCGTCCTCCGCGTCCGCGCCGAGGATGCGGCAATTGTGGTAGAACTGGTTGAAAAGCGCGCAGACGGCGAGCAGATAGCGGGAAATCACGCTCGGCTCATACGCCTCGATCGCGCGGTCGACCGCTTCCGGGAACTCGGAGAGCTTCTTCGCGAGCGCCGTTTCCTCCGCGCACGGCGCATAGCCGGCGGGGGACGCGGGCGGAAGTCCGCCGTTTTTGCGCAGGATGCTCGACGTGCGGGCGTAGGTGTACTGCACATACGGTCCGGCGTTGCCCTCGAAGGAGAGCGCGTCCTCCCAATTGAAGTCGCTGTCCTTGATGCGGCTGTTGGACAGGGCGTTGAACACCACGGCACCCACGCCGACCGCTTTTGCGGTCTCCTCGCGATTCGGCAGATCCGGGTGCTTTTCGGCGATGACCTGCTCGCACTTGCGGATCGCTTCGGAAAGCAGGTCCTCCAGCAGCACGACGTTCCCGGTCCGGGACGCGAGCTTCTCCCCGCCGACGCTCATCGTGCCGTAGGGGACGTGCACCAGCCCGTCCGCCCAATCGTATCCCATCTTGCGGACCACCCGGAACCACTGCGCGAAATGCAGGCTCTGCCCCGCGCTCGTCACATAAATGCACTTCTCGAAATCATAGGTCTTTTTGCGCCAGATCGCGGCGGCGATGTCCCGCGCCGGATAGAGCGTCGAGCCGTCCCGCTTGAGGATCAGGCAGGGGGGCATCCCCTCCTCGTCCAGCCGCACGACCGACGCGCCGTCGTCCAGTTCGAGCAATCCCTTCTCCCGCAGTTCCTCCACCACGGCGGGCATTTTATCCGAGAAAAACGCCTCTCCGACGTAGGAATCGAACGTGATCCCCAGCAGATCGTAGGTTTTCTGGTACTCCGGCAGGGAGATGTCCTTGAAGGTCTTCCAGATCCGCAGGCATTCCTCGTCCCCGCATTCCAGACGGTGGAAGGCGTCCCGCGCCGCTTGCGTCAGGGACGGGTCCTCCTTTTCCGCCGTGCAGAAGCGGACGTAGAGCTTCTCCAGCTCGGTGATCCCGCCCTGCTCCAGCTTTTCCTGCGACGACCAGTTCTGATAGGCGTAGATCAGCTTGCCGAACTGCGTCCCCCAGTCGCCGAGGTGGTTGATGGCGACGGTCCTGTAGCCGTGGAAATCGAACAGGTTCCGCAGGGCGTTGCCGATGACCGTCGTGCCGAGATGCCCGAGGTGGAAGCGTTTGGCGATATTGGGGGAGGAGAAATCCAGGCAGACGGTTTTCCCGTTCCCCTCGTCGGAGGAGCCGAACCGCTCGTTTTGCAAGATCTCGTCGACCGCCGAGACCGCCGACGCGCCGTCGTAGAAGAAATTGAGGTACCCCCCGACCGCTTCGACCTTGGAAATGCCCGCCGTCCCGGCGAACGCGCCCACCAGATCGGACGCGATCTTCGGCGGCGCGCTCCGCAGCAGCTTTGCCAACTTGAAGCAGGGAAGCGCCAGATCGCCCAACTTCGGGTCGGCGGGGGTTTCAAACAGCCCGACCGCCTCCGCCGCCGTCAGGGAAACCCCCTGCCCGTCGAGCAGTGACGCGAGCTTTTCCGCGAGAATGGTTTTGTTGTCACGCATCGTCTTGTTTCCTTATATGATGGTAATAAAACGTCGTTTGCAAGGGGAAACCCCTATGCCGCATAGGATAAATCAGTATATTATAGCATAGGGTTTCCGGCTTGTCAAGCATTTTCCGACGACTTTGAAGGGAAGAACGGGCAATGATTTTTCACACGGTGACCTCCGGGGAGACGCTCACGTCCATCGCGAACCGATACGGCGTGCCGGTGCGCAATTTGGCGGCGGACAACGGCGTGGCGGCGCCGGAAAAGCTGCCGGTCGGAATGACGCTCATCGTGGCGGTCCCGACGGCGACCCACACGGTCACGGCGGGCGAAACGCTCTACGGCATCGCCTCCCGCTACGGGCTGACCGTCCGCACGCTCTGGCGCAACAACGTGTTCCTGAACGGCGGAAGCGAGATCTTCCCCGGCGACGTGCTGTACCTCGGCACGGAAAACGAGCGCATCGGGGCGTACATGGTCGGCGGGTACGTCTACCCGTTCGTGGATCTGACGCTCTACCGGCAGACCCTGCCCCTGCTGTCCGGGATCATGCCGTTCACCTACGGGTTCCGCCCGGACGGGACGCTCATCCCGCTCGACGACGGGGAACTGCTGAACGAGGCGTTCCCCTACAGCGTTTCCCCGGTCATGCACCTGTCCACCCTGACCGACGACGGCAATTTTTCCTCCGAACTTGCGTCCGTGCTCCTGCGGGACGAAACTGCCCAGCAGACGCTCATCGGCGAGCTGCTTGCGACCCTGCGCCGGAAGGGGTATTACGGTTTGGACGTAGATTTCGAGTTCCTCGGGGCGGAGAACGCGCCGCTCTACGCCGCCTTCCTGACGCGCGTGCGGGAAACGCTCAACCCCGCCGGCTACCCGGTCCTCGCCGCCCTCGCGCCCAAGACCCGCGACGACCAGCCCGGCACGCTCTACGAGGGGCACGACTACGCCGCGATCGGGCAGGCGGTCAACTGCGTCCTGCTGATGACCTACGAATGGGGGTACACCTACGGCCCGCCGATGGCGGTCTCCCCGATCCGGCCGGTCCGCAGCGTCATCGAGTACGCGCTGACCCGCATCCCGGCGGAAAAGATCTTTTTGGGCGTTTCCAACTACGGCTACGACTTCACGCTCCCGTTCGTGCAGGGGCTTTCCATGGCGCGGTCGCTCTCGGTCGCCGAAGCGTTCCTGCTCGCCGGGGACGTCGGGGCGGAGATCCAATACGACGAGACCGTGCAGGCGCCGTTCTTCCGTTACACGTCCGACGGCGTCGAGCACGTCGTCTGGTTCGAGGACGCACGCTCGCTGGACGCGCGTCTGCGCCTGCTGCCGGAATACGGACTGCGCGGGGCGCTCTACTGGAACTTCATGCGCCCCAACCCCCAGAACCTCGTCCTGCTCAACAACCTGCTGTATCCGCGTGTCCTCAACCTGTTCTGAACCCTATTCTGACCAATAACGAAAGGGACCGTCCAAAACGGTCCCTTTTTCATGCGATTTTCGGGAACCGGCGGTTTTCAGCCCCGGTCCTGCTTCTTTTTGCCCTTCCGCCGCACGGCGACCACGCACGCAGCAGCGACAGCCGCGACGGCGGCGACCGCGGCGGCGACGACCGCGTACAGCCAACCGCGTCCGCCCTTCCCGTAATCGGACGGTTCGCTCTCGGAAACGCTTTCCTCGCCGGAGGACGCGTCGGTACTGTCCTCGCCTTCGCTTTCGTCGCCCACGCTTACGTCGATCGGCAGCAGCTCGACGGTCCCGCGATATTCCTCGCGAGAAAAATTCTCAATGCGCACCGCGAGGTCCAGATCGCGGTACAGGAAGGCGTTCTCCCCGTTTTGCTCCCGCAGCGCGTCGAGCAGACCGGGCAGGTTGATTCCCCCGCTCTCATACTGCCCGAACAGGTCGTCCGCATCCGCCCCGAACAGCGCAAACCGCTTCTTCGCCTGTTCGACCAGCAGTTTGACGCTCTCACCCTCGTGCGCCGTGAAGGACAGCGCGTCGTTCTCGTAGACGGTTCCGCGCAGGAAATCCGCATACCCGTACTTATTGTAGGCGCTCCACTCGAAGTACGCGATGCCGTCCGCCCCGTAGAGCGGCGCCTGCTTCGCCTGCAGCGCGATCTCGTCCTCGGTGAAGGACATATACGCCCCGCAGCCCATGACGAGGAAGGTGTTTTCGTTGCAGTACGGGGAAAACTTCTCCGTCGACGACCGCATCAGCCCCTCGCCGTAGGACATCGGGTAGATGCCGTCCACCAGCGCACGGTCCATCCACGTCCGGCTGTCCTGACAGTAGGACGCGAGCGCCGTGTCGTCCGCGACGGCGGCGGTCACGTACAGGTCCGGGCGCAGGTCGTCGATCATGCCCCGCAGCTCCTCGAGGAATTCCGTGATCAGTCCCGCCCGGAACTGCACCCATTCGTTCCATTGCGGGTGCGAACGCAGCTGCGTGCCGATCTCGTCCACCGTCGACGCGGGCAGGCCGGTCTTTTCGGCGAATTTCTGCTTGGTGATCTCGTCGTAGCCGTAATCCACGCTCCCGTCGAAATAGGGGTAGCGGATATAGTCGAATTCCAGCCCGGAAATATCGTAATGCTGGATGATATAGCGGACGTAAGCGCTGAAGTAGGCGCGGTACTCGTCGTTCGCCGGCGAGAAGAACGGGTCGAGGTTGTCGGTTTCGCGGTTCGTCGTGGTCTGCCACGCCTCCTGGTAGCGCACGCCGCCGCTGTTCTGGAACATCGGGATACTCACGACCAGCTCGATGCCCTCCTCCCGGCAGGTCTCGGCGTATACCGCGAGCAGATCCACGTTCTTGCACCGCGTGTCGACGCGGAAGGGGAATTCGATGCTTCCGCCCTCGCCGTCGTCCAGCGCTTCCGGCATGGGGACGATCGTGCGGTAGCCGTTGGAAACGCCTAACCGAAGCTGGTTGATCCCGACCTCCGCCATGCGGCGGACCGACGCGGCCGCGCTCTCGGCGTTCAATTCGGTCGGGACGTACCAGACGCTGCGCACCCCGACCGGCGCACGCTCGGTCAGCCCGAGCCGGATCGGCGTGAGCCGCGCAAGCAGTTCGTCCCGCGCCGCAAACGACGGGAATCCGCCGTCCGCTTCGATCTGCGCGATCTCCGCTTCCGCGTCCGCGAGCTGCGTTTCGACGCCGTCGTAGTCCACCAGCCGCAGTTCTTCCTTCGCCGTTTCCAGCTCCCGCCGGATATCCGCAAGCTCCGCCTCCGCCGTGGTCATCAGCATCTGCGGCTCGTACTTGACGGTGACACGAAGCCCGTCGAGCGTGCAGGACGCCCCGGGGATGAAGTAAGTCTTGAGCAGGTTGATATCGGCTTTGTCGATGGCGGAGATCACATACCCGCCCTCGGGGACGGCATTGTCGTTGCCGCCGGCGGACAGGACCCGCCCGTCCGCGCCGACGCAGACCTCGTAGCCGTAGCCGTTGGTCCCGGTGGTTTCCCCGCGGTCGTAAAGGACGATGGTCTGCGCATAGCGCACGTCGTTATAGGTCGTCGCCTGCAGGGTATACTCGTAGAACGGGTCGATTTCCCCCGCGGAGATCAGCACCCGCGAACTGTACGCGTCGAAATAGACGTTCGAGCCGATCTCGCACGCGTCGTAAGGCAGTTTGCCGGGGTCGTCGCAGCCGGAAACCACCATGCCGCCCACAGGAATGGCGAGGTCCCTGCCCCGCGAATCCCCCGCCGGGATCTTTTCGATGACCTTGCCGTCCGCGTCGACGACGATGTTCCAGCCGTACTGGTTCTGCCCGGTCGTCGCCGCGTTGCGGTAGACAATGAGGGTCTGTTCCCAGCGGGTGCCGTTGACGGCGTTGACCGGGAAGATGTGTGTCTCCTCCCCCTCCGCCGAAACCCCGAGCGGCAAAGCGGGGCAGAGCAGCACGGAGGTCAAAAGCAAGAGCGTCAGCGCCCGCAGACGGGCGAATCGGTGAGCATTCATGGATGATTTCCCTTTCCCTGCACAGACAAATTTCCTGTTTTACACATTTTAGCATATCTTCCCCGCTTTGTCAACCGGCATTTCCCGCCCCGTGCGCTCTGTCTGCATCTTCCTCTTGACAACGACGCCGTTTTGCGGTAAAATAGGGCGAAGGAAGCGAAAAAAACGGAGGGATCGGTATGCTGCTTGCGGCGGACATCGGAAATTCGAGCATCTCGTTCGGACTGTTCGACGAGGACGGGACGCTCCGGCACAAAAGCAAGGTCTCGGCGGAAAAGACCCGCACGGCGGACGAGTACGCGGTGCTGGTGGGCGGTCTGCTGAAGCTGCACGGCGTGTCGACGCAGGACGTGACCGACTGCGTGCTGTCCTCCGTCGTGCCGACGCTGACGCGCAACCTGCGTTTCGCTTTGCGGATGCTGTTCGGCGTGCAGGCGCTGGAGGTCGGTCCGGGGATTCGGACCGGGCTGAACATCCGCATCGAAAGCCAGGCGGAGCTGGGCGCGGACCTCGTCGCGAACGCGGTCGCCGCCCTGTCGCTGTTCTCCCCGCCGGTGGTCGTCGTGGACGTCGGAACGGCGACGACGTTTACCGTGCTCGACGGGAACGGCACGCTGGAGGGCGCGGTGATCGCGCCGGGGCTTCGGATGTCCATGGACGCGCTGTCCGCCGGGGCGTCGGAGTTGCCGGACGTTTCGCTGGTCCCGCCGAAGCGGCTGATCGGGAAGAATTCGCGGGAATCCATGAATATCGGCGTGCTGTACGGACACGCGTTCCTGATCGACGGCTTTCTGGATCGCTTCCGGGGGGCGCTGCGCACGCAGACGTTGACCGCCGTCGCGACCGGCGGGCTCGCCGAAACCGTCCTGCCCTTCTGCCGTGCGCCGATGACCCATTGCCCGGACCTGACCCTGCGGGGACTGTACCTGCTTTGGAAGCGCAACCGATGCCCTTCCGCGGACGCCGCCGGAGCGAAAAACGCTTGAGCCCCGCAAACCCACGCTATGAACGCGGGAAACCGCTTTCATAAATACACCGCCGCGCCGTACCCGCCATGCGGGACGTCAGCGGCAAAAAGGAGAAACCCCTATGCAAACCAACGCAAAATCCCTGTCAAAGACACAAAGCATCACCCTGCTTGGTCTTATGACCGCCCTTGTGGTTGTTCTGCAGCTGCTCGGTTCGTTTATCCATCTCGGCCTCTTTTCCATCTCGCTCGTGCTGGTCCCGATCGTCATCGGCGCGACGCTGCTCGGTCCGCTCGCGGGCGGGTGGCTCGGTCTGGCGTTCGGCGTGACCGTCCTGATTTCTGGCGACGCGGCGTTCTTCATGGGCTTCAATGCCGCCGGGACGATCATCACGGTGCTGGTCAAGGGCGTCGCGGCGGGCGTCGCGGCGGGCGTCGTCTATTCCGCCCTGCAGAAGTGGAACCGCTGGGTCGCCATTCTCGTTTCGGCGCTCGTCTGCCCGGTCGTGAACACCGGCGTGTTCGTCGCCGGGTGCTTCCTGTTCTTTTTCGGCGACCTCACTGCGGTCGCGGCGGACGCCGGAAAAAGCGTCGTCGCCTACATCTTTTTGGTGCTGGTGGGCGGGAATTTCCTGTTTGAAGTGCTGTTTAACCTCGTGCTTGCCCCGGCGATCCTCCGTTTGACGGAGATCGGTGAAAAAGTCTTTCGGCGAAGCCGCGGTCTTTCCGCGTAAGCCGTCGGATTCCATACAGAAAAGGCGTCGCCGGGTGGGGCGACGCCTTTTTTGTGAAAAATTATCCATTTTTTCGTCTAAAACCATTTCGGACCCGCTTGTACAGCTCACAGAATACCAGCGGGAACGCGCACAGCCCCGCGGTGCACAGCCATTGTGCCGCGTCGAGCGGGACGGTCAGGAACAGCCGTCCGAGGAACGGGACCTGCACGACGGCGACCTGCAGGACGGTCCCGAGCAGGAACGAGCCGAGCAGCCACGGATTGGAGAACGGCGAAACCGTAAAAAGCGACGCGGAGGTTCGCATATTGAACGCGTGCACCAATTGCGACACCGCCAGCACCGTGAACGCCATGGTCCGCCCGACGGCGAACCCGCCGGAGACCGCCCCGAACCCGAAGGCGAGCAGGGACAGGCAGCCGATCAGGATCCCTTCCGCGAAAATCTCCAGCCAACGCGGTGCAGGGAACAACGGCTCGTCGCGCCGCCCCGGCGGATGACGCATCACGTCCCGCGCAGGCTTCTCCAGCCCGAGCGAAATGGCGGGCAGGGAGTCGGTCACGAGGTTGACCCAGAGGAGCTGGATCGCCTCGAGCGGGGACGGCAGGGAGAGCAGAATGCCGAGCAGAACCGTGACGATCTCGCCGATATTGCAGGAGAGCAGGAAATGCACGGCACGGCGGATATTTCCGTAGATGGTCCGCCCCTCGCGGACGGATTCGACGACGGTGGAGAAGTTATCGTCGGTCAGGATCAGGTCGGACGCTTCCCGTGCGACCTCCGTGCCGCCCTTGCCCATCGCGCAGCCGATGTCCGCCTTGCGGAGCGCCGGCGCGTCGTTGACCCCGTCGCCGGTCATGGCGACGACGAAGCCGTTCCTTCGGTACGCGTCGACGATCCGCATCTTGAAGGCGGGCGTGGTGCGGGCGAACACCGTGCAGGTGCGGACCTGCTCGGAGAGCTGTTCGTCGGACAGGTCCCGCAGTTCCGCTTCCGTGCGGCAGGTCTGCCCGTCCCGTAAAATTCCGAGCCGGCGGGCGACGGCGGAGGCAGTCGAGGCGTGGTCGCCGGTGATCATGACCGGCAAAATCCCCGCGTCGGCGCATTGCCGGACCGCGTCTTCCACCCCTTCCCGGGGCGGGTCCTCCATGCCGCAGAGCCCGAGGAACCGAAACCGCTGCCGCAGCGGGTCCGCCGGAAGCGCATCCGATTCCGCGAGCGCGAACCCGATGACCCGTTTCGCGTCCTCCGTCATGCCCCGCATCGCGTCCGCCGCTTCCCGCGAAAGTCCGCCGCAAAGCCCCGCGAGCACGTCCGGCGCACCCTTCAGATAGGTCAAAAAGCGGTTCCCGGAACGGTGTACGGTCAGCATACGCTTGACGTCCGAATCGAACGGCAGGGTCTTCACCCGCGGAAAGTGTCCGCGGAGGGCGTCCGGGTCCTTTCCCGCACGGACGGCGAACGCCCAAAGCGCTTCCTCGGTCGGGGACGCCCGGTCGTTGCAGAGGATACACGCCCGTGCGACCTGTTCGCGGTCGCCGTACACGTCGGTGACGGTCATGCGGTTGCAGGTCAGCGTGCCGGTCTTATCCGAACAGATGACCCCGGCGCAGCCGAGCGTTTCCACCGCCGGGAGCCTGCGCACGATGGCGCGCTGCTTCGCCATGCGCTGTACGCCGAGCGACAGCACAACGGTCACGATGGCGGGCAGCCCCTCCGGGATCGCCGCGACGGCGAGGCTGACGCTCGTCAGGAACATATCCTTCGGCTCCAGCCCCTTCCAGAGGGAAAGCAGGAAGATGACCGCACAGATGCCGACGGTCAGGTTGCCGAACACCCCGGACAGTTTCGCGAGCCGCTGCTGCAGCGGGGTCTTCTCCCCCTCGCCCTCCAGCAGCGACGCGATGCTCCCCACGGCGGTGTCCATGCCGGTCTTGACCGCGACGAACAGCCCGCTCCCGGCGAGGACCGCCGTCCCGCCCCACACCGCGTTGACCACGTCGCCGGTCGGGGTCCCGGGCGGAAGCAGACGCGACGCGTCCTTGCGCACGCCGCCGGATTCACCGGTCAGCGCCGATTCGTCCGTGAGCAGTCCGTCCGCTTCCAGCAGGCGACCGTCGCAGGGGACGATCTCCCCTTTCGACAGGCGGACGATGTCCCCGGGGACGACCTGTTCGCCGGGAATACACCGTTCGACCCCGTCCCGCAGGACCGTGCAGGTCGGTGCGGAGATGCGTTTGAGCGCTTCGAGCGCCTTTTCCGCCCGGCTCTCCTGGATCAGCGTGACGACGGCGTTGAGCAGGACGATGGCGAGGATGATGAACGGGTCGGGGCTCCATTCGCCGTTGAGGCGGTCGGCGGCGAAGGAGATGGCCGCCGCCGCGAGCAGGACCAGCGTCATGCGGTCGGCGAAGGCGGAGAAAAAGCGGAGGAGCGGGTGCTTTCGACGGCGGGGGCGCAGGGTGTTCGCGCCGTAGGTGCGCAGGCGGTCGGCGGCGTCGCGTCCGCGCAGACCGTTCCGGTCGGTTTTCAGTTCGCGCAGGAGGACTTCTTGTTCTTCAGAGTACCACACGTTGACAACCTTTCCTTTTGAGCGGAGATGTATACGACTTCTTTTCGTTGCAGGAACAGCAGCAGGAGGTTCGGCAGGATCATCAGCGCGTTGAGCACGTCCGCCGCCGCCCAGAGCGCGTGCATCGGGACGAACGCCCCGAAGAATGCCGCTCCGACGGACAGCAGGCGGTAGACCGTCTGCCCGTGCGGCAGGGCGAGGAAGGTCAGGCAGACGTCGCTGTAATAGCACCAGCTGAGGATGGACGAAAAGGCGAACACCGCCGCGAGCAGCGTGAACAGCAGGACGCCGAACGTCCCGAACGCGTTCCCGAACAGTTCCGCCATTCGCAGGGGTTCCCCGTCCGCCGAAAGCAGTGCGAGCGCCGTCAGGGTGGAGACGAGGAACGTGTCGGCGAGGATCTCGAACGCACCCCATTCCCCCTGCTTCTGCGGGTCGCTTTCGCCGGAGGACGCGTGTGCGAGCGGGGAGGAACCGACGCCCGCTTCGTTCGAGAACACCCCGCGTGCGAATCCCTCGCGCAGCGCCAGCGAAAGCAGGCTTCCGCTCACGCCGCCGACCGCCGCACGCACCCCGAACGCCTCCCGCAGGATCCGCAGGAACACGCCCGGCAGGGCTGGCAGATCGCACAGCAGGATCCACAGGACCGCGAGCAGGTAGAGCGCCGACGCGGCCGGGACGATGGCTGTGTTCAGCTTGCCGATGCGCTTCCGCCCGCCGAACAGGACGTAGGCGAGCAGCAATGCGCACGCCCCGCCGCAGACCGGGGCGGAAACGCCCAGCGTGCCCGCCGCCTCCGTCAGCGCGCCGATCTGCGCGAGGTTGCCGACCCCGAAGGAGGAGCATACGCACAGCAGGGCGAACAGCACGCCGAGCGGTCGCAGTCCGAGATCGGTAAGCCCGTACGGCGCGCCGCCGGCATATCCGCCGTCCGGCAGTTTCCTTCGGTGCGCGACGCCGAGGTAGACCTCGGCGTACTTCAGCGCCATGCCGGTGATCCCGCTGACCCACATCCAGAACACGCTCCCCGCTCCGCCGACGGCGATCCCGTAAGCGACGCCGGTGATGCTCCCCACGCCGACCGTCCCGCCGAGCGCGGTGGATACCGAGGCGAGCAGGGTCCGCCGTCCCTCCTTTTTGCGAAACAGTCCGCCGACGGTATGGCGGCACAGGCGGATCGGATGGAGCTGGAAGAAGCCCGTCCGGACGGAGAACCAGAGACCGCTGACGACCAGCAGCGCGATCATGGGGAATCCCCAGAGAGCCTCCCGCAGGGTCTGCAGCATACGAAACTCCTTTTCGGTGCGCGAAGAACGCGTTTTTCGGTTGACAAATGCGAAAAAATGTGGTATCTTATCCGTAGAGAAAGAAACGGACGGCGCGGAAAGCGCCGAAAGAGATGGGACGGACGGCATATGGTGGAAGCAATGTTTGCGAAAGCGGGACGCGGTTACGACCGCGCACAGGTGGACGCTTTCCTGCTGGAGATGAACCGCACCTGCGCGGAGAAGGAAACGGCGTGGGAGGACAAGCGTCGGGAACTGGAAACGGCGCTGACGGAAGCGCAGGAAGAACTGAAGACCAAAGAAGCGGAATTTGCGGCGCGGGAGCGGGAACTGACCGAGGCGCTCGAAGCGAAGGAGCGGGAGTGCGAGACCCTGCAGGCGAGCATCGGGCAGCGCATGCTGACCGCGGACGCCCGCGCCGAGGAGATCCTCGCGCAGGCCCAGCGGGAAGCGGCGGAGCTGGTCGAAAAGGAGCGCCTCAAGGCGGAGCAGGAGACCGCCCGCGCCGTCGCGGAGGTGCGCGCACGCTGCGCCGTGCTCGGACAGGCGGCGGACCTGTTCACCAAGCGCATCGGTGCGCTTTCGGCGGACCTGCGCAAGACGGAAACCGCCATCGGCGACGCGACGGAGGACCTGCGGCGCAAGACGCTCGGCAATATGCAGTGAGCGGGGTCCGTTCGGTCCGCGTCGAGGACGCGAAGCGCTGGGTGCCGGAGCTGCACGCGGGGGACACGCTGCTGCTGAGCGGGACGGTCTACACCGCCCGGGACGCGGCGCACAAGAAGATGGCCGAGCTGCTCGCGGCGGGGAACCCCCTGCCGTTCCCGCTGGAGGGCGCTTTCCTCTATTACGCCGGACCGACCCCGGCGCCGGAAGGGCGGGTGTGCGGCTCGTTCGGCCCGACGACGTCCTGCCGCATGGACGCGTTCGCCCCGTCGCTCTACCGGCTGGGTCTGAAGGGGACCGTCGGCAAGGGCGGTCGGAGCGCGGAAGTCGTGGACGCGATCCGGGAAACCGGCGGCGTCTACCTCATCGCGGTCGGCGGCGCGGGCGCCTTCTACGCAAGCCATATCGTTTCCTGTGAGGAGATTGCTTTCCCGGAACTGGGGTGCGAATCCGTCAAGCGGCTGGAATTCCGGGAATTCCCGCTGACCGTCGCGGTGGACGCGTACGGGAACGACCTGTTCAAGTCACGCTCGGAGTCAGTCCCTCCGGCGGCGTCTCCCCGGGCGTGAGCGGGGAATCCACGGTCAATTCCTTCCGAAACGTGATCTCCGCGTCGAGGATACAGGCGTTCTGGATCTCGTCGAAGCTGATGCTGCTCGTGCTCTCGAGCACCTCGTCCGTCTGCCGCTCCAGCCATGCGCGGAACGCCTCCTCCGCCTCCCTTTGCGCCTGCTCCGGCGTGACGGTCACGGTTTCCGGGGTGTATTCGGCGTAGGTCACGCTGGTGCTTCGGATCGGCGTCTCCGCGATCCCGAAAAGCAGAACCGTTTCTTCTTCGACCGTCGTGTCGAAGCTGTCGAACCGGCATTCCTCCGTCCGAAACAGATCCAGACGCTTGCCCAGCAGGGTGAGGGTCGTCTTTTTTTCGGTCCGCCCGGTGTAGTGCTTGACCGTGCGTTCCAGCGGTATGACGAACGAACAGCGTTCGTAGGTCTGCGCCTTGACGCTGCCGCGTGCGTGGTGCAGGCGGTAGACCCCGCGCCCGTCGACCGTGTAGCCGCTGACCAGCGTCTGCCCCGCCGTGACCACGTCCCCCGGGCGCACCAGCGCCGTCCCCGCCGCCACGTCCACCGAAAGGACGATGCCGTCCTCGGACGCGACGAGGTCGCATACCCCGTCGTTCGGGTCGATCTCCGGCGCGTGGGTGCGCTCGAGCAGTTCGACCTCGATGTGCGTGCCTTTGACGTTGATGGCGATGGAGGAAACGTCCCGGAAGTGCAGCAGGAACTCGTTCTGCACCCGCAAAATCGGGATATCCGGGATATAGCTCCCCACGCGGACCCCGCAGTCCGCGAGCGCTTCGACGACTTCCTCGTCCGTCAGCAGGATATTCCCGTTGACCGACACCTTCCAGACGAACAGCTCCGCCCAGAACAGCAGCGCCAGCCCTAAAAACATCCCGACCAGCAGTCCCGGCCGCTTCCGATACCGGGCAAACAGGAACGGCAGTCCCCGCCTGCGAAGCAGTTCCGCCTCCAGCCCCGCCTCCTTCGCCCCGGCGAACAGCCCCTCGGCACAGGACAGGGAGGTCCGCAGCAGGACGGCGCCGTCCTCCTCCCGCCGGACGCGCCAGAACAGCACCCCGTCGGCGCTCAGCCGGTACAGGAACGGCAGGACGCCCTCTCCCCGCAGGCGGATCTGGTACTCCCCGAACAGCGGGTGCAGAAAGCGGTACATCTCCTAACCCTCCCTTTCGGTTTCGTAGCGGACGACGCGGATCTCCCCCTCGAGCACGATGCGGTTCTCCGAAAGGAAGGTCATCTCCAGAGCGTCGCCCTCAAAGACGATCCGCCGGTCCCCTGCGCCGACGGCGACCCGTTCCTCGCCGTATTCCAGCAGGCTGTCGATCCCCTCGGCGAGCAGTCGGTTCCCGTTGCGCCATTCGATGTAAACCCCTTCCGAACGGGGTAGTTTCTTCAGCAAAACCCGCCTCACGCGCCTTTCCGCGAACCGGGAAAAGGCATACCCCCGGCCGCATCAACAGTATATTGGTGCCGGAGGGATTTTATGAACCTGTCTGCCGGTCTGCGCCGGACGTCCCGGTGCCTTTTCCCGCTTTTTCCGCTTGCGCTGTTCGCCCTTTTGCTCGCGCACCCGTCGCTGTCCGCGACCCTGACGCTCGGGCGGCTGACGTTCTTCGTCAAGGCGGTGTTCCCGTCGCTGTTCGGCGCACTGTGCCTGTCCGGGCTGCTGGTGTCCTCCCCGCCGGCGCGGGCGCTCTACCGCTTTCCGTTCGGCGTGGAGCTGACCGGGCTTGCGCTCGGGGTGCTGTGCGGGTTCCCGGTCGGCGCACGGACGGCGGTGCAGCTGTACGAGGAAGGGCGCATCTCCAAGGCCCGCGCGGAATTCCTGTGCGGGTTTTCCAATCTCGCCTCCCTGCCGTTCCTCGTCGGCGTGGTCGGCAGCACGCTGTTCGGGGACGTCGGGTTCGGCGTCCGGCTCGCCCTGCTGCAGCTGCTCGCCGCCCTGCTCGCGGCGGGCGTGCTGTTCGCCGTCCTCCGCCCGTCCTGCGGCGGGGTGCGCGTCCCGTCGGCGCGGACGGACGCCGGTATCGGCGCGGTCGCGAAAGCGGTCGCGGGAAGTGCGCACACCATGCTCGAGCTCGGCGGCATGCTGGTGTTCTTCGGCGCGTCGGCGGACCTGCTGCTG
The DNA here is from genome assembly GCA_947630765.1 of uncultured Clostridia bacterium. Taxonomy (GTDB): domain Bacteria; phylum Bacillota; class Clostridia; order Oscillospirales; family CAG-382; genus Coliplasma. The sequence continues at coordinate 45,545 of CANRIX010000010.1, read as the reverse complement.
CAAATTTTCGGGCTTTCGCCGGACGGCGTCGGGGCGGCGGTCCTGCAGGGTCTGCTGGAATTCTCCTCCGGCGTCGGGCGGGCGGCCGCGATCGGCGGGAAGACCGGCAGACTGCTCGCGGCGGGGACCGTCGGCTGCGCGGGGCTCTGCGTATGTGCGCAGGTCGCCTCGGTGACGCGCGGGAAGCTGTCCTTGCGCCCCTACCTGCTCGGAAAACTGCTGACCGGCGCATTTTTGCTGCTGCTTACGGCACTTTTCGCTTGACAAACCCGCCGAAAAGGAATATAATAGAAAAAACGGAAAGGGAGGCGGTCGAACGTGCTGCTCGCTTTCGGCGCGGCGGGCGCTCTGCTGTCCGCGCTCTGTTGCGTGCTTTGGGACATCACCAAGGTGTGGCTCCTGCCGGCGTTCGTCGGGTTGTTCGTCGCGTTCCTCGCGGGGATCATCCTGCTGTACGTCCTGCTCCTGTTTGGCGTCTCCCTGTTTCTGCGTCCGAAGACCCCGTTGGAGCGGGAGCACCCGGTCGCACGGTGGTTTCTGGTGGAAACCCTTCGTGCGGTCTGCGCGGCGTCCCGGGTGACCGTGCGGGTGGAAGGCGCCGAAAAGCTGCCGGACGAACCGCTGCTGCTGGTTTCCAACCACCGCTCCCTGTTCGACCCGATCGTCGCCGTCGCCGCTTTCCCGCGTCGACCGCTTTCTTTCGTCGCCAAGCCGGAGATCCTGCGCGTCCCGCTCATCGGGAAATTCGCGCGTTACTGCGGCTTTCTCGCGATCGACCGCACGGATGCGCGGAATGCCGTCCGCACGGTCCGCGCCGCCGCCGACCAGCTCTCGCGCGGCGTCTGCTCGATGGGCGTGTACCCGGAAGGGACCCGCAACCGGCTCCAAAAGGGTGCGCCGAAGGACCAACCGCTCCCGGCGCTTCTGCCGTTCCACGACGGCGTGCTGATGATCGCGCAAAAGGCGAAGGCGCCCGTCGCCGTCGTCGCGACGCGCGGGACCGCCGAAGTCACGCGCAACTTCCCGTTTCGGCGCACGGAGGTGACGCTGACGGTCTGCGATGTGCTGCCGGTCGAGGAAGTGCTCGCCCTGCGGACCACGGCGCTGAGCGAACGCGTTTCGTCGCTCCTGGAGGGCGCCCTGAAAACCCCGTAAAACAAATTGCTTTCGCGATACACCCGCAAAGGAAAGGAATGGTCATACCAAAATGAACGCAAAGTACATCTTTCGCGCCGTCCTGCTCTGCCTGCTTGCGGCGATCCTGCTCTGCGCCTGCGCCGGGGACCCTCAGCGCACGGATAACAGCGAGGAGGTCAGCGGTGCGGAAACCGACAGCGAAGCGGTGAGCGGCACGGAGACCGTCAGCGAAGAAACCAGCACCGAACCGCCGAGGGAGGCAGCTTACATGGAGTACGAGATCCCGGAAAACTACAACGACGCCTATACCGACACGTTCGCCGAAAACCTCGGCGCGACCGACGGGATCGACTTCAAGAAGATGCGGGTCGTCTGCAACGGGACGAACGGCGTCTATTCGATCTACTACGATTACCCCGAGGGCGGTTCGTACATGACGCAATTGGTCAGGAAGCGCTGGGGGATGTATATGCTCGGCGCCGTCCAGCACACGGACGCGGCCGGCGTCATGGCGCAGATCATCGGCGCGTCGACCGACTTTGAATGGGTCCTTCGCTGCGGACCGGATTCCGGTTCGAGCGGCACCTTCCGCGGCGGCAACCACGGCGACTACACCGCGACCGACTGGACCGCCGAGGATACCACGAAAACCAACGACCACTTCATCGACATGACCTTCTACGACGGGAAGACCGGCGAAAAGCTGGAGCCGAAGGACGGCGAAACGCTGACCGTCGACGGACTTCGCGTGGTCATTCACAACAACATCTACGCCGGTGAATATACGCAGGACAACGTGATGATCAACGTCGAAAAGCTGTACCTGTTCAACGGAGAGGACGTGTTCGTTCAATCCAAGCTGTACATGACGCGGAACGTCTACTTCCAGATGTCCTATACCTGCATGATGCCGATCATGAAGCAGTACGGCAACTGGACGAAATTCTACAACGTCGACGGCACGGAAAAACTGGTCCAGACCCCGCTGACCGGCACGAGCAACTACGGCAACAACTTCAACGACGGCAACAACGCCTGCAAGGTCGAAATGTGGGGCGAGCAGGCCCCGGCCTACCACATGACCATGCAGATCTATAACCCCGACGACCAGTTCTACCGCTCGACCGATTACGTCAAGCTCTGGGACATGAACCCCAGTTCCAACAAGCTCTACTTCTCCTCCTTCGCGCTCGGCACGCCGTCCCTCGTCAAGAAGGGTACCGAGTGGACCTTCGTCAGCAGCTGGAGCTTCTCCTATCAGCCGGACTTCGTTTCCCCGACCGAGCCGGACGAGCAGCTGGGCTTCTGAAACGACGCATACGCCAAACATAAAGGGCTTGTCGTAGACAAATAGGAATACTGTTCCGCAGACGGACATGTGCCGTCTGCGGAACACCTTAAGAGAAAAGCGGCGAAGGCGGCGTCAGAAGTGGCGCTGACGCAGCCGGTTTTCAAACGTGCAGACGTCGTCGGCACGTCCCGAAAGGGGGCATTCGCCATTCAAAACGGTTCGCCGTTTTGAATGGCGAATGCATTTATACTTTATATGTGGTATATTGCTATTTATTATCCGATTTCTCGGGGTCATTTTGAATACTATTTTGAATGCTACATGATACACACTTGCTGTGTACTGCATTGTAGAAGAACGGAATGGTCGTATTTATGTCAAAAAAAATAATTACAATACAACATCCGCAATCCGAGCAACATATCAATGGCATGATTGGGTCATGGGGAAACTGGGATCTCACTGATCTTGGTATTGAACATGCCAATCGTATTGGTCAAAAACTTCGTATGGAAATACAAGACGAAACGTATGTTTTGTATGCCTCGGATTTGCAGAGAACCAAGCATACTGCCGAGATTATATCAGGTTATTTGAAAATAGAACCGATTTACAGCGCATTATTGAGAGAGTTTCATTTAGGTGAAGCTATTGGAAAGACAAAAGAATGGGCAAGAAATAATGCGAAGTGTCCTCGATGGCCTGACATGTTAGATTGGGCAACAACAAAGGATGGAAAAGTTTTTAACGGTGCAGAGTCAAGAGAGGATGTCTGGCGTAGAGTTTCTATTTTTTATAATCAAATTATAGATCCATCAGAGAATAACCTAATCATCGTATCTCATGATGGAACATTACGTATTTTTTTTGCTTTATGGTTAGGAATTGATTTGAACTTGCTTGATAAATTTAATATATCCGGCAAAACAGCAGGTGTGTCAATGTTATACGAAGATTCAGCCGGGAATCACGTATTATCCAAGTTGAACGATATGTCTTACATTTGATTTTACTAAATTATTTTGAATAGAAAAGAAAATATCACAATGAATACAAAATTGTAATGTTAGATATTTTTGAAAATGGGGAAAAGGTAGTGGAGCCTTTAGGGATAGAGCATCAATAACAGCTGTTTTGCGAAGCAGCAGCTTTTGCACGCAATTGTTTGCCCCCAAAAACAGAGACAGCCCTATATTTTCTCGGTTGGGGCTTGACAAGCCGTCCCGCAAGGGGTATACTTTCCTATGGTCAATATGAAACGGAGTGAATACGCGATGGAAGAGATCAGACAACAGGTGTACGTCGGCGAGCGCCCGCTGTTCCACGGGACCGACCTCGAACTGCACGACACCATATTCACCGACGGCGAGTCGCCGCTGAAGGAAAGCCGGGACATCCGGCTGTACAACTGTATGTTTCAATGGAAATACCCGCTCTGGTACGCGAAAAACATCTACGCGAAGGACTGTACCTGGCTGGAAATGGCCCGTTCCGGCGTGTGGTACACGGACAACATCACGCTCGAGGACTGCGTGCTCGACGCCCCGAAGAACTTCCGGCGGTGCCATGGCGTGACCCTGAAAAACGTCTCGTTTTCGCAGGCGGCGGAGACGCTCTGGACCTGCGAGGACGTTTCGCTCGAACGCGTCACGGCGAAGGGCGACTACTTCGGCATGAACAGCCGCAGGCTGCGGATCCAAGATTTCACGCTCTACGGCAACTACGCCTTCGACGGCGCGAGCGACATCGAGGTGCGGCACGCAAAGATGCTCTCCAAGGACGCGTTCTGGAACACGCAGAACGTCACGGTTTACGACAGCTTCCTCTCCGGCGAATACCTCGGCTGGAACTCGAAAAACCTGACCTTTGTCAACTGCACCATCGAAAGCCTGCAGGGGCTTTGCTACATCGAAAACCTCACCCTGAAAAACTGCAAACTGCTCAACACCACGCTTTCCTTTGAATATTCCACCGTCGACGCGGAAATCAAGGGACGGGTGGAGAGCGTGTTCAACCCGTCCGGCGGCGTGATCCGGGCGGACGAGATCGGGGAATTGACGATGGACCCGCAGCGCATCGACCCGTCGAAAACCGTCGTCCTCACCGGCCCCGACGCGAAGAAAGGGGAACCGGCATGACCGACGAGCGTTTCGACCTGCCGGTCGACCGGCGGCAGACCAATTCGCTGAAATGGGACGTCGGAGCGGACGAACTGCCCATGTGGGTGGCGGACATGGACTTCCCCACGGCGCCCGCGGTGCGCGACGCGGTCGAGCGCCGTGCGAAGCACGGGGTGTTCGGCTACGCGACGGTCACGGACGCGTGGTACGACGCGTATCGGACGTGGTGGGCGACCCGCCACGGCTTTGCGATCGACCGGGAATGGCTGATCTTCTGCACCGGCGTGGTGCCGGCGATCTCCACGACCGTCCGCAAGCTGACGACCCCGGCGGAAAAGGTGGTCGTGATGACCCCGGTCTACAACATCTTTTTCAATTCCATCGAAAACAACGGGCGGCGCGTGCTGGAATGCCCGCTGGTCTACGACGGGCACGCGTACGGGATCGACTTTTCCGCCCTTGAAGCGGCGCTTTCCGACCCGCAGGCGACCCTGCTTCTGCTCTGCAACCCGCACAACCCGGTCGGGAAGCTGTGGGACCGCGAAACGCTTTCCCGCATCGGCGAACTGTGTAAGGAACATTCCGTCACGGTGCTGTCCGACGAGATCCATTGCGACCTGACCGACCCGGGGTGCGCGTATGTGCCGTTCGCGTCGGTTTCGGACGTGTGCCGGGACATCAGCGTCACCTGCCTCGCGCCGACGAAAGCGTTCAACCTCGCGGGACTGCAGACGGCGGCGGTGGTCGTGCCGAACCCGGCGCTGCGACGCCGCGTGGACCGTGCATTGAACACGGACGAGGTCGCCGAACCGAACGCGTTCGCCGTCGACGCCACGGTCGCCGCCTTCACGCAGGGTGGGGACTGGCTGGACGACCTGCGGCGGTACCTCTTTGCAAACAAACGCACCGTCGCTGACTTCCTCGCAAGGGAGCTCCCGCAGATTTCACTGCTCCCCTCGCAGGCGACCTATCTGCTCTGGCTGGACTGCGGCGAAGTTTCGGAGGACACGGCGGCGCTCGCGCACTTCCTGCGGGAACGGACCGGGCTCTACCTCTCCGCCGGCGCACAGTACGGCGGCAACGGTTCGCGCTTCCTGCGCATGAACATCGCCTGCCCGCGAAGCATCCTGCTCGACGGTCTTGACCGCCTGCGCCGGGGCGTCCGGGCGTACCTTGGGGAATGACAAACGGCAAAAAACGGTTCCGTATCCCCCGCAAACGGGGCGCGGAACCGTTTTTCTATGCAATTCCTTATGACGTTTCCCGGTTTTCCGCCAGCCAGCGGACAAACGAGAGGACCAAACGCCTTTCCCGGTCGGTCAGACGCGAAACCTGCTCGAGCAGCTCCGTTCGCAAATAGGCTTCGGAGGCCGTCGCACTGCCGGTGATCAGTTCCCCCGGGTCGCAGGAAAGCAGCGACGCGACCGCCGAAAGCAATTCCAAACTGATCTTGGTGACCCCCCGCTCGACCTGGCTCACATACCCGACAGAAACCCCCAAATACTCGGCAAGCCGCTCCTGCGTAAGGTGGTTCTGCTTTCGCTTTTCCCGGATCCTTCCCCCGATCAGGCGATAGTCCACCGCATACTTCATCGCTTTCTCCTCCCGTCCGCTTCCTTCAATTTTGTATGTCCTCAATGTCAGTATACATGGTTTTATGCAAAAAATAAGATACTTATAGATTAAATTTTATCTATTGCTGTTGACAAATGCAGAAATCTGTTGTATACTGTGTGTACTGTATTTTGAAAGAATTGCAAAAAACCCTTGACTCTCTGGTATCCTTCCGGTTTATACTGTGCGTAGGGTACCAAAACGAAAGGGCGCATACATGCAAAACGGAAAAACGAAAGCGGGACGGATAAGGAGGGAACGGCATGGCAACGATCGGGGAGCGCATCCGGGAGCTGCGGACGGAAAAACAGGTCACGCAGGAACGGTTGGCGGATTTTCTCGGCGTCACGCCGCAGGCGGTCAGCCGCTGGGAGCGGGAAGGGGTTTGTCCGAATCTGGAATTGCTTCCGAAGCTGGCGAAGTTTTTTGGCGTCAGCACGGACTATTTGCTGGGGTTGGTCGAGCGGTCGTGAACCGGCGGGAGCGCTTTTGACCGCCGGCTTTTTCGTCATGGGCGCAGGCGAAACGGGCGTTGGTCGGAAGCAAAAATACAATAAAATATCGCCCCGTAAGCGGACATGCTGCCGCTGGCTCCGAACACATTGTGTTCGGAGCATAGGGGCCACCTCAAGAGAAAACCGGCGAAGGCGGCGTCAGAATTGGCGCAAGCCGAGCCGGTTTTCGATCAAAGGGGGGTATTTGGGGGGAAAAGGCAGAGCAAGGCGACGCGGCGACGAAGTCGCTGGCGACGACGCGATTGCATTTGCCCCCCAAACTCGAAAAAACTTCCGCAAAAGATATTGACAAATCCCATTTCCTGTGCTATACTGTGCCGGTAAGGGAAATTGACTGGTCAACATTTGACGAAAAACGGCGCGAAGGCGCGTCTGAAAGGAGGGGTTGTCGTGATCGAACGGGAAGGCGTCGTCATCAGCAGTTTTCTGCGCATTTCCAATTCTCTGACGACCCTGCAAAAGAACCTCGAACGGGCGAAGTCCCTTCGGGCAAGACCCCTTAACCTCAAGAACGGCGAAGTGCTGGTCATGTACCTGTTTTACGACAACCCGGACGGGCTTTCGGCGGAGCAGCTCTCCCGCGTCTGTATGCTCGACCGGTCCCTGATCTCGCGCAGTCTGCGCTCGCTGAGCGCCAAGCGGCTGATCACCTGTCCGCGTGTGGCGGAAGGCAAGCGGCGGTACGGCAGCAAGCTGACCCTGACGGAGGAAGGGCGGCGCGTCGGCGGCATCGTCAAGCAGCACGTCCGGGAAGCGCAGGCATTCCTGCGGGAGGGGATCACCGACGAGGAGCTGGAAATCATGTACAGCACCCTCGAAAAACTCTGCGCACGGTTCGAGGAATACAACCGGCTGACCCGTGCGGAGCTGAAATCGAAAAAAGAAAGTATATAAAACACCACCACGAAGGAGAATGAAACATGGTACTCGAAAAAGTGCAGGAAATGCTTGCGGAAAAGCTGGGCGTCCCGGCGGAAGAAATCACGGCGGAATCCGAATTTTCCGCGCTCGGTCTGGACTCCCTGGATTTTGCGGAAATGCTGATGAACGTTGAAACGGAATTCGGCGTGTCCATCGAAGCGGACCCGTCCATCAAGACGGTCGGCTCGCTGGTCGAAAAGATCGAAGAGCTGCAGAAGAAGGGATCATAATGAATTCCCCGCTCTGTGAGCTGCTGCATATCCGCTATCCCGTCCTGCAGGGCGGGATGGCGTGGATCTCGGACGGGAAGCTCGCCGCGGCCGTCTCGGAAGGCGGCGGACTGGGCATCATTTCGGCGATGAACGCCGGGGCGGACTACCTCAAGGAGCAGATCCGCCTCGCCCGTTCGCTGACGGACCGTCCGTTCGGCGTGAACGTCATGCTGATGAGTCCGCACGCGGAGGAAGTCGCGCAGGCGGTGATCGACGAGAAGGTCCCCGTCGTCACGACCGGCGCCGGCTCTCCGGCGAAGTTCCTCCCCGCCTGGAAAGCGGCGGGGATCACCGTACTGCCCGTCGTCGCTTCGGTCGCGTCCGCCGTCATGGCGGAGCGGGCAGGCGCGGACGCGGTGATCGCGGAAGGGCAGGAGTCCGGCGGACATATCGGCGAATTGACGACCATGGCGCTGGTGCCGCAGGTGTGCGACGCGGTCAAGGTCCCGGTGCTTGCCGCCGGCGGGATCGCCGACGGGCGCGGAATGGCCGCTGCCTTCATGCTCGGCGCCTGCGGGATCCAGATGGGTACCCGTTTCCTGGTCGCGACGGAGTGCGGCGTACATCAAAACTATAAGGACATGGTTCTTCGCGCCACGGACGTCTCCACGACCACAACCGGCAGACGGTTCGGCGGAAACACCTGCCGCTGCCTGAAAAACCCGTTCAGCCGTCACTTCCTGCAGGTGGAATACCAGCCGGAGACAACGGCGGAGGACGTCGCGGACCTCGGTGTCGGCGCACTGCGTCTCGCCGCCGTAGAGGGCGACACGAAGAACGGCAGCTTCCTCGCCGGGCAGATTTCCGGGCTCGTTCGGAAGGAACAGCCTGCGGCGGAGATCCTGCGCGAGGTCTGCGAACAATGCGACGCCCTGTTGACCGGCTCGCGCGGAAAGGACTGACTTCCATGGCTAAAATCGCATTCCTCTTCTCCGGCCAGGGCGCACAGCACCCCGGCATGGCGAAGGATCTGTATGAGCAAAACGCCTCCGTGCGCGCCCTGTTCGACCGCGCGGAGCAGCTGCGGAGCGGCACACTCGCCCAGATGTTCGAGGGCGACGCGGAAACCCTCCGCGCAACCGAAAACACGCAGCCCTGTCTGTATCTCGCCGATTTCGCGCCCGCCGCCGTGCTTGCGGAAGCGGGGGTCCGTCCGGCGGGCGTGGCGGGTTTTTCTCTCGGCGAACTGCCCGCGTTGGCGTTTGCCGGTGCGATCGACCCGGCGGAAGGCTTTTCGCTGACCGTCCGGCGGGGCGAACTGATGGGACAGGCCACGCGGAAGCGGAAAAGCTCCATGGTCGCGGTCATCAAATTGGACAACGAGACGGTGGAACGCCTCTGCGCGGAATTCGACGAGGTCTACCCGGTCAACTATAATTCCGCCGGCAATCTGTCGGTCGCGGGAGAAGAAAGTCAGCTTGCGGCGTTCTCCGAGCGCGTCAAGCAGGCGGGCGGTCGCGCCCTGCCGCTGAAGGTGGCGGGCGGCTTCCATTCGCCGTTCATGGACAACGCCGCGAAGCAATTTGCGGACGTCCTGCAAAAGACAAACTTTGCCTCCCCGCGCCTGCCCGTATACGCCAATTACGACGCGTCCCCGTACGCGGGGCCGGTCGCCGACACGCTGAGCCGGCAGATGAACCACCCGGTCCGCTGGGAGCAGACCATCCTGCGCATGGCGGCGGACGGCTTCGACACGTTCGTCGAGACCGGCGTGGGGAACGTGCTCGCGAAGCTCGTCACCCGCATCCTGCCGGATGCGAAGGTCTATACCGCCGAAACGGCGGAGGACTGCGCGAAGGTCGCGGACGAGGTGGGCAGCCATGTTTGAGGGCAAGGTCGCCGTCGTCACCGGCGGGTCGCGCGGGATCGGGCGGGAGATCTGCGTAGAGTTCGCGCGTCGCGGGGCGGACGTCGCATTCCTGTACGCGGGCAACGCACAAGCCGCCGGGGAAACGCTTTCCCTGCTGAAGGAGCAGAGCGTCCGTGCGGAAGCGTATGCCTGCGACGTTTCGGACGCCGACGCCGTGCGGGAGACGTTCAAGACCCTCCTCGCGTCCTTCGGGACGGTGGACATCCTCGTCAACAACGCCGGGATCACCTGTGACAAGCTGGCGATGCTGATGAAGGAGGAGGACTTCGACCGCGTGCTTTCGGTCAACCTGCGGGGGGCGTTCTACTGCGCAAAGCAGGTCGTCCCGGTCATGGTGAAGAAGCGGAGCGGGAAGATCATCAACATTTCCTCGGTTTCCGGGCTGATGGGGAACGCGGGGCAGTGCAATTACGCCGCCGCGAAGGCGGGGCTGATCGGACTGACGAAGTCCCTCGCCCGGGAGCTTGCGCCCCGCGGGATCACCTGCAACGCGGTCGCGCCCGGTTTCGTCGAAACCGACATGACGGCGAACCTCGCGGCGAGCACGCCCCTGACGGACAACATTCCGCTCAAGCGGTTTGCCAAGCCCGCCGAGGTCGCAAAGCTGGTCACCTTCCTCGCGTCCCCGGACGCGGATTACATCACCGGCGAAACCGTCCGCATCGACGGCGGGCTGGCGATGTAACGGAAGGTGTATCCGAACAGAAAGGATAGGAATTTTCATGCCAAAACGCGTAGTTATCACGGGAATGGGGGCGGTAACGCCCATCGGAAACGACGTTCCCTCGTATTTTGAAGGGCTTCGGACCGGGAAGAACGGCGTCGGACCGCTGACCCGGTTCGATTCGACCGATTTCAAGTGCAAGGTGGCGGCGGAGGTCAAGGACTTCGACCCGTCCGCCTGCTTCGACCTGCTGACCCGCCGGAAGACCGACCTGTATGTGCAGTACGCGGTGTGTGCGGCGCAGGAAGCGGTCGATGACAGCAAGATCCTCGACGGGATCGACCGGGACGAGCTCGGCGTCTACGCCGGGTCCGGCGTGGGCGGCATCAACACCATCTGTGAGGAGAACAAGAAGCTGCTCGAGGGCGGTCCGAAGATGGTCAGCCCGCATTTCGTGCCGAAGATGATCATCAATATCGCCGCCGGGCAGATCGCCATTCGGTTCGGGGCGCACGGTGCGGCGATGAACCTTTCGACCGCCTGCGCGACCGGTTCGACCGCCGTCGGTGAAGCGTTCCGCGCCATCCGCGACGGGTACCTGACCGCCGCCATCTGCGGCGGCAGCGAAGCGGCGGTCAATCCGCTCGCCATCGCGGGATTCATCAACTGCATGGCGCTCTCGCAGTCGCAGGACCCGGAAGCGGCTTCCCTGCCGTTCGACAGCCGCCGCGGCGGATTCGTGCTCGGCGAAGGCGCCGCGATGGTCGTCCTCGAAGAATATGAGCACGCCGTCGCACGCGGCGCGAAGATCTACGCGGAAGTCTGCGGCTACGGCGCGACCTGCGACGCGCACCACGTCACCGCGCCCGACCCCGAAGCCAAGCAGACCATTCGCGCCATCGCCATGGCGATGGACGGCGTGGCATACGACCCGGCTCGCACCTACGTCAACGCCCACGGCACCGGCACGAAACTCAACGACAAGGTCGAAACGCTCGCGTTCAAATCCTACTTCGGCGAGGGCGCGAAGGACCTGCACATCAGCTCCACCAAGTCCATGACAGGTCATATGCTCGGCGCCGCCGGCACGGCAGAACTGCTCGCCTGCGTGCTCGCGCTGCAGGAGGACCTCGTCCCGCCGACCATCCACCTGACCTCCCCCGACCCGGAGCTGGATCTGAACTATACCCCGAACACGGCGCTGCACACCCCGATCGACACGGCGGTGTCCACCTCGCTCGGCTTCGGCGGGCATAACACCTGCCTGGTCCTCAAGAAGGCGCCGCAATGAACCGGGAGGAACTGATGACCCTGCTCCCCCACCGGGACGGGATGCTGCTTCTGGACGAAGCGGAAGTCCGCGACGGCAAGGCGCTGGGCAAAAAACAAATTCGCCCGGAGGAATTCTTCCTGCAAGGGCATTTCCCGGGCGACCCGATCGTGCCGGGGGTGATCCTGTGCGAGATTTTGGCGCAATCGGCGTGCGTCCTGCTGGGGGACAGCATCAGCGGTCCCGTCCGCACGGTGCTGACCGGACTCGACGGCGTGCGCTTCAAGCGTGCGGTGCGTCCGGGGGACGTGCTGGAGACCGAATGCGTGATCGAAAAGCAAAAACCGCCCTTTTATTGGGCGAAAGGGACCGGGAAAGTGGACGGGGAGCTGAGCGTCAGCGCCTCCTTCTCCTTCGCCGTGTTCCCCGCAGAGGAGAAAAAGGGCTGACCCCTCCCCTGCGCCGATCAGTTTTGCAAGAAAGGATTGGTATATGGTATGATGCAGATACATTCCCGCCCCGTCGCGTTCGCGCAGGCGGACGCCGGTCACGCCGGCTCCGGCGCGGACTTCGAGGTGCGCTGCTCCGCGTGCAAGGCGGCGCATAAGCGCTCCGAGCTGTTCCCCCGCCGGTATATCTGCCCGGACTGCGGCGCATATGTCCGCATACCCGCCCGCGACCGCATTCTGCTGCTCGCGGACGAGGGCAGTTTCGCGGAGCTGGACGAAACGCTGACCTCTACGGATTTCCTGCACTTCCCGGAGTATCAAAGCAAGCTTGAAAAGGCCAAGCAGACCACCGGCGAACAGTGCGCGGCGGTCTCCGGCGTCATGCAGATGCAGGGGAACCCCTGCGCGGTGTTCGCGATGGATTCCCGCTTCGTCATGGCGAGCATGGGCTCCGCCGTCGGCGAAAAGATCACCCGCCTGTTCGAGTACGCGACGGAGAACCGGCTTCCCGTCCTCGGCGTGCTCTGCTCCGGCGGCGCACGGATGCAGGAGGGCATCGTATCCCTCATGCAGATGGCGAAGTGCAGCGGCGCCGTCCGCCGTCACAGCGACGCGGGGCTGCTCTACATCGCCCTGCTGACCGACCCGACAACCGGCGGCATGACCGCGTCCGTCGCCATGGAGGGCGACATCACGCTCGCCGAACCGAAAACGCTTATCGGCTTTGCCGGTCGCCGCGTGATCGAACAGACCACCGGCGCGGAACTGCCGGAAGGCTTCCAGACCTCGGAATTCCTGCTCGACCACGGGTTCGTCGATCAGATCCTCCCGCGGGAATCCCAGCGGGATACCATCGCCCTGCTGCTCCGGCAGCACCAGAAGGAGATCGTCCCGGACGGCTGACGGTTCGGTTCGCCTTCGCTTGAGGGAATAGAAAGGAAGGGTATTGATGACTGCTTACGAGAAATTGAAAGCGGTGCGCGCATCCGGCCGCCCGAAGGGGCGCGATTTCGTCGAAGCGCTGTTCACCGAGCGCGTCGAACTCTGCGGCGACCGCAGGTTCGCGGACGATCCCGCCATCCTCGGCGGCATCGGCTATTTGGGGGAAATTCCCGTCACCTATCTCGCCATGGACAAGGGGCGCGACCTCGCGGAACGCATGAAGAAGCATTTCGGCTGCCCCATGCCGGAGGGCTACCGCAAGGCGCTGCGGCTGATGAAGCAGGCGGAGAAATTCGGTCGCCCGGTGGTCTGTATCGTGGATACGCTCGGCGCGCATCCCGGCGCGGACGGCGAGGAACGCGGACAGGGGCAGGCGATTGCCGAAAACCTGTTTGAAATGATGGGGCTAAAGACCCCGATCCTGTCGGTCGTCATCGGGGAAGGCGGCAGCGGCGGCGCTCTGGCGCTGGCGGTCGCGGACCGGGTGTATATGCTCGAGAACGCCGTCTATTCGGTCATTTCGCCGGACGGCTGCGCGAGCATCCTGTGGAAGGACGCGGGCCGCGTGCAGGACGCGGCGGATTGCCTGCATATCACGGCGGAGGACATGGTTTCCTTCGGCGTGGCGGAGGGCGTGATCCCGGAGGACTTCGCCCATTTCGACCAGATGTGCGCCGAGATCAAGGAACTGCTGCTGGGCGACCTGAGCGAACTGCGCGGGCTGTCCGACGAGCGGCTTCTGGAGGAACGCTACGAGCGCTTCCGCCGTATCGGGATCTACGAGGAGAACGGGAGCAATAACGGATGAGCGCATTGTATCCAGAATTCTGCACCGTTTCGGGGAACGGGGATTTCTCGCTCCGCATCCCCGAAGCGTTCAATTTTGCCTATGACGTGGTCGACCGCATGGCGAAGGAGCACCCCGAACAGCGTGCGCTGGTCTGGGAGCAGGACGAAAGCTGCGAGCTGTACGCCGTGACCGCCTGCCACGAACGAACGCTGACCTTCGCCGACATGGCGCGCCTGTCCGACCAGGCGGCGAATTTCCTGACCGCGCACGGCATCCGCAAGGGCGACCGGATCATGCTGCTGCTCAAGCGGCACTACGTTTACTGGTACCTGCTCGTCGCCCTGCACAAGCTCGGCGCCGTCGCGATGCCGACGGCGTGCATGCTCAACCACGACGACCTGGTTTCCCATATGCGGGACGCGTCCGTGTCCGCCGTGGTCTGCCTCGGCGAGGAATCGCTGTGCAAAAAGGTTGCGGCGGCAGCTGCGGACAGCCCGTCCGTGCATCTGCTCTGCAGCGTCGGCGCGGACAAACCCGGGTTCACCCGGCTGGACGGGGCGGTCGAAGCCTGCCCGACGGAATTTCCCCGCGTGGAGACCCGCAAGGAGGACCCGCTTCTGCTCTACTTCACGTCCGGCACGACCGGAAAACCGAAAATCGTCCTGCAGGACGGGATGTACCCGCTCGCGCACATCTCGACCGCCCTGCTTTGGCAGAACGTGCGGGACGGCGGTCTGCACCTCTCGGTCGCGGACACCGGCTGGGCGAAGGCGTCGTGGGGGAAGATTTACGGGCAATGGCTGTGCGGCAGCGCCGTCATGGCGTACGATTTCGACGTGTTTTCCGCCGTGCGGATGCTGGACGTGCTCAAGCGGCAGCAGGTCACGACCTTCTGCGCCCCGCCGACCATCTACCGCTTTTTCGTCAAGAACCGCCTGCTCGGCAACGGGTTTGCCGACGTGGAATACGCCGTGACCGCCGGAGAGGCGATCCCGGCGGAAATCGTCGAGCAGTTCCGCCGCCTGACCGGGCTGGAGATCCATTCCGGCTACGGGCAGACGGAATCGGTCATGCTGACCGGCGAATTTCGCGGGGAGCCGATCCGCCCCGGTTCGATGGGCAAGGGCTCGCCGTTATACCACCCGATCGTCGTCGACGAGGACGGCAGGGAATGCCCGCCGGGCGAACAGGGGGAGATCGTCCTCCCGCCCGCCGGACGGTGCAACGCGGGGCTGTGTATGCCCTCCGCGCCCGGGTTCGACCTCGGCGACAACGTCTGGGACGGCGACCTCTACCGCACCGGGGACATCGCGGTGCGCGACGAGGACGGCTACTTCTGGTTCGTCGGTCGCGTGGACGACATGATCAAATGCAGCGGTTACCGCGTCAGCCCGTTCGAGGTGGAAAGCGTGCTGATCCGGCACCCCGCCGTCATGGAGTGCGCGGTCACGGGTCTGCCGGACGAGCAGCGCGGCTTCGTCGTCAAGGCGACCGTCGTTCTGCGCGACGGCTATCAGCCGGGGCTTGCGATGTCGCGGGAACTGCGGGATTTCGTCCGGCAAAAGACCGCCGACTACAAGGTCCCCCGCGTCGTGGACTTCGTCGAGCAGATCCCGTCCACGTTCAGCGGGAAAATCCGCCGCGTGGAGATCCGCGAACGCGACGCCCGCAAGGCGGCAAAGACCGGCACGCCCTCCGATTGACGGCGGGTCGGAACGAATTCATTGGGACTTTGCCCCAAACCGGGACTGCACAACGTGCAGTCCTTTCAAGAAACTTTTTTGAAAAAAGTTTCTTGAAAATCTTCAAAAACTTTTCGGTTTGGTGTCGAAAATAAAAAATCTGCCTGTTCGGACCGAATCGGCAGGACACAAAAAGGGTTTCGACAAATCCCCGTTCTCGCGAGCGGGGATTTTTTGTCCCTTTTTCGTTTTCCCCCTTGACAAACAATACTATGTGTGGTATAGTATAGCGCGAAGGGAGGCATCGCATGGATATTCAGTTGAAGCGGGGACTGCTGGACGTCTGCGTGCTGAGCGCCATCAAAAACGGCGAATCCTACGGCTACCGCATCATCAAGGACGTGCGCCCGTACGTTTCGCTTTCGGAGTCCACCCTTTACCCGATCCTGCGGCGGCTGGAGAGCGCCGAATTGCTGACCGTCCGATGTGCCGAGCACTGCGGGCGGCTCCGCAAGTACTACCGCATCACCCCGCGGGGGCTCGAACGCATCGAAGCCTTCAAGCGGGACTGGCGGGAAATGGAATCCATCTACCGATACATCGTCAGGGAGGAGCAAACGCATGACGAAACATGAATTTCTTTCCGCGTTGCGGGGACGCCTTTCCGGCCTGCCGGCGGAGGACGTCGACGCGACCGTGGCGTACTACCGCGAAATGATCGAGGACCGCATGGAGGACGGGTTGACCGAGGAGGAAGCGGTTGCGGCGCTCGGACCGCTCGAGGACGTTCTGGCGTCCGTCCTGTCCGACCTGCCGCCGGTGCGGTCCGAACGAGCGGCGCCAAATCAAGCAAAACGGTCCGGGAGCGGGTGGATCGTCCTGCTGCTCGTGCTGGGTGCGCCGATCTGGTTTTCGCTGCTGATCGCGGCGGCGGCGGTCGCGCTTTCGGTCTGCGTCGCGCTGGGGGCGGTCGTGCTGTCACTGTACGCGGTGCTTGTCGCGTTTGCGGCGGTCGCGGCGTCCGGCGTCGCGGCGGTGTTCCCGCTCGCGTTTTCCGGGGATCTCGCGCAGGGGCTTCTCCTACTCGGCACGGGACTGGTGTTCGCGGGGCTCGCGATCCTCTGGTTCTTCCCCTGTAAACTGTTCGCGAAAGGGGTGCTCTTCCTCGTGAAAGCCCCGTTCCTTTGGTGGAAACGCCGTTCGTCCCGAAAGGAGGCCGCCGCATGAAGAAAGCGACCAAAATTTCCCTGCTCGTCGCCGCGATCTGCATCTTCGTCGGGCTCGCGCTCGTGACAACCACGTATGCGATCGCCGGATTTGACGCGGAAACCCTGTTCGTCCACCGCTTTACCCCGGTCACCTATGCCGTCGACCAACCGTTCGACAGCCTTTCCGTCGACGGAAGCTCCTGCGACGTGCGGCTCCTGCCGTCCGGCGACGGGACCTGCCGCGTCGACTGCGCGGAATACGACGGTCTGCGCTTTTCCGTCGAGGTCGTCGGCGGCGTGCTGACCGTCCGGCAGGAGGACCACCGAAAATGGTACGCGCATATCGGCGTGTTTTTGGGGGAAATGCAGGTCACGGTCTACCTGCCGGAAACCGCATACGACCGTCTGACCGTGCATACCGCCAGCGGAGACGCGGAGATCCCGGACAGCTTCCGCTTCCGCACCGCCGAAGTGAGCGCGGCAAGCGGAGACCTGCGCTTTTGCGCCGACGTGACGGAGGACCTGACCCTGCATACCGCCAGCGGGGACGTGACCCTTTCCGGCGTGACCTGCGGAACGCTGTCCGTGCGGACCGCCAGCGGAGAAGCCGAACTGACGGACGTGACCTGCGGCGGAACGCTGACCCTGCGCACGGCAAGCGGGGACGTGGAACTGTCCGCCGTGACCGCCGAACGGCTGGACGGCGAAACCGCGAGCGGCGACGTCACGCTTTCCGCCTGCGACGCGCAGACCGTCCGCCTGCAATGCGCCAGCGGGGACATTCGCGCCTCCCTGCGCAGCGGGAAGCAATTCTCCGCGCACAGCACCAGCGGGGACGTCCGCGTCCCGGAAAGCACGCCCGGTGCGGGGACCTGCGAACTGACCACGGTGAGCGGGAACATCCGTGTCACCGTCGAATAGCCCAACCGAAAGCCGGGACGTTCCGCACATGGGACGCCCCGGCTGTATTCGTTTTCATTTCGCACGCGCCTTCGCCCGGTTCCTCCGTCGGTTCAGACCGTGGACATCATCGCACCGCTCCCGACCGTCTGGCGGTTCTTCAGGCGCAGATTGTCCGCGATCATCGCGATGAATTCGCTGTTGGTCGGCTTTCCACGGGAGTTCTGCACCGTATACCCGAAGAAGGAATTCAGCACGTCAAGGTCGCCCCGGTCCCACGCGACCTCGATGGCGTGACGGATCGCACGCTCCACGCGGGAGGAGGTCGTTCCGTACTGCTTCGCGACCGAAGGGTAGAGGATCTTCGTGACGGAATTGATGATCTCGTTGTTCTCCACGACCATGATGATCGCCGTGCGGAGGTACTGATACCCCTTGATGTGCGCCGGGACGCCGATCTGGTGAATGATCTTCGTGACCTGCGTTTCCAAGTCGCCGTTGTCCCCGCCGTGCTTCCGCTCCTTCTGGTCCTTGTTGAGAAGGCGCTGGATACGCGCGTTGAGCGTGTCGTAGTCGAGCGGCGCGAGCATACAATGGGAAGCGCCCGCCTCCGTACACTCCTCGAACGCCTCCGGGCAGTCGAAGGACGACACCATAATGAACGACGGACGGGAATCGGCGAACTGCTTGCGCGTCTCCCGGATCAGACGGTTCCCGTCGATTTTGCTGAGCGCTACGTTTGCGACGACGATGTTCGGATGCAGGCGGGCGATCTTCTGCAGCGCTTCCTGCCCGTCGCTGACCTCGCCGATTACGTTGTGCCCCATTCTCCGCAGGTTCATCGCGCATTGACTGCGAAGTTCATCGTTGCTCTCTGCGATGAGGACTCTGGCTTTTTCCATACTGTGACTAACTCCCTTATCTTTTCTTTTTGCCCATGCTTTTTTCACTGCTTTCCTTCACGGCACCTCTATTTTAGCACGGTTCTCTTCAAAAAGCAAGGTTTTCTTGGAAAAAATATCCACTTTATGTAAACTTTTGTGTACTAATTTTCGACAGAAAGCCGAAAAAACCGGCAGTTACGGACAAGGTTTTCTTTGATTTCCGCCGTTTTTTGCGATTTGCTGTCGAATTTTCGCAAATGGGGGATTTTTTCCGTTTTTCGGCAAAAATGGGGTTGACAAACGGGAAAAGCTCTGGTATACTTAGGTGAATTTCAGGAACCCATTTTTACCAGAAGGAGGGCGGTGCAGTTGCACGGCGTTCGGTTTGCCGCTTTCGCGGCGGTGGTCCTGCTCCTATTCGCGTGCGGCGGCGGAACCGCCTTCGCGCAGTCCGACCCGGAGGAAGCGCCCCTGACGCTGACGGTCACGCTCGCCGGGAAGGACGGTTCGCTTGCGTTTGCGTGCGAGACGGTCTCGACGAAAGACGCGGACGGCGACGGTGCGCTGACCGTACACGACGTCCTGACCTGCGCCCATGAAGCGCTCTGGCAGGGCGAGGGCGAGGGCTACCGTGTGGAGCGGACGGAATCCGAAGGGGACTTACAAGTTCTTACGCTGTGGGGGGAGGAAACGGAAGGATGCGCCTTCCGAATCAACCACCTGCCCGTCGACCTGCTCACCCCGGTGAACGACGGAGATTTCCTTTATATATATCCGCTCGCGGACGAAGCGGGGGAAACGCCGCTTTACTGCCACTTTGATGAAACCTCCGCCACGGTTGCCGGGGCGGAAAAACTCACGCTGACCCTGCTCGCCGACGGGACGGACGCGAACGGCGAGCCTGCGGAAGTCCCGGTTCCGGGTGCGGTCATCTGCATCGACGGCAAGGACACCGCCTTCGTGACCGACGAAAACGGCGAAGTCGCGCTGGCGTTCGACGGGTCGGGTCGGTGCATCATCAGCGCCCGGAAGGACGGGGAAGCATTCGTCCCGCCGGTCTGCGCGGTTGCGGTCAGCAAGGAGGAACCCTTCGCCGGGGACCGCGCGTCGCTGCTCGGGTGGGTGCTGCTGCTCCTTGCCGCGTCGGCGGGGCTGACGGTCGTTCTTCGGCGGCGAACCGCCCGTGCGGACCGACTGTAACAGGTAAAAAAAGATCGCGTACTTCGCCAAAATCCGGCAAAGTACGCGATTTTTCAATGCTTCTTCTCGTCGAGCAGGCGGGTCAGCTCGTCCATGAACGCGCCGATATCCTTGAACTGGCGGTAGACTGAAGCGAACCGAACGTAAGCGACCTCGTCGAGCGTCCGCAGCCGCTGCATGACCAATTCGCCGATCGCGGCGGAGGTGATCTCCCGCTGCAGGGAATTTTGCAGGGAACTTTCGATCTCGGAAACCACGTCCTCCATCTGCTCCATCGTCACGTGCCGCTTGTCGCAGGCGCGAATGATGCTGCGCAGGATCTTGCTCCTGTCGAACGCCTCCCGCGTGCGGTCCTTCTTGATGACGATGATCGGAAGCGATTCGACGGTTTCGTACGTCGTGAACCGCTTTCCGCAGGCGAGGCATTCGCGGCGGCGACGGATCGAGCTGCCGTCGGAGGCGGGACGGGAATCGACCACCCGGCTTTCCAGGTGGCCGCAAACCGGACATCGCATGGGCAAAAATCCTTCCTTCTGTTTTTTGAACTCCCCGTAGGACTTTTTTTCAATGTCTATCATACCATATTTCCGAACGTTTCGCAACCTTTTTGAAGAATTTTCCGAAAAAAGCAAAAAAACTTCTTGCAATCGGGAAAGATTTGTGCTATACTTCCTATATACATTGGGGTGGACCCAAAAACTCGAAGGAGGATTCTTATGAAAATCCGCAAATCCTTACGCGTATGCAGCCTGCTGCTGGTGCTCCTGCTCTGCTTCGGCGTATTCGCCGCCTGCGACCAGGAAGAAGGGACGGAAAATTCTTCCGGCTCGTCCGGCGAGACGTCCGAATCGACGGTCTCCTACAGCGAATACCAGGACCAGGACGGCAATTACGTCGCCCAAACGTCCGGCAAGACCTACGGCGGCGCAACGTTTACGTTCCTCGTGTGTACCGTAAACAAGACCTATCAATCCGAAATCGTCAAGAACGATTACGACCTGCCGCAATACCAGACCGCCGAAGGCGACCGCATGCTTTCGACGCTCAACGACGCCCTCGGCACTCGCGTCGACTTCACCGAAGAACAGCTCGACGTGGTGATCCAGGAGGACTATGTGGCGGACGACTCCCGTCCGAGCGGCGCAATGTCCCAGCGGATCCTGCAGGACAGCTTGGCCTTCACGTCCAACTACCAGGTCGTGGTGCCCTGCCTGCTGACGGGTGCGCTCCTCTCCCAACAGAACATCTTCCTCGATCTCAATGCCGTTCCCGGCCTGCAGATGGAAGCACCGTGGTGGGATCAGGCGTTCAACAAGGAAATGACCCTTGACGGCAAGCTGTTCTTCACCATCGGCGACATCGGTCTCGGCAACAAATCGGCCTCCGCCGCCGTCACCTGGAACAAGAGCCTGTATGAGCGGTACGACTTGGCAACCAAATACGGCGGAACGCCCTACGACTTCGTCCGCGACGGGACGTGGACCATCGACCTCGCGTACCAGATGGTGCAGGAATTCGGTGAAGACCTCAACAATGACGGCGTGATCAACTACGAAGATCTGGTCGGCTGGGAGGGTCAGCTCGACGATATGTGGAGCCTGTTCTACGGCGCCGGCGCCCGCATCGCGTCCGCGGCGGACTCGGCGGACGGCTATCCTGTGCTGACCATGTACAGCGAGCGCAACGCCGCCGTCATGGAAAAGATGCAAACGCTGGTGCAGGATCCGACGCACTACCTCAGCGCGAACGACTTCTTCGGACAGGGCGGCGTGCAATGGCCGTCCATCCTGACCATGCAGAACTTCATCGCCGGCAACGCTCTGTTCTATAACGGCGACATCTCCTTCCCGCTCCAGCTGGGCGACATGGAGGACGATTACGGTCTTGTGCCGGTCCCGAAGGGCGATGTGGAGCAGGACGGCTACTACTGCCTGGTCAACCCGTGGTCCGCGACCTGCTTCGCGGTTCCGCGCTGGGTGCCGGAAGAGCAGCGGGATATGCTGGCCGACGTGCTCAACGTCATGGGTGCGGCGAGCAAAAACCTGCTTGCTCCCGTCTTCCTCGAGCAGTGCCTGGAAACCATGAAGAGCCGCGACGAGGACACGAAGGACATGATCGACAACTACATTCTCCCCGGGCGCAGCACGGACATCGGGCTGGTGTTCCAGTGGGGCGGTCTGGATACGCTCCTGCACGATATGTCGCAGGACGCGAACAAGGGGCAGTTCGCTTCCGCCTACCAGGCGAAAGAATCCGCCGCGCAAGCCGCGCTGGACGAAACCATTAACGCGTTCAAGCAAGCGGAAAACTGACGCAGACGCAAACGAAAAGCGGTGCAGTACCATCGTACTGCACCGCTTTCTTTTTTCTTCAGTTCACGCTGTCCGTCGGGGCGCCCTTTTCGCCGAACTGGCAGCGCAAAATCGCTTCGACCTCCTCCTCGGACGCGTCGAAGAAATTCGTGTAAAGCTCCGTGCCGCTCTGCAGGCGGTCGCACAGGATCTCGCAGCTGTCCGAGATCTCGTACAGCCGGCAGCAGACAAGCTGTCTCTCCTCGTTGGTGTAATCGCACTCGTATTCAAGCGCAAGCTCCTCCGCACGGCGGTAGGAATCCTCCAGGTCCGACGCACGCAGGTAGAACATGCGCTCCACCCAGCTCACCCGGGGCAATTGCTGTCCGCCCATGGCGTAATAGGTCGTTTGAAACATGCACTTGACGCTGTATCTCTTTTGCTCCATTCCGTCGGTCCCTCCCTTTCTGTTCCAGTATAGCACACCGTCCGAAAAATGTCAAGCGACACGCCCGAAGGAAGCGCGGAAAACTGCAAAAAAATTTCGCAAAACCCCTTGCAATCGCCGGAAAAATGTGCTATAATCATGCAGTACGTCCGAAAAAGGGGACGTGCAAAAGTACACACACCGTTCTGCGTCCGCGGTTCGGGTCCGGGAAACCGGGAAAACGGGGCGTAAATTCCAAAACGGTGGCGGGGCAAACCCGAAAGAAGGAGAAAAACCTATGTCAGTCGTATCCATGAAGCAGCTGCTCGAAGCAGGCGTCCACTTCGGACACCCGACCAGGCGGTGGAACCCGAAAATGGCGGAGTATATCTTCACCGAACGGAACGGGATCTATATCATCGACCTGCAAAAGACCGTCAAGAAGATTGAGGAAGCGTACCTGTTCGTGCGCCAGATCGCCGCGGACGGCGGCAGCATTCTGTTCGTCGGAACCAAGAAGCAGGCGCAGGACGCGATCCGCGAGGAAGCGCTTCGGTGCGAGCAGTTCTATGTCAACACCCGCTGGCTGGGCGGCATGATGACCAACTTCAAGACCATCAAGAAGTCCATCACCAAGCTCAACAACCTCCAGAAGATGGCGGAGGACGGCACATACGACCTGCTGCCGAAGAAGGAAGTCGCCGCTCTGCAGAAGCAGACCAACGACCTCGAAAAGAACCTCGGCGGTATCAAGAACATGAAGACCCTTCCCTCGGCGATCTTCGTGGTCGACCCGAAGAAGGAAACCAACGCGGTCGAGGAAGCGCGGAAGCTGGGCATCCCGGTCATCGCGATCGTGGATACCAACTGCGACCCGGACGTCATCGACGTGGTCATTCCCGGCAACGACGACGCGATCCGCGCCATCAAGCTGATCGCATCCGTCATGGCGGACGCGGTGCTGGAAGGTCGTCAGGGCGAACAGTTCACCGATTCGACGGAAGAAGCCGCTCCCGCTCCTGCCGCGGAGTGATCGGAACGGAGAATAGCTAAGGAGGAATTGTAAAATGGCAGAAATTTCCGCAAAAATGGTTATGGACCTGCGCAAGAAGACCGGCGCGGGCATGATGGAATGCAAAAAGGCGCTGGTCGCCGCGAACGGCGATTTTGACGAAGCGATCAAGGTGCTCCGCGAGAAGGGGCTTTCGGTCGCCGCGAAGAAGGCGGACCGCGTCGCGGCGGAAGGCGTCGTGGACGTCCTGACCGCCAACGGCATGACCGCGATGGTCGAAGTCAACGCGGAAACCGATTTTGTCGCGAAGAACGCGACCTTCCGGGAATTCGTGCAGGGGATCCTGCGGACCATCGTCGCCAACAAGCCCGCCGACATCGCGTCGCTGCTCGCGCTTCCGTTTGACGGCGGCGAAATGACGGTCGATGCGGCGCTGAAGGACAAGATCTTCACCATCGGCGAGAATATGTCCATTCGCCGATTCGTCATCGTCGAAGGGTTGACCGGCACCTACGTCCACGGCGGCGGTTCCTCCGCCTGCGTCACGAAGTTCGAGGCGGACGAAGCGGTCGCGAACAACCCGGCGTTCGCCGAGTATGCGCAGAATATCTGCATGCAGATCGTCGCGATGAACCCGACCTACGTCTGCCGCCACTGCGTCCCGGAGGACGTCCTGGCGAGCGAGAAGGAGATTGCCCTGACCCAGATCAACAACGACCCGAAGAATGCTTCCAAGCCGGAAGCCATCAAGGAAAAGATGATCGAGGGTCGTCTCAACAAGTTCTACGAGACCGCCTGCCTGCTTGACCAGGATTACGTCAAGGAGGACAAGATGACCGTCGCGCAGTATACCGAGGCGACCGGCAAGGCGCTCGGCGGCAAGCTCGCGATCAGCTCGTTCGTCAAGTACGAACGCGGCGAAGGTCTCGAGAAGCGCGAGGACGATTTCGCGGGCGAGATCGAACGGCTCGTCAAGGGCGAATAAAAACGATTTTCGGGGGACAAACACGGTCGCGGCGACTTTGCGCACTTCGTACGCTCCGCCTTGCTCCGTGTTTTCTCATTCAAAGCGGCTTGCCGCTTTGAATAGCGAATACCCCCTTTTCATCGAAAAGCGGCTCGGCTTGCGCCACTTCTGACGCCGCCTTCGCCGTTTTTCTCTTAAGGAGCCCCTCCGGCGGCGCATGTCCGCCTACGGGACGATATTTTAATTGTATTTTTCTTCATGCGACCTTTTTTCGACAGACTAAAACGGACGTTTTCCGATGAAAGCGTCCGTTTTTTGTTTGTTTTTTCACCCGTACAGATTGAACGTCCCGAGCACATGGCGTTTCAGCAGCATATAATCGGTGGCACTGAGCTTCTCTCCGTGCAGACAGCCGGCGTAGTACGCCCCGCCCTCCAGCGCGAAGGTGCCCAGCACGCACCGCTTGACCAGCATGTAGTCCATCGAATTCGTTTTCCCGTCGCCGTTCACGTCCCCGCGCACGCCGATCGGAAAGGATCTGCCTTCATATTCCACCTCGCAGCCGGTGCAAACGGTTTCCTCCGGCTCCATCAGCGTCCCGTCGACGCGCCGGAATTTCACCGAACCCACGAACAGCGCAGTCCATTCCTGCGCGGTCATGCCGGGTTCCCCCCCATACACGATCCCTTCGCACACATTCAACCCGGACTCCGGCGTCGGCACCGGGTCCGCCGGGCGGTTCGTCTCCGTATTCGCGAGCAGCGTCGGATAATCGAGGTAGCAGACGTCCAAATCGACGGTCGTCGAGATCCCGTCGACGTGGCCGGTTTCGGAGTACTGGTACAGCCCGTAGTTTTGGCTCATATTCTGGGAAAGCGTCCCGCTCGCGGTCCATTGCGCGACCCAAAGGTAGGACCGCCCGCCGAGCCGATCGCCGTTGAGCTTCGTGTCGAACCAAGAGGAACTGCTGTATACGCCGCAGAACAGCCCCGCGTCCTCCATCGTCGCTTGGAAACCCAGCGCCATCTGCACCAGCTTCTCCGCCGAAAGCTTCGCCTGCTCTTCGGTTTCCAAATCCAGATAGACCGGCATATCAAAGGTCTTTCCGGCAAGATACGAGCGGAAATCCGCTGCGTCCTTCTGCATTTCCGATTCGGTCAGGGCGTAGGAATAGAAGTAACTGCCGACATGCAGCCCTGCGGCCTTCGCCCCGCGATAATTCTCCTCGAACCGCTCGTCCTTGCCCTTGGACGTGCCCGCCCGCAGAATAACGAACTTGATCCCGTCGGACGCGACCTTTTTCCAATCCACATTCCCCTGATGGGCGGAAACGTCGATCCCGAAACCGAACAGGTCGCTCTCCGGCATCCATACCGCGTACAGCGCCGCCGACGCGTCCGCGCGGTACCAACCGCCCGGCACATACTCCGCCGAAACTGCGGAAGGGTCCGTCGACCAGCCGAGGAACCGATACCCCTTCTTGCTCGGCGCATCGGACGAGAGCCGCAGATCGGTCCCCACCGCTTTCTGTTGCGGCGCGGGTCCACCGATCCCGCCGTTGGTGTGGTAGGTCACGGTGAATTGTTCGTCCGTCTGAACCGGGACGCAATAGACTTCCTCCCCGTTCAGCATCCGCAGCGCGGACCAGCCGGCGGCATGTCTGCCCCACAGGTAGCCGTCCGCTTCTACCGTTTCCAGCACTTCGATCTGCGTTCCCTTCGAGTAGGTATATAGGATCTCGGCGTTGGTGCTCGGCTCCGTGCGGACGCGCACGCCGGCATCCTCCGTCACAACCCACAGCGAGGACGCGGGATGCGCGGACGCACCCGGATCGACGTACTGCTCGTCCACCGTATAAACGATCAGACAGTGAACGCTGTATTCCGAAAGCAGCGTGCGGTTGTAACCGGAGTCGCAGATATGTACCTTCCCGTTTTCCACATAGTCCACCGCGACATAGTGTCCCCCGTTGTTGACGCCGGCGATGATGACGTATTCCCTGTTCGCGTCGGACAGCAGCTGCGTGATGCGGCTTGTCGGGTTGCCCGGCTGTTCAAGACCTACATACCGCACACCTGGGATCAACGCGTCGAAGGCGGTCGTGTATCTCGCCCCGCCGCGCTCGGTGAGGTACTGGCAGCTTCCGTTATCGTACATCGTGCTGCCGAGGGTGAGCGGCGTGATCTCCGTGCCGTCCTTCAGCGTCAACCCATAGGCGCGGGACAGGATCGCCATAGAAGCGATCAGGCAGCCCGCGTGACCCATCGTTTCCTCCTCGTGTCGGTTGCCGGCGCCGTCCGTCCACGGGTCCTTGCCGATGACCAGGTCCCGCCAGCGCTCGTCCGTCTGTTTCCAGGACTTGTACAACCCGTCCGGCAGCGGGGTCGTCGCCGAATGTCCGAACGCGAGCGCGGACAGCGGGACCAAGCCCGCCAGCAGCACCGCTGCAAGGAATGCGCACAGAATTCGTCTTTTCAACCAAACCGACCCCCATTTCGAGCAACGTCGTATTCAGTATAGCATATTCTGACGCGTTATGTCAACCCCAGTCGAACAAATCCGCCCTTAAAAAATGTAAAAAAGATGTAAAAACGGCTTTCCACAAAAAAGCGCCCCCGCGCGGAGGGCGCCTTGCAAAAAGAATCCTACTGCAACGACAGATACTGCCCGAACACATAGCCGGTGACGCCGTCGTACTGCACGACGTACCAGTTGCCGTCCTGCCCGGTGACCGTCACCTCGGTGCCGTTCGGGATCTGCCCGAGAACCTGCGAGGAGGTGTTGGGCTGACTGCGGATATTGAGCCGCCCGCCCTCCGTGCGCACCACGCCGGTCCGAAGCGGTTCCGGGTCCACCAGCGGCACGCCGAAGTACTCCGCGACCGACAGGGAAAGGTTGCGGGCGATGCGCCGGATATTGGACTTGATCCATTCCGCGTCGGCGGGGTTGTCGTGGTAGGCGAGCTCGATGAGGATCGCGGGCGCACGGGTGTTGCGCAGTTCGTAGAGCGAGGTCGTCGGGAGCGCCCGGACGCGGGACGGGGTCGGATAGATGTCCCGCAGATTCTGCGCGAACAGTTCCGCCGCCTGCTTGCCGCGGGTGCTGGTGGCGTAGTAGTAGACGTCGGTGCCCTGCTGGGATCCGGGGTTCGCGGAGCCGGAGGCGTTGGAATGCAAGGCGAGGTGCAGGGTGTAGTTGCCCGCGTTCGACTGGCGGACGGAGTTGCCCACCGTGCCGCTCGGGTCGTTGCGGGTGAAGGGGATGCCGGACGCGGTCAGATAGGGTTCCATCGCGTCGGCGATCAGGTTCATGTAATACTCTTCGCTGCCGCTGTTGTCGTAGTATAGGTTGTATTCCTGCGTGGACGGGCTCAAAAAAAGTTCTGCCATCAATCGATTCCTTCCTTTCTTTTGCCAGCATATGCGGGGAAATGCTCGCCCGTGAAAAACCCGACGGGATTTCCCGTCGGGTTTTTGCCATATGCTCACGAACGACGCAGAAAGGCGAAAAGCCCTTTCTTTTCCGCCGGTTTTCCGCCCGCGTCCTCGCGCCGGACGGCGAGCACGCGGTACCCGGTCGGTTGGATCGCCGCACGAAGCGCGTCGTCTGGGATGTCTTCCTCAGCAAACAGGACGCAGGTGCCTTTCGCGTGAGAGGACGCGACTTTTTTGACCCGAAAGTTCCGACGGATCGCGTCGTTGATGTGGGATTCGCACATCCCGCACCGCATCCCGTCGATCTGTACCGTGATCCGCGTCACGACGGACCATCCCCCTTCTTACGCCCGCAGGCGCCGCCCATCGGACAGGACCCGCACGACCCGCAAGAGCCGCAGGACCCGCCCCGTTTTCGTCCGCGCACCATACTGACGACGACGGCGCACACGATCCCCGCCAAAACCAGACAAATGAGGATCGTCGCGAGGTTTTCCGTCAACCATTGCATATACGCTCTCCCCTTTCAGGAATTCTCTGCGAACCCCTATACGTTGGTGGTTTCGTTGGTTTCCGCCGACGCGGACTTTTCCCCGACGGTCAGACGGGTGGCTTCGCGGTACGGGCGGAACAGCTGGAACAGGATCCCCGCCAGCACCAGCAGGGCAGCGACCAGCGCGACGACCTGCGGCGCGGAAGAAATGCCGCCGGTAAACAGCAGTCCGAAGTTGTAGATCATCAGCGAAACCGCGTAGGCAAAGACGCACTGGTACCCGATCGCGAACAGCGTCCACTTTCCGCTGTTCATCTCGCGGCGGATCGCGCCGATCGCGGCGAAGCAGGGCGCGCAGAGCAGGTTGAACACGAGGAAGGAATATGCCGCAAGCTGCGTCATCCCCTCGAAGTCCAGCACGCCGAACACGCCGACGACTTCCTCCTTCGCAACCAGACCCATGATCGTCGCGATGGCCGCCTTGATGGTCCCGAAGCCGAGCGGGGCAAAGATCCAGCAGATCGCACCGCCGACGATGCCGAGGATGCTGCTTTCCAGCTCCATTTCCGGGTCAAACAGGAAGCTGCCGTCCACCACGCCGAACGACGAACCCGCCCAAATGACCAGCGAGGAAAGCAGGATGATGGTCCCGGCCTTCTTGATGAAGGACCAGCAGCGCTCCCACATGGACCGAAGCAGGTTGGAGACCGTCGGCCAGTGGTACGCGGGCAGTTCCATGACGAACGGCGCCGGGTCGCCGGAGAACGGACGCGTCTTCTTGAGCATGACGCCGGAAACGATGATCGCCGCCGCACCGACGAAGTACGCCGAGGGCGCGACCCACCACGCGCCGCCGAACAGCGCCGACGCGATGAGCGCGATGATCGGCAGTTTCGCGCCGCACGGAATGAACGTCGTCGTCATGATGGTCATGCGGCGGTCCCGCTCGTTTTCGATGGTCCGCGACGCCATGATTCCCGGCACACCGCAGCCGGTGCCGATCAGCATCGGGATGAAGGACTTGCCGGACAGCCCGAACTTCCGGAAGATGCGGTCCATGACGAACGCGATCCGCGCCATATACCCGCAGGATTCCAAAAACGCGAGGAACAGGAACAGCACGACCATCTGCGGCACGAAGCCGAGCACCGCGCCGACGCCGCCGATGATGCCGTCCAAAAGCAGGCTGTTGAGCCATTCGGGCGTGCCCGCCGCGTCAAGACCGCGCTCGACCAGCACCGGGATGCCCGGCACCCAGACCGGGTAATCCTCCGGCGCGGGAACGCCCTCGACGTCCTCGCCGAGCGCCGCGTCGTAGATGCCGGAAAGATCGAATCCTTCCTCCGCGAGTGCGTCCGCGTAGGAGCCGTACGCCTCGTCGAACGCGGCGAAATCGCCGTCCTCGATCGCGCCCTGCAGATCCTCCGCGCCGACGACGTCCGCTTCGACGGCGGCATTCACGAGCGTCCGCATTTCGTCGGTCCAAAGGTTCTCCTCCGCATACGCGTTCATCGCGTCGTCGTAATCACCGGAGCCGATCCCGAACAGGTGCCAGCCGTCGCCGAACACCCCGTCGTTCGCCCAGTCCGTCGCGAACGAACCGACCGTCGAAACGGAAATATAGTAGACAAGGAACATGATGACCGCGAAGATCGGCAGAGCCGCGAAGCGGTTGGTGACGACCCGGTCGATCTTGTCCGACACCGTCAGCCTGCCGGCGCTCCGCTTATGGTAGCACGCCTTGATGACCGACGCGATGTAGATATAGCGCTCGTTGGTGATGATGCTTTCCGCGTCGTCGTCGAGCTCCTCCTCCGCCGCCTTGATGTCGGATTCGATGTGCGAAAGCGTGGCTTCCGGCAGGCGCAGCCGTTCGAGCACCTTTTCGTCCCGCTCGAAGATCTTGATCGCGTACCAGCGCTGCTGCTCCTCCGGCATGGTATGCACGGCGGCCTCCTCGATATGCGCGATGGCGTGCTCGACGGCGCCGGAAAACGTGTGGTGTGGGACGGTTTTCGTGTTCGCGGCCGCGTGCATGGCGGCTTCCGCCGCTTCCGTCAGCCCCGTGCCCTTCAGCGCCGAGATGCAGACGACCTTGCAGCCGAGCTGACGGGACAGCTCCTCCGTGTCGATGCGGTCGCCGTTCTTTTCGACGACGTCCATCATGTTGACCGCGATGACGACCGGGATCCCCAGCTCCGTCAGCTGCGTCGTCAGGTACAGGTTCCGCTCGAGGTTCGTGCCGTCGATGATGTTGAGGATCACGTCCGGCCGCTCGCCGACGAGGTAATTCCGTGCGACGACCTCCTCGAGCGTGTACGGCGACAGCGAATAGATGCCCGGCAGGTCCGTGACCGTCACGCCGTCGTGCTTTTTGAGTTTGCCTTCCTTCTTTTCCACCGTTACGCCCGGCCAGTTGCCGACGAACTGGTTCGAGCCGGTCAGCGCGTTGAACAGCGTCGTTTTGCCGCAGTTCGGGTTGCCCGCGAGGGCGATTCGCAATTCCATATGCCTTCCTCTCTTTCCTGTTTTCAGCGTCGTTAGCGTTTGCTAACCGACCGCCCGAAAATCGCCGGGACAGTCCGTCCCGGAACCTTTGCCGAGCCTTATTCGACCTCGATCATTTCCGCGTCCGCCTTCCGCAGGGACAATTCGTACCCCCGCACGGTCACTTCGATCGGATCCCCCAGCGGCGCGACCTTGCGAACGTGAACCTCCACGCCCCGCGTGATGCCCATGTCCATGATCCGGCGCTTCACCGCGCCCTCTCCGTGGAGCCGGACGACGCGGACCGTTTCCCCGATCGAAACCTCTCTGAGCGTTTTCATCTGCCGTTTCCCTCCTGTATCTCTTCAAACCATGATTTTCCGGGCCATCTGCTCGCTGATCGCGATGCGGGACTCCTTGACGTTGACGATCACGTTCCCGCCGATCGTGTTGATGACGGTCACGCTCCCGCCGACGACGAACCCGAGCGTTTCCAGATGCTTCTTGACCTCCGGGGTCCCGCCCACCTTTTTGATGATCATTTCCTCGCCGACCGTGGCGAATATCAGCGGCATCATACTCCGATTGTTTTCCGTGCTTTCCTCAAGAGTTAGTTAGTCCTTGCTAACTACTAATACTATACTCCATTCGCATGCGTTTGTCAAGGGGATTTTTGAAAAAATCTGTGATTTGTAAGATGTGCACAGGCTTCTTCCGCCTTTTCGGCGAACTCTTGCGCGGAAATTCCAAAGTTTCAGAAATTTTCGGTCTTTCGGTTGACGAACGCCGTAAAAAGGTGTATTCTTGAAATGGTATCGTCTTGCAGAGTTTGATACAAGGCCAAGGAAAAATTGCAAAGTGCGCCTTTGCGGAGGTGATAAACAACGAATATTGCAAATAACATTCTTAAGCACTACCTGAAGAATGTATACTTTATTACGGGTACAGCCTATGCCGGAAAGTCAACAACGGTAAAAATGCTTGCCGACAAATTTGACATGATCTTTTGCGGAGAAAACTATCACAGTGCAGTATCTAATATCGTGGCAACGCCGGATTTACAGCCGGATATTTGTTATCTCAATCATCTTACCGATTGGAAAGATTTTGTGACGCGCTCTCCGGAAGAATATGAGCGATGGATATTCAGCGTGGGAAGAGAAGGCGCTGAATTTGAGGTGGCGGAGCTTATTTCCATAGCAAGAGATCAGAAAGTTATCGTGGATACGAACATTCCGATTGATATCCTGAAAGAAATATCCGATTATAACCGTGTTGCCGTTATGCTCTGCCCGCAGGCCATGAGCGTTGATCGTTTTTTTGATCGGAACGACCCCGAAAAACAATTTCTATTCGATGTTATCAAAGCCTGTGATGATCCCGAAGCCGTTATGGAAAACTACCGGCGCGGACTTGCCCTTATCAATAGCCAAAAGCACTATGACGAATTTGTTGACAGCGGTTTTTTCACGATCATCAGAGAAGATAATGGGGAAGATACCAAAGAGGAAGTTTGTGATTCAATAGCAAAACATTTTGGATTATACAAATAAAATATCTATTTGTATCAAAATCGAAAAGAACAACGATATAATGATTATCTTGCAGAGTTTGCAAGTATACTGAGGTGATTTGCTTGCGGTATCCCAAAATGATTCTATTCGACTATGGGCATACGCTTCTGTATGAACCCGGTTGGGATTCTGTCAGAGGAACTGCGGAACTTTTGAAGTATGCCACAAAAAATCCCGATCACTGTACGTTGGAGGATGTCAGAAAAGCGGCAGAACTGATTTACGGAGAGCATATCGAAAATGTCCGTAAAATCGGGTACGATATTGGCGGTCAGATCGGCGATCGAGTGTTATATGCGTATCTCGGAATGGAATTTTCTCTGACACCGCTTGAAATGGAAAAGGTTTTTTGGGACGGCGCTTCTATGGGCGCCATGATGCCCGAAGCGGATATCATGCTTGATTTCATCAATCAAAATGGCATAAGAAGCGCGGTGATCAGTAACCTGTTATGGTCGGGCGATGCTTTATCAGAGCGGCTGAACAGACTGTTGCCGATGAATGCATTTGAATTTGTTATGACTTCCAGTGATTATATTGTGCGGAAGCCCAACCGCATTTTATTTGATATTGCTTTGCGGAAAGCCGGACTGCACGCCGACGAGGTATGGTACTGCGGAAATGATCCGCAAGCAGATGTTGAGGGCGCGGCGCAAGTCGGAATATATCCCGTTTGGTACGATAATGAGACGGATAGGGAGTACAAAGGCCGCTCCGAAAAATCCGCACCCAAATGTGAACATCTACATATCCACGAGTGGCGCGAAATGATGGATTTATTAGAAAAAATAGGGAAATAAACTCTTTTACACAAATAAAAGAACTTACGCTTTGTATCAAAATCGCAAAGAACATCGACATGATCTTGCAACCTTTACTACAGAGCAGAGGAAAAATTGCAAAGTTCGCCTCTTGTAAAGTATACGACGGGGCGGCAACAGTAGATTCATTCCCGATTCTGTGGTATCGTTTATTATGGGTTGGAGCCATGTCCATCCGATAAATTCGGGTTTTAGAGGAGAAGAAAGCCTATGAATTGGAATAAGCAGGCTGAAGAAATCATGATGGAGCGCTTTGGCAACGACAAAGATACTAGTATTCCTTTAGCGACTGTGGAGAACGGAGTTCCCTATGTGCGGTATGTCAATGCGTATTATGAGGAAGGTTCCTTTTATATTATCACACATGCGCTCTCTAATAAAATGCGGCATATCCAAACGAGCCCCACGGTTGCAATTGCAGGCGACTGGTTTGCCGCGCACGCAAAAGGAGAGAGTTTGGGATGGTTTTGTGAGGAAAAGAACTGTCTCCTTGCTGAAAAATTGAAGAAGGCATTTTCCAGTTGGATTGACAACGGCCATACTGATTTTTCAGATGAAAACACGATTATTCTGCGTCTGGAATTAACAGACGCCGTACTGCTTTCACACGGCACGAGATACGAACTTTAATGTGAGGTTTTCCATATAACAGAAAGCATATATCTAAGAAAGGAGTTGTTCTTATGCCGAACGCAAAGAGTATGGCGAGGGCGGCGGAACTTCGCGCGGAGATCCGGCGGCACGGCGCGGAGATCCTGCGCGCAAAGGGAATGCTGATCGGGCGGGCGTTCGTCCAGCACGGCGACGTGAGCGTCTACGAGCATTGCGTCAACGTGGCGTTCGTCAGCCTGTACCTCGCGCGGCGGCTCCGCATCCCGCTGAATCGGGTCGCGCTGATCCGCGGGGCGCTTCTGCACGACTATTTCCAGTACGATTGGCACGAGGACGACCCCTCGCACCGCCTGCACGGATTCCACCACGCCAAACGGGCGCTGGAGAACGCCTGCCGGGATTTCGCGCTGACTGCACGGGAAAAGGACGTCATCGCCAAGCATATGTTCCCGCTCAATCTCCGCCCGCCGCGGTACCGCGAAAGCGTGCTGGTCTGCGCGACGGACAAAATGTGCGCCGTGCTGGAAATTTTCGGCCCCGGCTGTCTCCGCCGCCGGACCGGACTGCACAGCACCGTGCGTTCTACCGCAAAGTGATCGCCCTCGCGACAAGCAAACGAACAAAACGGAGGATCCTGACGGGAATCCTCCGTTTTTTTGACGCCGATTGCGTTTATTCCGCCGGGATCGGGTCGGCGGACTGCGCCGCCTGTTCCGCGAGGGCGGCGATGTCGAGAATGGACAGCGCACCTTCGTCCCCGACGTAGGTTTCCGGCAGTTTGCCGTCCCAGCCCTCGATCAGGTAGTACTGCAGCAGCGCTTCGGTCAGCGACCCGGCGAGCGCGTCATTGATCGCGGCGTCCTTCTGCCCCGCGTATTCCGCGGCGTCCGCCTCGATGCGCCGGACCTCCGCCTCCGCTTCGGCTTCGATCTTCTGCGTTTCCGCCGCCGCTTCCGCCGCGATGACCTTGCGGTCTGCGGACGCGCTTTCCTCCATCGTCGCCTGCTCCTGCGCGATCTGCGCCTGCAGTTTATTCTGGGCGGCGACCTGCTTGGCTTCGACTGCGGCGGTGAACGCGTCGGTGAAGTCGATGTTCTCGACCGCCGTCGAAACGACCTCGATATTGTAAGTCGCGAGGTCCTCTACCAGCAATTCCATGATCTTGCTCGACAGTTCGTCCCGGCGCTCGACCAGCTCGTCAGCGGTGTACTGCGCGATGACGCTCTTGACCGCCTCCTGGATCCGCGGCACCATGACCGTGTCGTAGTAATCCACCCCGATGGAACGGTAAATGGTCTGGGCGTTGCTCTTTTCGATCTGGTAGTTGATGGAATAGTCCACGTCCACTTCCTGAATGTCGCTCGAGAAGCAGCTCATTTGCAAACTGCCCTTCTGGTTGCGGTTATCCATGCGGACGACCTCCTGCCACGGCAGTTTGAAGTGCACGCCCGCTTCGTAGGTGTAATTCTCCACCTTGCCGAACGTGGTGACGATGCCGGTGTGCCCGGTCGGGACCGAGCTCATGCAGGCCGCCCCGATGACGACCAGCCCGCAGAGCGCGAACCATTGCCGCTTGTTTCGCCGCCAGGTCAGCCGCTCCTTGACCCGCCCGTCGAGGGAATACTTCTCCTTGCAGATGCCGAGCAGAACGTACAGCACCGCGATGGCGATCAGTCCGATTACAAAAATGGTCATGTGTGTTCTCCTTTCAAAATGAAGCGTTTTGGATGTTTTTCACGTCGCACGCGCCGCCGAGAGCCCGGCGAGCCGCCCGGTCGCGAACGCGATCTGCAGGTTGTACCCGCCGGTATAGGCGTCGACGTCCAGCAGTTCCCCGGCGAAATACAGCCCGGAAACGAGGCGGGACGCCATGGTTTTCGGGTCCACCTCGTCGACGGACACGCCGCCGCTGGTGACGATCGCCTCCGCGAGCGGGCGTGGGCCGGTCAGTTCGATACGGAGGTCCTTCAGCCCGACGCACAGCCGCCTGCGCTCCTCGCGAAGCAGGGAATGGGGCTTCTCCTCCCCGGTAAACCCGAGCCGGGAAAGGAACGGCAGGATCATCTTCGCGGGAAGCAGGCTGCCCATGCAGTTGCGCAGGTCGCGGTTTCCGTGCGCCGCGAACTCCCGCTGCAGCCGCAGGTCGAGCGTCTTTTCGTCCAGCGCGGGCTTCATGTCCAGCCGCAGCGTGACCGGGTAGCCGCTCCGCAGGTGCGCCGACGCGGAAAGCACGACCGGTCCGCTGACCCCGAAATGGGTGAACAGCAGCTCTCCCTGCTCCCCGTACAGCACTTTCCCCTCCCGCAGGAAGGACGCGCCGACGTTCCGCAGGGACAACCCCATGCAGTCCCGACAGAACGGGTCGTCGGACTCCAGCGGCACCAGCGACGGCTTCGGCGGAATGACCGTATGCCCCGCCTGTGCGGCGAACCGATACCCGTCCCCGGTCGAGCCGGTCCCCGGATAGGACGCGCCGCCGGTCGCGAGGATCAGCCGGTCGCAGGCGAGCGTTTCCGGCTTCGCGCCGTCCGTCCGCCTGCCGGTCAGCCCGCAAACGGCGGGTTTTCCGTCCCGCGCCGTCATTTCGAGCGCTGTCCCCGTGAAGCGCAGGATCCGCACGCCGCGTTCCCGCGCCGTCCGCGTCAGGCAGTCGGTCACGTCCCGCGCGGAATCGCTGACCGGGAACACCCGCCGCCCGCGCTCCGTCTTGGTCGGCACGCCGTGCGCCGCGAAGAACGCGACCGTATCCGCCGGGGAAAAGTCGGTCAGCGCCCGGTACAGGAACCGCGGGTGGACCGGCACGTTCGCGAGGAACGTGTCCAGATCGCACGCATTGGTCAGGTTGCACCGCCCCTTGCCGGTGATGTTGAGCTTTTTCCCGCAGAACGGGTTTTTCTCCGCCAAAACGACCGACGCCCCCGCTTCCGCAGCGGAGATCGCGGCGAACAGCCCGGCGGCGCCGCCGCCCAAAACCACCACCTTCGGCGTTCCCATATGCGCTCCCTCCCTTCATGGTTCGATAAGATAATACCACACAATCATGTGATTGTCAATAGGTTTCGCACGATTTTTCAAATTTTGCAAAAATATTTTTTGGAGAGAACACCTGTTTTGTCGTATTTGCGGGAAGAATTTGGCACTTTCGGACAAAAAGTGTGAAAAAATTGCTTGACAAATCGTTCCAAAAAGGGTAAAATAAAAATAGAGGTGTTCTTTTAAGTCGGTGTCCGCGGGACGGACGCCCTTTCTGCGCGTTGGTATAGGAAAGAAGCGAAAACAATGTTTCGGCAAGGACAACAAGTCATATACGGAGGGAACGGTGTTTGCACGATCGAGGCGATCACCGAGCGGGAAAGCGCCATGCTGGGCGTCCAGCAGGTGTATGTGATCCGGCTTGCTTCCGGGCTGACGTCCTATGTGCCGGTGGACAGCAGCGTATTCATGCGTGCGCTCATCACGCCGGAGGAAGCCGAACAGGTGATCGAGGACTTCCCGACCATTCGCGTCCGCAGCTTCGCCGGCACCAATTCCAAGGCCTTGGCGGACCAGTACCGTGCGCTGATCGCGCGGCACGACCCGCATGAAATGCTCAGCCTGTACAAGACGCTGCGCGGCAAGGTGGACCGTGCGGTCCGCGCGGGTAAGCGCCCGGGCGCGATGGACGAGCGGTTCGCCGCCGCCGCCCTCGATCAGGTCACGCAGGAGCTCGCCATCGTCCTGCGCAGCTCCCCGCAGAAAATTTGCGAACGCCTGCGGGACGCCGCCCCGGTGTAACGGGGGACAACCGAAAACAGACAAACGACGGAAGGATTTTCCCTGCCGTCGTTTTATTTTTTGTAAGAGCCGGCACAAAAGCGACAAATTTTCACGCCATTCCTTCCACGCCCTCAAACAAATCTGCAATGGAAACCCCCAGCACCTCGGCAAGGGCATACAACTCAATGTCTGTCACGGTTCGCGTCCGATCCTCGACGCGCGACACGGAGCCACGGCATATATAAACCCCCAGCAGTTCCAATGCTTCCGACAACCGACGCTGACTCATCTTTTTCTTTTTGCGGTATTTACGAACATTTTTCCCAATCAGATTTTTCTCGTTCCCATCAATAATTCGTGCCATTTTTTCTTCCTTTCAAAAAAACCGAAAAAAGTCTTGACATATGGCACTTTCTATGCTATAGTATTTTTAACAAAAAAATGTCCTATGATAGGACAAAACAGAAAGTTGGGACAATTATGAGAAAAATTTTTCTTCTGATGGTCGCGCTCGTTCTCTCTGTAGCCATGTCTGGTTGCCTTGCCATCGCAACACAGTCCTTGCCGGACGCCGCCCCGGTGTGACGAGGACAAATTTCGCTAATACCCGCAAGAGACCGTAACAAAGCACACAGAATTGTTTGCGTTTGGGATAAAAATATCTATTAGGAGAATGAACCATGTACTGTTCAAACTGTGGGGCGAAAGTTGATGGGAACTTTTGCGCCAATTGCGGAACGAAAATCAAAGTTGACGTACAGCAGGCCTCCCTTTTCTCAAATCAAGACGAAGTTTTCGTTAAACCGCAGGCAAAAGCAACGAAAGCTGTGCCCACTATATTGACCCGTTCCAAAAGCTGTATGCCGGTTTTGGAAAAGAAAAGGAACTGCTTCTTTATAATCCAATGGGTGTCTTTGGGTCTTGAAGTTATTTTTATACCTATTCTGATCTATTTGATTTCATACTGGGGGTCGATTTGGGGCAAAACTTTTCTGAGCGATATACTGCCTTATGTGTCCATTTTTGTACTAGCTATAACCGTTTCATTTATTATAGGAATTGTTGTGTTTTTTAAGCAAACGAAAGCAATCAACAATTTTTATATGCGGTATAGATTTTACGCTTCCACTGAAGTTTTAATCGTAGAAGACAGGAAAATCACTGGATCAACGACCAAAGGACCCCTAAAATTGGCGTACGATCAAATTCGGAGTGTGACCTCTTTACCAAGCGCACCTTCTTCCCGTTCATTGAAAGCGCTGAAATTTTCAAATACCATTTTGAAAATACGGGATGTCGCGGGAAAAGAATTTGTGTTTTATTCATTTACAAATTGCGAGGAATTAAAGACGGTAATTGATTGGAGATGCTCAGGGGAGCAGGATGATTAGGCGTAGCCGCTACAGATATGAACCATACCGATCCCCTGCGGGACGCCGCCCCGGTGTGACGGGGAACAACCGAAAACAGACAAACGACGGAAGGTTTTCCTGCCGTCGTTTTATTTTTTGTAAAAAACGAAAAAATTTTGCAAAACCCCTTGACAAACCCGTTTCGACTGTATATACTGTATATATACAGTTATTCACAGAGGTGACGGGATTGAACCTTTTCATTGAAAACCGAAGCGGAATCCCCATTTACGAGCAGGTGTACGGTCAAATCAAAGCGCAAATCATCAGCGGTGCGCTGGCGGCGGACGCGCCCTTGCCGTCCATTCGGAACCTCGCGAAGGACCTGCGCATCAGCGTCATCACGACCAAACGGGCATATGACGAGCTGGAAAAGGAGGGGTTCCTCTACACCGTCGCGGGGAAAGGCTGTTTCGTCGCCCCGAAAAACGTCGAACTGCTCCGGGAGGACGCCCTGCGGAAAATCGAGGAGCACTTCGACCAAATCTTACAGCTTGCCGCAAGCTGCGACCTGAAAACGGAGGACCTCGTCGAGATGCTCCGCACCGCGGCAAAGGAGGCATTATGAACGCAATCGAACTCAAGGACCTTTCCAAATCCTACCCGGACTTCACGCTCGACCGGCTGACCCTGACCCTGCCGAGCGGCTGCATCATGGGGCTGATCGGCGAAAACGGCGCCGGAAAAAGCACGACCATGCGGCTGTTGCTCGGCGTTCTTCGGCGGGACGGCGGGAGCGTCCGCCTGCTCGGACGGGAACTGCGGGAGGACGACCGCCTGCTGCTGGAGGACGTCGGCGTGGTGCCGGACGAGATCGGACTGCCGCACAGCATGACGGCAAGACAAATCGGGAAAATCATGCGGAACACCTATCGCAATTGGGACGATAGTGTCTATTCCGATCTGCTGGCGCGTCTGTCCGTCCCGGAAAAGAAA
This sequence comes from uncultured Clostridia bacterium, assembly GCA_947630765.1. Classification (GTDB taxonomy): domain Bacteria; phylum Bacillota; class Clostridia; order Oscillospirales; family CAG-382; genus Coliplasma. The sequence goes on along the minus strand of CANRIX010000010.1, from coordinate 5,594 downwards.
CCGTTCAATACCTTTTCGCTCGGGATGCAGAAAAAGCTCGGCATCGCCGTCGCGCTCAGCCACCACCCGAAGCTGCTGCTCCTCGACGAGGCGACCTCCGGGCTGGACCCGGTCGTCCGGGACGAACTGCTCGACCTGTTCATGGAGTTCACGCGGGACGAAACCCACGCCATCCTGATCTCCTCGCACATCGTCAGCGACCTGGAGAAAATTTGCGACTACGTCGCTTTCCTGCACAAGGGGAAACTGATGCTGTGCGAAGAAAAGGACCGGCTCCGGGAGCAGTACGCGGTCGTCCGCATCTCCGCCGAGCAGCTCGCGTCCCTCCCGCCGTCGGCGATCGTCGGGCGAAAGGAAGGACCTTACGGGGTAGAGGCCATCGTGCGGAAGGACGCCGTTCCCGCCGGTCTGCCGTCCGGCCCGGTCGACATCGAGCAGTTGTTCATCTTTATGGTCAAGGAGGCGAAATAACATGAAGGGTCTGCTATTGAAAGACGTTTACACGTTCGTAAAGCAGGGACGGTATATGTTTTTCATCGAACTGCTGTTTTTGGGGATTTACCTGTTTGCGGGCGGGTCCTACGCGGTCGTGGCCAATCCGTTCTTCATCTTTTCGATCCTCCTGCCGATGTCGCTGACCACTTTGCTCAACGTCACGGAAGAAAACGAACGCTGGCTCCGCTACGCCTGTTCGCTCCCGTACACCCGCAAGCAATTCGTGACCGCCCGGTACCTGACCTCCGGGTGCGCCGCCGTACTGTTCGCGGGGATAGCGGCCGCCGCCCATGCGATCCGTTCGGCGGTCGACGGCGGGTTCTCCCCGCTGGAGAGCGCGGAGGTGTTCCTGTTCCTGCTTTGCGCAAGCCTGGTCGCGAACCTGCTGTTCCTGCCGCTGCTGTACCGTTTCGGCACGGAAAAGGCGCGGTTGCTCTTGCTGGGTTTCGCGGTGCTGTTCGGGATCCTGATCGGCACGTTGAGCGTCGCCGAGCGGAGCGCCATTCCAAATTCCGTCGTGAAAATCGCCGCTCTGCCCGTCGTCCTCCTGCTGTGGGTCGGTTCCTGGGCGTTGTCCGTCCGTATCTACCGCAAGCGCGAACTGTAATACGGTTTCCCTCTCTCCCCCGCCGCCACGCGCGGCGGCTTTTTTTGCTCCGCACGCACACATTTCGACAGAGACCCCCATATGCTGACAGTGGACAGAAAAAATATAGGCTCTGTCAAATCCAACAGGAAAAAGGAGCATCTCCCGTTTTGGAAAAATTCGATCAGGAAACGCTGGAGGCCGTCATGCCCGAGGAAAACGGTCTTTTCCCGGAAAAGATCTCGCTCGCCATGTCCTATGTGCCGAATCAGCCGTTCCAGAACCTCTATGATGAGCCCACCGCGCTCTCCCGCGGGACACTCTTCAAATCGCTGGACTTTCCGTTCGTGGGGGCGAAAAGAAGATGAACAAGAACGATAATCGGACCGCATTGCTTCGTAGCATTCAGGAAGCATGCTTCACGCTGCACGAACTGGTCCTTTACCTCGACACGCATCCGAACAACCGCAAAGCGTTCGCGATGTACCAAACCTATCGCAAAAGATGCAACGAACTGACCGCACAGTACGAATCGACCTACGGCCCGCTGACCGCGAACGGCGTCACCGGCGACCGCTGGACGTGGGGAAGCGGTCTGTGGCCGTGGCAACAGCAGGAAGGAGGCAACTGCCATGTGGACGTATGACAGGAAACTGCAATACCCGGTCAACATCAAGAACCCGAATCCGGCGCTTGCCAAGCTGATCATCACCCAGTTCGGCGGGCCGGACGGCGAGTTGGGCGCCGCCATGCGGTACCTTTCCCAGCGGTATTCCATGCCGAACCAGCAGGTGATCGGCACGCTGACCGACATCGGTAGAGAAGCCCCTAAAATGCGTCATTTTAGGGGCTAACGCTTTTTTTGACGCTTTTGCAACCGTATAGCTCCACTTGATTGGAAGTAAATGCAGGTACACATCTATATTGTCACGGTCATTCACGACCATCTTATCCAAAATCCGTTTGTAAAACTCATCTTCGTATTCCACGCCGCCGACGATCTCTTTGATCGCATCGCTGATCTCTCTGATAAGCTCCTGCTGCTGCTTTATCATGGACTGCTGTTTATCAATGCTGTCGATGACCGATTGCAGCTCGGCAATTTCACTGTCGTACTTTGCTCTGGCGTCCGCAAATTCCTCTTTGGTTATGACATTCGACATATAGAGGTCAATCAGCTTTGCTCGGTTTTCCTCGATTGCTTTGATTTTCGCTTTCAGCTTTTCTACATCCGACCCTGTGGTATCCATAGCGATAATGGATTTGATAATGGAAAGCAGGTTATCCGTGATTTTCTGTCGGTTGAATTTTAAGTCTTTGGTAACGAGATACATGAGATGTGTTGCGTCCTCGTTTCGGATACTTGGGGCTGTGCAACCGACTTGATTGCCCGCCTTATCTATATGCGGGCTGCCGTTTCGAGCAGCCTCCAGACAACGCCACGCCTTATATCGGCTTCCGTCCTTGCGGGTCTTATACCTTGCCACATAGCTTGCGCCGCAGCACCCGCATTTGATTTTTCCAGAGAACGGATAGCGGTTTGAGTGTTTCGCCTTCCCCTCCGGCGATAAAGAGCGTTCGTCTAAAATCCGATTGGCTTCATCGAACAGCTCACGGGAAATGATTGGCTCATGGTGATCTTTAATAATGACGAATTCCTCCTGCCCACGGTTGTACTTTTTCTCATGGGATAGGAAGTCCGGCGTATAAGTCTTTTTCTGTACCAGATCGCCGCAATATTTTTCGTTGCGGATAATGCGGAGAATGACCGTGTTCTGCCATTCCTTTACCCGCATAGGTTCAATGCCTTCCTCCCGAAGCTCACGGGCGATAACATGAGTACCTTTTCCCTCGACAACAAACTTATGAAAGATAAGGCGGACGATTTTTGCCCCTTCTTCATTGATATACATTTTGCCGCCACGGACATCGTAACCGAGCATATCCCTGCCGAAAACGACGCCTTGTTCCATCTGGCGTTTCTGCCCCCACTTCACACGCTCCGAGGTCTTTCGGCTTTCCTCCTGTGCGATAGAGGACATAATGGCAAGGCGCAGCTCTGCGTCGCCGTCCATCGTGTTGATGTTGTCATTCATAAAGATAACACCTACACCATGCTTTTTCAAGTCACGGGTATAGTAAATGCTGTCGAGCGTGTTTCTGGCAAAGCGGGAGATCTCTTTTGTGATAATCAAATCAAAATCCCCGTTTTTAGCACAGGCAATCATGCGGTTAAACTCTTTGCGCTTCTTGGTGTTCGTGCCGGATATTCCCTCGTCGGCAAATATCTCATAAAGTTCCCAATCGGGATTGCGCTCGATATATTGCCGGAAATACCGCTGCTGACTTTCAAAAGAGTTTGCTTGATCTTCGTTATCGGTTGAAACTCGGCAATAAGCCGCAACTCGTTTTTTCTTATCAACGAATTTGCGCTCTTGGTTTAAGAGTTCGTATTTGTTCATTCCAATACTCCTTTCCCAGCAACCTCTGCTGCCGTTATTTCTATTGTAAATAAGGGCGGTGGTTCTGTCGAATGTGCGAATTTCAAATTTGCACATTTCTCTATATGTAAAAACGCCAAGCGGCTATGCTTGGCGCTTATTCCTCTCTTTTTGACTGTATTGATTTTCAAGCGCAACCAAACAGCGTTCCCGCTGTGAAGGGGTCAATAGTTTTCTCTGTTCCAAAGAAAAGAGGATTGACTTTTGAATATTCAAAAGGAACGCTGCGTATTCCTGCCCATCCAAATCTGGAACAGGAGCGCCTACATAAACAAATTCTCTATGCTTCAGTAGCCAACACCTCCCTCGTTCTCAATAAGTATATGAGCCTGTGATTGTCCCATATAACGAGGGGGCTAATCCTTTTTTGGCAGTCCGATACTGATTGCCAATGCGGTGTTCACTTCAATAAGAAAACGCCCGCCGAGAGTTCCTACATACTCCCGCAGGCGTTGTTTGTCAACAGTCCGTATCTGCTCCGATAAAATAATAGACTCCTTCTCCAGTCCTTCAAAGTTTTGCACTACCGTATGTGTGGGGAGCTTTGCCTTTGTGTGTACTCGGCTCGTGATCGGTACGATAATCACCGTCGGGGCAAACCTGTTGCCCGTATCGTTTGAGATGATAAGCACAGGTCTTGTGCCGCCCTGTTCAGAGCCAATAACAGGGTTCAGATCGGCGTAGTAGATGTCGCCACGCTTGATTGTTCTTTCCATTGTGTTTGACCTCCCATCTGGTTTAGGCAGATGGTTTCTGCCTATGTAGAAGCCAAACGCAGGGAGTATTTAAGGTCGGAAGCGCATAAACATGGCTCTGTTCTGTTGACCGCCTGCGTTTGGCTCTTATGATGACGCATTTCTATTTGTCCTCGACACCCCGAAATGCGATGGGAAGTCGCCAAACGGTCAGCAGCGAACTGACGCCACGGGAGTTTCACCCCACCTGTCGTTCTGACAGAGCCGCCCTCATTGCCTGCGACGGTTTGATCACGCTCGGACTGTGACTGGACGGGAGTACCATTGTTCTCTTTGTGGGTTATGGCGAAATCGGGAGCCGCCCGATATTTTGAGTCGGTATTTTCCGCTCACCACCTTTCATCGCTTACCGCTTGTCGGCGGGTCATGGCGTACCGCTGCACACGCTTATGCTCATCACAATCACAAAGAGGAAGTATTTGGCGAATGGCTATTCGGTTGTCAAGGAGCGCCGCCCGTTCTCGCCACACAAAGGAAAACAGGGCGAGAGGTTTTTGTCCTCTCACCCTGTAGCCCGTGGGAAAGTGCTATTTTGGACACTATCCCAAAATATTTTTGATTTTTTCTTTGAGCCTGCTCAATCTCTTATATACGGCGTACTCTTTCATGCCGAGCGTCATAGCGATTTCAGCGATAGAATATCCCTGCAACTGCAATATAACTGCCCGAATGGTGAGCTTGTCCACCTTAATCAAGATTTGATAGAGCTTCTGATTTTCAATGCTGTCCAGAAAGTCCTCCACGGTTTTTATTTCGGGGAGTTCCTCGCTTTCCGCAATTTCCTCAAGGTATGTACCTGCATCCTGCATACGCTGATAGTACCGCCTATCGGAATTGAAAATCGCCCAATCGTGAATACGAAGCTGCTCAATGGTGTCCTCATCGACGCCCAATTCCCGCAGCTTCTTTTCCTCGGCTTCTTTCCAGAGCCGCCATTTTCTTTCTTCTTTGCCGTGGTTATACGACATCTTGTTATCCTCCAATCTGAAATTTTTTGAGAAAATTTCAGATTGGCAGGCGGGCTGCGGCAACCTACGCCGAAAACAGGCTTGTCCTGTATTCCGACAAAAAGCGACAAAAGAAAAACCGCAGAGATCGTCAGACCTCTGCGGATATGAGAATATTCGCTTCCATTATGTAGATATTTGGTTTCTTGTTTTAAGGTGTAATACCGCCATGTGCAGGCGAGGATTTTTTTAACAGGTTATCCCCGTGCGTAAGAGTGGCTATGTAGAAAGTAGCTGCTTCGGATAAGCA
>CANRIX010000009.1 GCA_947630765.1 uncultured Clostridia bacterium | reverse complement strand
GCGCAGCTCGGTTAGTTTACCACATCCCGAACCGTTTGTCAAGGGGTTTTTGCAAAAAATTTCGACTTTTTTTCGTCGTCATCCTCCGCTCCCCTCGCGGCGTATTCGTATTCTATCACGCTTTCAGGGCTTTGTCAAGAGGATTTTCGAACTTTCTGCGCCATTTTTGCAAAAAAATCCGCGTCCGGCGGGAATTTCAGGCGTGTGCAGGCGGTATGCACGCGTATGTACGCCGCGAACGCGAAACCCTACATTATATAATAGGCGTTCCCGCACGGCGACCCCGCACGGCACGCCGGTCCGGCGGGCGCCCGCCCAAAGGCGTCGATTTTCCTCGAAACTGTGCATATTGCATAAATTCGACATGGAAAATTCTGCTTATTTGAACCCCTGCAAACCCGTTGCAATTCCGGGCGGAATCCGTTATAATATAAAAGGTATCCACGCGACAATAAAGAAAGGAACAAGAACGATATGGCAACAGTCGAAATGAAGCAGATCCGCAACGTGGCGCTGTTGGGGCACAGCGGGTCCGGGAAAACCTCTTTGGCAGAAGCGATGCTTTACCTTTCCGGCGGGAGCGACCGCTTGGGGAAGACCGCGGAAGGCAACTCTACGCTGGATTACGATCCGGAAGCGGTCCGGCGGAAGATCTCGATCTCCGCAGGCTTTGCGCCGGTGCAGTGGAAGGACGCGAAGATCAATACGATCGACACCCCGGGGCACCCGGGCTTTGCGGGCGAAGTCGCGCAGGCGCTTCGCGTCGCGGACAGCGCGATCATCGTGGTGGACGCGAAGGCGGGTATCCAGGTCGGCACGGAGCTGGCTTGGTCGAGCGCTGTTGACGCGGGGCTTCCGCGTGCGTTCTTCCTGAATAAATTTGACGACAACGAGGCGCGGTTCGCGAAATTGCTCGACGCGCTGCACGAGCAGTTCGGGCGTTCCGTCTGCCCGATCACCATTCCGATGGTGCAGGACGGCGAGGTGCGCGGGGCGATCGACCTGGTCGATATGGAAGCGCATACGTTCGACGCACAGGGACACCACCACGTCCAGCCGATTCCGGACGAATCCAAGGACGCGGTCGAAAAGTTCCGCGAAATGCTGCTCGAAGCGGTCGCCGGGACCAGCGAGGACCTGATGAACAAGTACTTCGGCGGGGAGACCATCTCCCATATGGAGATCAGCACCGCCATTCACGAGGGGATCATCCACGGGGAGATCGTCCCCTGCTTCTGCGGGTGCGCGACGAAGCTCTGGGGCGTCTGGACCCTGCTCAACTGCATTGCCGAGTCCTTCCCGCGGCATTCCGCGAAGGGTTCCGAGCAGAGCACGGACGGCGACGAAGTCGCGATCCAGCCGGACGGTGCGCCCGCCATCTTCATCTTCAAGACGGTCGCGGACCCGTTCGTCGGAAAAATGTCCTTCTTCAAGGTCATGAACGGCACGCTCAAAGCGGACTCGACGCTCCGCAATGCCCGCGACGGGTCGTCAGAACGTCTTAGCAAGCTCTTTACCGTCCGCGGCAAGGCGCAGACCGAGTTGGAATCGCTCTCCTGCGGGGACATCGGTATGGTTTCCAAGCTGTCCGCCGCCGCTACCGGCGATACGCTCTCCTGGTCCGGCGACGTGCAGTACGCCCGGACGGAATACCCCGACCCCTGCTATACGCAGGCCATTCTCCCGACCGCCAAGGGCGACGAGGACAAGATCTCCTCCGGCATCGCCCGCCTGCTGGAGGAGGACATGACCCTGCGGTACGAGGTCGACCCGTCGACCAAGCAGATGCTCCTGTCGGGGCTCGGCGGCACGCACCTCGAACTGACGCTCGCCAAGCTGAAATCCCGCTACGGCATCACGGTCAAGCTGGAGGACAAGCGTATCGCCTACCGCGAAACCATCCGCAAGTCCTGCAAGATCGAGGGCAAACATAAGAAGCAGTCCGGCGGTCACGGGCAGTACGGCGACGTGTGGATCGAATTCTCCCCCGGCGAAGCGGAAGGGCTGACCTTCACGGAAAGCATCGTCGGCGGTTCGGTCCCGAAGAACTTCCACCCGGCCGTAGAAAAGGGCCTGCAGGAATGTATGCAGAAGGGCGTTCTCGCCGGCTACCCGGTCGTGCACCTCGCCGCGAACCTGTACGACGGCTCCTACCACGACGTGGACTCCTCGGAAATGGCGTTCAAGACGGCCGCGTCGATCGCGTTCCGCGACGGCCTGCCGAAGTGCGCGCCGGTCCTGCTCGAGCCGATCGGCGAACTGCACGTCCTGATCCCGGACGGACAGGTCGGCGACGTCATCGGCGACCTCAACAAGCGTCGCGGACGCATCATGGGCATGAATCCCGCCGAGCACAAACGCGGCTACAGCATCGTCGACGCGGAAGTGCCGGAAGCGGAAATGGGGGATTACGTCCACGTCCTGCGCGCCCTCTCGCAGGGACGCGGCAGCTTCTCCTTCCAGACCACCGGCTACGCCGAAGTCCCCGCGAACATCGCGGAAAAGATCATCGCCGACGCGAAAGCGGGCGCATAACGTGATTTTTACGGGTCGGAGGGGCGGTTTTTCCGCCCCTTCCCCCGCCCGTTCGGATTTTTCGTCGGACTTTCGGCGCAAAAATTTCGGAAGGGGTTGACTTTTCCGGGTTTTTGTGCTATTCTATAAGCGAAAATTCAGATTCCCCAAATTTTTTTGGGGGAAGAAAGGGGTGTTCGCTGTGCGGAGAATGCGGCATTTCTGCATTTTACTGCTTGCGATCCTGATGTCATTCCTGTGTGCTGCGCCTGCCTTTGCGGAGGAAGCTCCTGCGGAGAATCCGCTCGAAGGGAAAAGCGTGCTGTTCGTGGGGGACTCCATCTGCGAAGCCATCTGCGAAGCGGCGGGCGGCAAATGGGCAACCGGCAAATCCATCACGGGCTGGGCCGGGCGGATCATCGAAAACAACGGAATGACCGGCTTGAACCTCGGCAAGAGCGGCGCGTCCGTTTCCAACTGCCGCGGCGCCAACATGGTCGTCAACCAGCTTGCCGCGCAAAGCCAGGTCAATACGGATTTCGACTACGTCATCATGCACGGCGGCGTCAACGACGCCTGGGACAGTGCGCCGATCGGCGAAATCACCGAAGGGTTCGACGGTCCGTTCGTATATGCGACATTCGCGGGCGGGCTGGAAGACATGTTCCAGTATGCGAAGAAAACCTATCCGAATGCGCAGCTCGGGTTCATCATCAACTTCCAGCTTCCCAGCGCGACCTACGGAAAGCTGAGCGACATGACCGAATACGTCGATATGACCATCAAGATCTGCGAAAAGTGGGAGATCCCGTACCTCGACCTCTATAACAACGAATCCATCAACAAGGAACTGAAGGGGACCACCACGACCTACCTGCACGACTATATCCATCCGAACAAGGACGGCTACGACGTCATCACGCCCTACGTCGAGGATTGGATGAAGACCGTCGCCGACGGGACGTACACCTTCCCGTCGGAGGAGCCCGTCGAAAGCTCGGAAGCCGTTTCGGAGGAATCGTCCGAAGCGGAGAGCGAGCCTGCCGCGGAGAGCGGCGACACGTCGGAAACGTCCTCCGAGGGCGGCTGGTCGACCGGGACCGTCGTTTCGCTGGTCATCGCTATTCTGGTGCTGCTCGCGGCCATCGCGACGCTGACGTTCACGCTCCTGCAGCGCCGCAAGAACAATTCCAAATGACAAAAAAGCAAAAAACATAAAAGGGGAAAAGAAATCATGAAAAAACTGACAGTTCTGCTTCTTGCGCTTGCAATGCTCTGCACCTGCTTCGCGCTGGCGGCCTGCGGTGACGACGGCGACACCTCGTCGGCGGCTTCGTCCGCAGCGTCTACGGAATCGTCCGCAGCGTCCACCTCGTCCACGGCGTCGTCCGCTTCGTCTGCGGCTTCGTCGGCCGCTTCGTCTGCGGTGTCCTCTGCAGCTTCGTCTGCGGCGTCCTCTGACGCGTCCTCCGCAACCTCGTCCGACGCGTCCTCTGCGACGTCCAGCGAAAGCACCGCGAACAAGACCGGCACGCTTTGGCTGACCCATTACGCTTCCGTCGGCAACGAAGGTTCCGGCACGGTCTTTACCGAGAACTACAGCGGCGGCGAATGGTGGCTGCACATCGCGTTCAAGCCGGTTGACGGCGAAGACGGCGTGTACGAGATCGTCAAAACCTCCGACGGTATTGCCGCCGGCGGCGCGACCGCTCTCGAGGTCCCGGAAGGCGGCTTCGTTTACGCGGTCAATACGGGCAACAACTACTCCGCTTCCGATCCGAACGGCATCAACTACGCCAGCGAAAACGTCGTAGCGATGGTGCGGGAAGCCCAGACCTGGAAGGTCGGCGAAAAATTCACCTTCACCGGCATCGACCTTGAGAACCTCACGGAGATCCCGACGTCGACCGAGGGCACGAACTGGTACGACCCGTCCTACGTCTGCACCGCGACCTACACGAAGGTCGGCTGATTCCTTAAGCGCTTCCTAAAAGGGCTATCCGCCCCGAAGCAAAAAAATTCCTGCCAACAGCGGGAAAAGAAAGGTGATTTACCATGAAAAAACTGACAGTTCTGCTGCTCGCGCTCGCGATGCTCTGCACCTGCTTCGCGCTGGCGGCCTGCGGTGACGACGGTGACACCTCGTCCGCGGACTCGTCCGCCGCATCTACGGAATCTTCCGCGTCCGGCGCTTCGTCCGCAACGTCCACCGCTTCGTCTGCGGCTTCGTCCGCGTCGTCTGCAGCCTCGTCTGCAGCTTCGTCTGAAGCGTCCTCCGAAGCGTCCTCCGCGACGTCCTCGGAAGCTGCTGCGCCGACCGAAAAACCTCTGTGGCTGACGCACTACAACAACGGTACGGTCGAAGGCTCCGGCGTCGTGTATAACGAAACCGACACCGCCGGCGGCTGGTGGCTCCACGTCGCGTTCAAGCCGGTCGACGGCGAGGACGGCGTGTATGAGATCGCCGAGATCACCAACGGCATCGCCGACGGAAGCGCCGCAGTTGTCGCGGTCCCGGAAGGCGGCTTCGTCTACGCGCTGAACACCGGCAACAACTACACCTCCACCGGCGGCATTAACTACACCAGCACCAGCTGCAACAACATGATCGCGGACGCCCAGACCTGGAAGGTCGGCGACAAGTTCACCTTCACTGGCATCGACCTTGAGGACTTCACGGAAGTTCCGACGTCGACCGAGGGCACGGACTGGTATGACCCGTCCTACGTCTGCACCGCGACCTACACGAAGGTCGGCTAAACCGCAAAACAACATCTGAGGGGGGACATTTTGTCCCCCTTAGTCGTCCAAACCGAAAATTTTGCCAACGTTGCATCGAAGAAAGGCTGAAATCCCATGAAAAAATTGACAATCCTGCTGCTTGCGCTCGCGATGCTCTGCACCTGCTTCGCGTTCGCGGCCTGCGGCGATGACGGCGACACGTCCTCAGCAGCCTCGTCGGCTGCGGCATCGTCTGCGTCGTCTACGGCGTCGTCTACGTCGTCCAAACCGACGTCGTCCAGCTCGTCAGCAGCCTCGTCAGCAGCCTCGTCGGCTGCGGCCTCGTCCGCGTCCTCTGCGGCTTCGTCGGCGGCGTCCAGCACGTCGTCCGAAGAAGAAGCTGCGCAGGCGAAACCGATGTGGGTCACGCATTACAACGACCCCATTTCCGAAGGCGCAGGCGTGATCATGACCGAGCCGTATGAGGGCGCCGTCTGGTGGCTGCATATCCAGTTCACGCCGGTCGAGGACGAGGACGGAGTGTTCGAGGTCACGGACATTTCCGACGGTCGTTCCCTTGGGGACGCGCACCCGCTGGACATCCCGGAAGGCGGCTTCGTCTACGCGCTGAACATCGGCAACGACTGGCCGAAGCTGATCAAGGAGCACCCGGGCCAGTACGACGACCGCGCCAGCGACCCGAACTACATCACCAAGACCTGCGACGCGATGATCGCCGTCGCCGCGACCTGGAAGAAGGGGGACAAGTTCATCTTCACCGGGCTGGACCTCGAAAACGCGGAGGACCTGCCGACCTCGACCCCGGACGTCGATTGGTGGGCGAAGGACGATCAGGGCAACAACCTCTACATCTCGACCGCGACCTACACGAAGGTCGGGTGATCCCCCGCATTCGCGCCCTATTTTACGAAAGGAACGTGAACACCCATGAAAAAACTGGCAATCCTGCTGCTTGCGCTCGCGATGCTCTGCACCTGCTTCGCGCTGGCGGCTTGCGGTGACGACGGTGAGACCTCGTCGGCGGATTCGTCTGCGGAATCGTCCGCGACTTCATCCACAGCGTCGTCTGAAGCGTCCTCGGCGGCTTCGTCCGAAGCGTCCTCTGCGGCGTCTTCAGCAGCCTCGTCGGCTGCGGCTTCGTCGGCAACCTCCTCCGCGACGTCCACCGGGACGGCGGCGGCCGATGCGAAGGTCTTCTGGCTGACCCATTACGACCTTGACCACGAAGTGGAAGGCGCCGGCATCATCCTTACGGAGACGGACAACACCGGCGACTGGTGCACGCATATCGCGTTCAAGCCGGTCGAAGGCGAAACGGACGTTTGGGAGATCGCCGAGATCTCGCTGGGCATCATGAAGGGCGGCGCCGTCAAGCTGGCCGTCCCGGAAGGCGGCTTTGTCTACTCCATCAACATCGGCAACGACTGGCCCACGCTCTACAAGGGCGACCCGGCGACGTACGCGGCGCAGAAGGACGAGCCGGACTACACGACGCAGGTCTGCACCAATCTCGGGCGGGACGTCATCCCCTCCTGGACGGTCGGCATGAAGCTGAAGATCGAAGGGCTGGACCTGACGGGCAAGACCATCCCGACCACGACCCCGGATAAGAAATGGTACGACGACAGCTCCGATCCGTACGTCTGTACCGCCACCTACACCATCGTCGGTTAACCGACAAAAACCAATCAGAAAGGAAACAACAACATGAAAAAAATCACAATTCTGCTGCTCGCGCTCGCGATGCTCTGCACCTGCTTCGCGCTGGCGGCCTGCGGCGACGATGGCGACACGTCCTCTGCGGCGTCCTCGACGTCTGAAACCTCGTCCGCGACGTCCACCGCCTCGTCCGCGGCTTCGTCCGCTTCCTCTGCGGCGTCGTCCGCCGCTTCGACTTCCTCGGAAGCTTCGTCCGCGACCTCTTCGACCGCTCCCGTTCCGCAGGCGAAGGTGTTCTGGGTCACGCATTACAACGACACCATGGCGGAAGGCGCAGGCGTCATCTTCACGGAATCGGATACGGCGGGCGGCTGGTCCACCCACGTCGCGTTCGCGCCGGTCGAAGGTCAAGAAGGCGTTTGGGAAATCAAGGCGATCTCGCTCGGCGTCGGGACCGGTCAGGCGACCACCGTGGAAGTCCCGGAAGGCGGCTTTGTCTACGCGCTGAACATCGGTAACGACTGGCCGAAGCTGGTCGCGGAAAATCCGGGCACCTACGACGACCATGCCAACGACCCCAACTACACGACCACGATCTGCAACAACCTCGGACAAACCGAAATGCCGAGATGGAAGGTCGGCGACAAGTTCAAGATCGAAGGGCTGACCGCCGAGGACATCGCCAACTTGAAGGTCCCGACCAGCACGGCGGATACGCCCTGGTACGAGGACGGCTACGTCTGCACCGCTACCTACACGGTCGTTTCGTAAAGTCTTTTTTCGGGGGACAAACAAAAGGGGCTGTCGCTAAGACAGTCCCTTTTCCTTTGCTGTTTTTATTCCGCGTCGTCGTCAGCCGGTTCCTCGCTCGGCGCGGGAGCTTCCTTGGCGGCGACGGCGGCGGCATCCGCGTTCCGCGCCTGCGCGTTCTTCGGGCGGGGCGGCTCGAGCACCTTGACCTCGGTCAGCGGGAAGACGCGGATCGCGTTCTCCTCGGAAAGCTGCACCTTGCAGTTCCCGGTCAGGAAACTGCTTTCCAGCACGGTCCCGCGCCCTTTCGGCGTGGAAACGATGCTGTTCGGTCGTGGCAGCAGGGCGTTTTCCCGCTCGTAGGTGTCCTGCTCGTACCGCAGGCAGCACATCAGCCGCCCGCAGGACCCGCTGATCTTCGCGGACGCGAGGGACAGGTTCTGCTCCTTCGCCATCTTGATGGACACCTGCGCGAAATCGGACAGGAAGCTCTTGCAGCAGAACGGTCTGCCGCAGACGCCGATCCCGCCGAACATCCGCGCCTCGTCCCGCACGCCGATCTGCCGCAGCTCGATGCGGGTGCGGAAGAAGGACGCGAGGTCCTTGACCAGTTCGCGGAAGTCCACCCGGCCGTCCGCCGTGAAGTAGAAGCAGAGTTTAGTGTTGTCGAACGTGTATTCCACGTCCACCAGCTGCATTTCGAGGTGGTTCTTGCGGACCTTTTCCTCGAAGATCGGGCGGGCGCTCTGCTCGCGTTCGAGGTTCGACTGGTAGTGCGCATCGTCCTCCGCTGTCGCCTTGCGCAGGACCGGCTTGAGCGGCTGCACGACCTCGGAGGCGTTCACCATGCGGTTGGCGTTCGCGACTTCGCCGTATTCCATTCCGCGGACGGTCTCCAGCACCGCGTGATCCCCCTCGGTGAACGAGATCCCGTTCGGGGAGAAGAAGTACACCTTCCCCGCTCCGCGGAAACGGATCCCGACCACCTCGAACTGCTCCTCCGGCTCGGCGGATGCGGCGGACGGGGTGGGTTCCCCTTCCGGCTCGTCGAGCGTGAACAGCAGTCCGTCGGCGCGAAGCTGCTCGTCGGTGAACGTCTCCTCCGGGCTGCTTTCCGCCGGGCGGAGCTGCAATTCCGCCGCTTCCGCGATCTCGTCGCGCCTGCGCCGGGCGTTGGAAACGCCGCGGTCCTTCGGGGCGGTCGATCCGTTCCGCTCCGCGCGGGAGCCGTGCGAGCGCTTTTCCTGCGACGGTTTCGCGGTTGTCGCGATCTTTGACGTTTTTTGCGGTTCGGCGTCGCCCGGGCGAATATCGTCCCGGCGAGGGTCGTCGCGCCGCCGGTCGTCCCGGCGTTTTTCCGATCTCCCGCGATTGCGCGAACGCTTGCCCGATTGACCGGGCTGCCCGGACCCCTGCTGCGCCGATTCCGTGCGGGGCTCCCGGGGTTTTTCCTCCCGCGCTTCCTCCGCACGCGCGGGGCGGTTCTGTTCGCCCTCCCGGCGCGCGTCGTCGCGCGGTTTGCGATTGCGTTCAAACCGGCGTCCCCCGGTCTTTTCCCGTGCGCCCTCCTCGCCTTGCCGCTGCTCCGGCGCCTGCCCTTCCCCCGCCATGCGGGTCGGCGGACGCTTCATAGCGGGACGGGAATTTCCTTCCCGCCCGGCCGCTTTTTCGGCGTTCTTCGGGGAGATGTGCTCCTCCATATTTCCGGTCAGATCCCGAACCTTCTTGGCAGGTTCCTTTTGCGAAGTTTCTTTTTCCATCTGGCATTCCGCCTTTCTTTTTACAGTACGTCCCGCGACACCGTCCGCCCGGCAGAGGCACACAGCTCCGACGCGAAGCAGGAAAGCGCCGCCGTCGCGTTTCCATAGGATTCCAGCCGTTCCCGGCAAACCAACGCCTGCCCGCACATCCGCGCGAGCGCGTTTTTCGTCACGCGGCGGGAAAGCGCATACGCTTCCTCCGCGCCGAGCAGCACCGGCGTCCCGCCGACACGCGACAGCAGCAGGTCGGACAGCAGCCGCAGGAACACGTCGAACACCGGCAGCAGCCCATCCCGGCGCTCCCGCGCCATCGCGATACAGCCGATCAGCCGGTAAACGTCCCCGGACAGGCACGCGTCCAGCCAGTCCCGCGCCCGTTCCCGCGTCTCCTGCGCGTCCTTTTCGAGGAACGCGACCGCTTCGCCGAGGCTCCCCTGCGCCACGCGCACCGCGGACGTGAGTTCCGCTTCCGAAGCGCGTGGACGCGTCGCCCGCAGGCGCTCGTACAACTGCGCGTCCGTCAGCCCGGGCAGGGTGACGGTCAGACCGCGTGAACGCACCGTCGGGAGCAGCGCCCGTCGGCTCTCGGTCAGCAGGAAGATCGTCACCCCCGGCGGCGGCTCCTCAAACACCTTGAGCAGGGCGTTCTGCGCGCCCGGGAGCATCTTTTCCGCGTGGGACAACAGGTACACGCTCCTCTCCCCCTCGATCGGGACAAGCCCGGTCTGACGGATCAGCTCCCGCACGTCGGCGACGTTCACCGTCGCTTCCTCGCCGAAAAAATGCAGGTCCGGGTGGTACCCCCCGAGCACCCGACGGCACCCGTCGCACACCCCGCACGGCTTGTCCCCGCCGGACGTGCAGAGCAGCGCCTGCGCACACCAGAGCGCAAATTGACGCTTTCCGCAGCCGCGAGGCCCTTCGACGATCACCGCGTGCGGCGGCGAGCCGCTTTGCAGTTTTTGCGCGAACAAACTTTGCACGGCGGAAAGAGGTTCCTTCCGCCCGATGCCCTCCGGCGCCACGTTCCCGCCATCCTTTCCCTTTCCTTTCCTTTATTGTATCACATTTTTCCCGGTTTGGGAAGGGGCTTTGCAAAAAATTTTCCGATAGTTTGAATTTGACCGTCCATTCGTCAAAAAAACACATTGACTTTTTTGAAAAACGTGGTACAATACAGATATAGAAAGGAAAAATCCCCCATACGAAGGGGGAATGGGAGGTGTTTCCCATGCAGATCATCGTCGGCATCGACGTCGGCGGGAGCACGACCAAGATCGTCGGGTTCGACGGGGATCGGCTTCTGCCGCCCCTGCTGGTTCGCGCCACGGACCCGGTGGCTTCCGTTTACGGCGCGTTCGGCAAGTTCACGAGCGAGCATCGCGTCGCCCTCTCCGAGATCTCACGGGTCCATGTGACCGGCGTCGGGGCGGCATTCCTGGAAAACAGCATCTACGGGCTGGAAACCGTTCGGATCCACGAATTCGCGGCGAACGCACGCGGCGGACTGTACTTAAGCGGGCTTTCCCGCGCCATCATCGTCAGCATGGGGACCGGCACGGCCTACGTCTGCGCGGACGGCAAAACCGGGGAATACCTCGGCGGCACGGGCGTCGGCGGCGGCACGCTCATCGGGCTTTCCAAGCGGCTGCTGGGCGTTTCCGACCCGTCGCAGCTCGCGGAATTGGCGAAGGACGGCGACCTTTCCAAGATCGACCTGCGCATCAACGATATCTCCCGCTCCGCCATCAACTCCATCCTGTCCGACAACGCCACCGCCGCCAATTTCGGCAAGGTCAGCGATCTCGCCACGCGGGAGGACATCGCGCTCGGTATCTTCAACATGGTGTACGAGACGATCGGCATGATGGCGGTCTTTGCCGCACGGCAGAAGCAGTGCGGCGACGTCGTGCTGATCGGAAACCTCGCGGGGCTTCCGCACGCGCACGTCACGTTTTCTTCCCTCGAAAAAATGTTTGGTCTGCGCTTCCTGATCCCGGAAAACGCGACCTTCGGCACGGTCATCGGCGCCGCCCTGTCCGAAAAGCAATCCTGAGCGCCCAATACAGAAAGGAACTATACATCATGGCAGAAAACAGCAAGTGGAGCAAAAAAGTCTTTTCGATCCTGCTCGAGCGGGCAAAGGGGGTCCGTTCCTGGCGGCAGTTCGCCTCGGAATGCGACGTGAGCTATGTGCAGATGCGCAAGCTCGCGAGCATGTCGCAGGAGAACCCGCCCCGCCCGAAGCTGATCCGCAAGGTGGCGGACAACGCGTTCAACGACGTCGACCTCGAGGATCTGCTGTTCGCGGCGGGAATGAGCAGTTCGGGCCGCCCGCTCTCCCAAAAACAGCAGGAACCCTCGCAGGCGGACCCGTTCCAGGAGAGCCTGCGGGCGCTGCCCGCCCGCGACCGCAAGCTCGTCGAGGAATATGTTGCGTTCCTCGCCCAGCGCCGTCGCGCCGAGGCGGAACCGTCAGAACAGGAGCAGTAACCCGATCAGCAGGAACAGCAAGTCGTTCCGCTCCTGCCCGCTGTCCGTCAGCAGCAGGAACCCGATCGCCAACAGCAGCAGGTCGTCCATCTTCAAATCCCGCAGGAAGGAAAGCGGGGAGGACTGCGCCTTTTGCGCTTCCGGCGTACCGACGGACGGGGGCGGAGGCGGCGGAGGCGGCGTCTCCGGCTCCGGGCGGGCTTCCTCCTGCAGTCTGCGCTGCATCTCGTAAAGCTGGCCGTCGCTTCGGATCCCGCCGATGTCACGGCTGTATGTCGGCACACCCATCGTATCCATCTGAATTCTCCTTTCCTGTTTGGTGTTTCAGTTTTTCAGCCCGCCGAGCAGGGACGCGACGGTCGCGATGCGAATGAGGTCGTCGATGCGTGCCCGCTTCTCCTCCGAAGCGAACGGGCGCAGGGCGCGAAGCAGGTCGACCCGCGAATCGTGTCGGTAGGGAATCGATTGGGACGGCGGGGGCGGCTGCGACGGTCCCTGCTGCGCCGACGCCGGCTGCGCGTCCGACGCGCCGGACGGGTTTCCCGCGCCGAGCATTCCCGCGATGGACGCGATGCGTTCCGCCGCCTGCGGGTCGGAAAGCAGGGAACGGATCTTTTCGGTCAGGTTTTCGTCCATGGGTCGGCGTTTTACCCCTTTCCGTACTGCTGTCTGCGCAGGATGTCGTAAATTTCCCGGCTTTTGTCCTCGCCCGCCCGGTCGAGCAGCTGCTTCGCCTGCTCCGCCGTGAGCCCCTGCATTCCGTTTCGCAGGGCGTCCAGATTGCCGAGCAGTTCTTGGGTCCTGCTTCGGTCGGCGCCCGCCGCGGACGCGATCTGCGAGACCAAATCGGCGAGCTGGCGGTCATTGAGCCGCTGCAGCAGGGCGGGATCAAAGTTCATGCGGTCGCGATTCTCCATCGGTCATCTTCCTCTCAAAAATGTTGCGTAAAGGAGCGGTTTTCCATGTATAAGTGCAAACCGGAACGGAACGTCCGGCAGGCTGTTCTGTTGCTTGCCGTCAGCTTCCTCGCAACGGGCGGGACGTTCGCGCTCGCGGTGGTATTCCCGCAGCATGCGGGGGTCATTCGGTTCATCGCGTTCCTGCTCTTGGTACTTGCGCTTTACGTGATCCTGCGCTTCACGATGACGGAAATGGAGTACACGCTGGACAACGGCACGTTCATCATCACGAAGATCGTCGGGAACAAACGCACCGTGCAGGGTGCGCTGGACCTCGCGGACAGCATCGCGCTGGTCACGCGCGAGGAGTACCGTGCGCAGGGGCTGAACAAGAACCTCTCCACCATCTGCAACTATTCCCAGAACCTCGGCGGCAAGCATTGGTTTTACGTCTTTTCGTTCTCCGGCAAGCGGACGGTCGTGGAATTCGAACCGAACGAGGCGTTCGCCGCCATCTTCCGCGAGGAGATCGAGCGTGCGAAGTCCGGGGGCAACGGTTCCGCCGGCGCGCCGCCCGACGGGGGCATTCTGATCTGACGTTGGACTTCCGACGTCAGTTTTTTTAGTTCCCCTCGGATGCAACGACCCGCTCGTACTCCCGCGTCAGAACGTCCCACGTGAGCGGACCGACGATGCCGTCGGCGTCAAGCCCGTAGTTCTGCTGGAACTGCCGGACGACCCGTTCGGTCTCCGCGCCGAAGATCCCGTCGACCGCCAGCGTCGGCAGCGAAAGGTCCACGCCCGCAATGGTGTTGAGCATGGTCTGCACCCACGAAACGTCGTCGCCGGTCGAGCCCCGCCGCAGCAGCACGCCGGGATACGGGCGCGTCGGGGTGGTTTCCCCGCCGCCGAGCGCAAAATAGGTGGTGACAATGCCGTTCCAGGTCGCTTCGTTGACCGTGCCGGTCTGTATCAATCCGTAGTAGTTCTGGAACGCCCGCACCGCGTCCCGCGTCACATTCCCGAACACGCCGTCGAGCGCCGGTGCCGTATACATCCCCGGCATGGCGTTCGCGATGTACGCGAGGTAGGTCTGGATCCGCAGGACCTCGTTGCCCCGGTCGCCCTCCTGCAGGGTGCGGCCGTTGAAGGCGTCCGACTGCGGGAATTCCCCTTCGCTTTCCAGTTCCGCGAGCTTCTTGACCGCCGTGTAGATGTACTGGATCCGATACCACGTTTCCCGGTCGACCACGCCGGTCTCCTCCAGCCGGAACAGCCGTTGGAACGCCCGGACGGCGGTGGCGGTGGCGGCGTCGAACCGCCCGGTCGGCGGCAGGACGAACGGAATGGCGGGGAACGAAATGGCGATGCGGTTGAGCCGATTCTGCAGCGTCGTCACCTCCGGGGAGGCGTCCCCCGCCTGCAGGGCGCCCGGAAAGGAGTCCGGCGCGACCTCCGCCGTCTCCGCCTCGCGGATCTCGACGTCCTCGCCGAAGTAATACCGCAAGATCTGCAGCGGGACGTACCCCCGTCGGGCAAGGGAAACCGTCCCCCATTGGCTCAGACCGTCGCAGGTGGTCGTCGCCCCATCGCAGTATTCCGCGAACAGCGGCTCCAATCGGCGCTCCCGCGCGATGTAGTTCGTGAAGTACCCGTCGACGATGGTGTCGACCGTGTCGAAAATGCCCCGGTCGTGAACGTAATACTGGTCGTACGCGGTGGAATTCGTGATGTCGAAGTCGTAGCCCTGCGAGGGGTACCATTCGGTGTAGAGCCGGTTGAGCGCGAGCGACACCTGCGCGATGACGTTGGCGATGATGGCGTTCTCCGGCCACGTCGGGTAGATCTCGCTGCACGCGACGTTTTTGATGTAATCGATGAACGGGACCGTGACGACCTCCGCGTTCGCACCGGGCGGGCCGAGGTGGACGCGGATGGTCTCCGGGACGACGACCTCCCGCCGCGCTTCTTCGATATTCGCCGTCGTGACCGAACGGCGGGTCTGCCCGCTTTCCGGCTCCGGGACCAGTTCGATGTGCGGCGTATTCTCCGGGGTGCTGAGCTGGTGGGTCGGAATGATGATGACCCGCTCCAGCTGCGGCGGAAGCCCGTTGCTCGGCGAAGTCTCCAGCACCCCCATCGTGATGGTCTGCCGGGTGGTTTCGTTGGTAAAGATCTGCTCGCCGACCACGCTGACGGTCACATACCCCGCCTCGATGATGCGCAGGTCCACGGACGAATACGGGCGTTCCCGCGAATTGGGCGTAAGGCTGGCTGCGACGGACGGCGTCAGCACGGAAAAGGTCACGTCCCCGTCGGCGTTGCTGATGCCGGTGCTGCTGCCCCGTCCGCCGCCGGTCAGAATGACCGTCGCGCCCTGCAGGACGGTCCCGTCCGCCTTTCGGATATTGACGACGAGGGTTCCTCTGTTTTCTGCCAAAATCGAGTCTCTCCTTTGCGGTTTGGTGCTTTGCCCCCGCTTTGGAGGGCTCTGTTTTTACTATATGCGCCGGAAGTGCGCTTTGTGCAGGCGAAAAGACGAAAAAAGCGGGACGCTATCCGTTTTGGCGGGAAGCATTCCGAACGGGATATGGACTTTTTCGCTTAGGTGTGCTATCCTATAGACACGGTCGACCGAATCAACTGACAAAAAGGAGAAAGAAAATGACGCAGGAGGAACTCGCGGGCGTCATCGGCGTTTCCGCGCAGACCGTTTCAAAATGAAAAACATAAAGCTGATCACTTACATGCTCGGCTATGTATGGAAAGCCGATAAAAGCGGAGTTGCATGGGCAGTAATAGATTTCTTTTGGAAAATCATACCCACAGCGTTCCACGCACTGATTTATAAATTTCTAATTGAAGCAATAACGCTCAAAAGACCATTATCCCATGTGATTTTTATTGTGGCATCCTATGCACTTGTGCAGTTGATCAACCGCATATTCGCAGAGTATTTGTACGGGAACCGATTTAACCGTCTCAGCCTAAATGTAAAAAAGTATTCCAACAATCTGCTTCTCAAAAAGTGCGCATCGCTAGATATGGAATGCTACGATGATACAGAGTTCTATGACAAGCTGTCAAAGGCGTTGGGGCAGGTCAACAATAGGGCGATGGATGTTTTTTACCAGGTCAAACGCTTCACTTCAAACCTGATCTCCTTCTTTGTGGGGTTGTCGATCATTTCCACGCTTGACCCTTTGATGATCGTTGTGGCTTTTATTGCGGGGATCGCTTTGTTCCTTATGGATTTCGTTTTTGTAAAAACAAGACAGCAAGCGAATGAAGCAATGGTTCCCGTGAATCGAAAGGTTGACTACTTCCACGGGCTGCTGCGCGACAGAAAGACCTTATCAGATGTAAAGCAGTATAAGGGATTCGACAGATTTATCATGAGCAAGTATAACAAGGCGACTGATGAACAAATATCGCTGTCCATGAAGCTTGCCAATAAGCAAACCGCCCATAGTGCAAAATCACAAGCCCTCGTTGTGATACTGCTTGTACTGTTCCCGTATGTATATCTGGCCATACAGAGTTTTAGAGCGATCATTTCCGTCGCCGATATTCCCGCAATGTTCAATGCATTCAACTTAGTTGTAGAAGGTTTTTCTGAAACCTCACGCGAGATTTCCAATCTGAAAGAAAGCTGTCTCTATATCGCTCATCTGAAAGCGGTTCTTGAATACGAGCCTAAGATCGAGCGCGACGGCGGACGAGAGATCGTCGATATTGACGCGATTGCATTTGAAAACGTATCGTTCAAATACCCGCACAGCGATACCTATGTCCTCAAAGACCTCAGCATCACGATCAAAAAGGGGCAGAAGATTGCTATCGTCGGCATAAATGGCGCCGGCAAGACAACATTCGTTAAGCTTCTGATGAGATACTATGACCCGTGCGAGGGCAGAGTATTGGTGAACGGAGTAGATATTAAAGAATACAACATAAATTCCCTCCGTGACAAAATGGCAACGCTCTTGCAGGAGTTCCAACCCTACAGTGTTCCAATAGATGAGATGATTGCTTGCAGTGAAACGGCTGACGAGCAGAAAGTCAAGCGCGTCCTTAAAGAGGTTGGTTTGGCTGACAGAATAAACGCGGCTCCAAAAAAGACAAAGAGCGAATACTCCAAGATGTTCGATGAGGACGGCGTGATGCTCTCAGGCGGCGAATTGCAAAAGCTGTTTATCGCTCGTATGCGCTATAAGGACGGCGAAGTTTATATCATGGACGAACCGTCGTCTGCGCTCGATCCGATTGCCGAGTATGAGATAAACAACCTGATGATGAATATCGCAAAGGACAAGACCGTTGTCATGATTGCGCATAGGCTTTCCACAGTCGTAAACGCGGACTGCATCCTTCTCATAGACGGCGGAAAAGTTTTAGAGATGGGTTCACATAAGCAATTGCTTGAACAGAATGGCAAGTACGCGCAGATGTTCCATCTGCAAGCGGAGCAATATCAGGCCTAAAGCATCGTGCAAGCAAATTCGTTATATACAAAAGGAGAAATTTCCATGACCAACATCGGAGAAAAAATCGCGGAACTTCGCAAGGAACGGAAAATGACGCAGGAGGAACTCGCGGGCGTCATCGGCGTTTCCGCGCAAACCGTCTCAAAATGGGAAAACAACATCACGATGCCGGACATCCTGCTGCTCCCGATCATCGCCGGGATCTTCGAGGTGACGGTCGACGAGCTGTTCTCCCTCGCGCCGAACCCCCAAAAGAAGCCCGTCCCGCTCGAGGAAACCCCGTTTGCGGTATACGACGCCGTTCTCGAAACCATGTGGGCGTGGGAAACGGCGAACAATGATGTGAATTTAAGAGACAGACTGTCCCAAAACCCCAAACAGCATACCGGATTTGTCTCCATGGTGCGCGGGGGCGTCTACGCCGACAAGGATCTCGCATTGACCTACGTCGCCGACCCGAAGGATTCGCCATCTCTCCTCGAAAACGAGGAAGTCGCCGCCTTCCTGCGCACGCTCGCGGACCCGGACGTGCGGAAGATCCTTCGCTACCTGCAGGAAAACCGGGGGATCGCCTGCACGGTCCCCTCCGTCGGCGCAAAATGCGGGATCCCGGAAGAAAACGCCCGCAATGCCCTCGAAGCATTGGTTCGGTACAACCTGTCGCAAAAGCAGACGATCGATATGGGGACCGGCGAACGGATCGACGTTTACAGCCATTGGGGGACCCACAAGTTCCCGCTGCTGATCTACCCGCTGCTGACGCTTGCCGAACGGCTTTCGGATTTTCGGGAAAGCTGGTGCGGCTTCCGCTGCTGACGCTCGCTAAGTAGCTTTCGCAAAGCAAGAAAAGAGACGGTTTTGCGCAAAACCGTCTCTTTTTCGTAGTTATTTCGATTTTTTTACGCCATTTTGGCGAGCATATCCTTCGTGACTTCCGCGAACAGCGGCTGTCCGGCAAGGAAGCGCTCCAGTTCCTCGCAAACGTGCCGCCCGATCTTCTTCAGCCCGTTGTTCGCAAGTCCTGCGAGGTGCGGGGTCATGATGACGTTCGGCAGACTGCGCAGCGGGTTGTCCGCGGCAGGCGGTTCCGGGTCGTACACGTCGAGGCAGGCGTATTTCAGGTTGCCCGCCTTCATGTGCGCGTACAGCGCCGCTTCGTCGATGACCGAGCCGCGTGCGGTGTTGATCAGCACCGCGTCCTTTTTCATCAGCGCGAGCGTTTCCGCGTCGAACATATGGTAGGTTTCCGGGATGGACGGGGCGTGAATGGAAATGATGTCCGACTGCCGCAGGACCTCCTCGAAGTCCGCCTTGCGGGCGCCCCATTCCGCCGCCCTCTCCGACGAAACGAACGGGTCGTACAGAAGCACGTCCACGTCGAACGGGCGCAGCAGTTCGATGTAGTGCCGACCCGCCCAGCCGCCGCTGATGACGCCGACGGTCAGGTCGTACAGTTCGCGGATGTCCTCCTTGCCTTCCGCCCAGCCGCCCGCGTGCAGGTTGGCGTTGAGGTTGAAGAAATTCTTGGAGGCGGCGATGGTGAAGCCGAGCGCCGTTTCCGAAACCCCCATCGAAAGCATCGGCGCACTCGACGAAACGCGCACGCCCTTCTCCCAAAGCGCGTCGGACACGACCGGCTTGACGCTCCCCGCCGCGTGGACGAGCAGTTTCAGGTCCGGGCAGACCGCAAGCAGGTCCGCGTCCAGCGGCTTATTGCCCCACGACGTGACGCAGACGGTCGCGCCCGCGAGCAGCGGCTTGACCTCCTCGGCGGACGTCCCGCCCTCGTTCAGCACGACCTCCCCGACCCGGCGCAGGCGGTCGACGGTCTTTTGGTCGATGACCATGTTCCGCGTGCCGGGGTCCATCAGCAATACGATTTTTTCCATGTTCAACAGTCCTTTCCCTTATTTGGCAAAATACCGTGCATATCCGTTCGGCGCGAACAGCTTTTCCCCCTGCCGGTAGAAGGATTCGTCCAGCGGGAAGACCCCGTTTTGCAGCGGAGCCGGCTCCAGTCCGTCCGGCAGGAGTTTTTGCAGCTCCGCCCAATGGGTGTAGTTCTGGTCGCCGTTGATCTCGACGCACCCGACCTTCATGCCCGCAAGCGCGGGAAGCCGGGCGGCGAACTGCTTGTTCCACTCCGCGAGGTACGGGTTGACCGTCAGATCGGCGCACAGGCACTGCCCGCCGGCTTCGCAGATCGCCTCCGCCATGCGGAAGGAGACGGAAACCGTCTTTGCGATGGGCTTGAGCGCCACCGCGCGGTACCCGAGCGCCAGCCGCTCCCGCACGTCCTCGAGCGCGTGCGCCGATTCGTCCGCGTTGACGCAAACCGGCAGATCGCCGACAAAGACCTTGTTTTCCGGGTCGAACGGCTCCTCGAGCAGGGCGATGCGGTCCAGCGCGCCCATGCGGTCGGCGGCGTCGAGCAGCGCTTCCACGCGCGAAAGGCTGTCGTACCGCCCGTTCGCGTCGAGGTAGTAAAGCACATGACCGGAACGGGTATACGGCGTTTCGTAGCGCGAGGCGAGCTCGTGGATCTGCTTCAGGCGGGCGATATCCCACGCGAGCATCTCCCGCATATCCTCCTCCCGCGTCGAAACGCCGGCGACCGCCTTGCCGATCTTGATCTTCAGCAGGGAAATGCCGCTGTCGAGCAGCGAACGGATCTCGGGTTCCGGCACCGCGTAGGACACCAGCGGGATCTGCGCGAGGGATTCGTGGCGGCAGGAAAGCGCTTTTTTCGCCGATGCGGGGATCAGCCCGTCGAAGGAGGTGACCCCGTGTTCGAGCGCGTACAGCGTCCAGAGGGCACAGTCCACGCCGACCAGCGCGTTGAGCAAAAACGTCGTCGCGACCGGCCGCCCGCAGACCTGCTCCGCGTACCGTTTCAGCTCCGGCAGCAGCCCGTCGATGACCTCCGGCGGATTTTCAAAGGACGTCCCTTCCAGCATGCGCAGGGCGCGGTTGGTCACCAGCAGCATCATCGCCGAGGAGACGGCGGGCGGGTTTTCGCCGAACACCCGTGCGTCCGACCACAGCACGCTTTCCACGCAGGGGGCGACGGCGGTATGCGTCTCGCTTTCCAGCTTCGCGACCGTCTGCCAAAGCTCGGTCAGGCTCCTTCCCTTGAAGCCGAACGGCGCGCGAAGCGGCTCGCGGACGAACTCCAAATCACAGCGACGGATCCGAATGCCCATGCAGATACCTCCCGACGACCTCCGCCGCCGGCGCGGGCAGTGCGCCCTCCAGCGGTTTTCCATAGCGGATCAGCTCCCGCGCAAAGGTCGAACTGATGTGCGAAAATTCCCCGGACGCGGGCAAGACGACCGTGTCGATCCCGCCGAGCTGCCGGTTGATGGCGCAAAGCTGCGTTTCGTAATCGAAATCCACGCCGTTCCGCGCCCCGCGCACCAGCACCGGCGACTCGTACCGCCGCACGAAGTCCGCTAACAGCCCCTCCAGCGGGACGACCGAGACCTCCTCTGCCGGAAAGCAGGCGCGAATGGCCTCCAAACGGACCTCCACCGGCAGCAGTGCGCGTTTCTTCGCGTTCCGGCTGACCAGCACGACCACGCGACCGAACAGCGAAAGCGCACGGCGGACGAGGTCCTCGTGTCCGCGTGTGAACGGGTCGAACATCCCGGTCAGAACGGCGGTCCTCACGGTTCCTCCGCCCCCTTTCGGTAGATGGAAACGTGGGTCTTGCCGTAGCGGTGCAGTTTCTGGCGGTACCCTGCGCGGGGCAGCGGCACGCCGTCCGCGTCGCTTTCGCAGATCAGGATCGCGTCCGCCGCGAGCAGTCCCGCGTTTTCCAGCGCGTCCAGTACCTCGTCCAACACGCCCGGCTGATACGGCGGGTCCAAAAGCACCAGATCGAACGTCTCCCGCCCCTTTTCGCTCCGCACGAACGCCTTCCAGTCCTCCTGCAGAATGCGGCAATGAGGCATCAGCCCGGTGGACTGGGCATTCTCCTTGATCAGCGCGACGGCTTCGCGGGATTCGTCGCAGATGACCGCCGTCGCCGCCCCGCGGGATAGCGCCTCGAGCGCAAGCTGCCCGGTCCCGCCGAACAGGTCCAGCACCCTGCGGTCGTGCAGGTCGAACTGCACCGCCGAGAACATCCCCTCCTTGGCGGCTTCCGTCGTGGGGCGGGTGTCCGTCCCTTCCGGCGCACGCAGCTTCCGTCCGCGTGCCTTGCCCGTGATAATGCGCATCTTACACCCTCCTTTTCATTCGTGGAAATGCAGGTAAACGCTGTGCGCCACCTCGGCGTTGACGCCCTTGACCGCCCGGATTTCCTCCTCCGTCGCCTGCTTGAGCTTTTCAAACGTGCCGAAATGCACGAGCAGCGCCTGCGCCTTCGCTTCCCCGATCCCCTTGATCGCGGTCAGGCTGGACTGCTTGACCGTCTTTCGCCGCTTCGCGTCCATGCGGGAAAGCGAATAGCGGTGCACTTCCTCCTGAATCTTGTAGAGGAAAACGAACACGTCCTGCCGGCGGTTGAGCGACAGCTCGTTTTCCCCGTCGGTCAGCGTGCGGGTCTTGTGGTGCTCGTCCTTGACCATGCCGAACACCGGGATCTGCAATCCCCGTTCCGCGAGGACCGCCTGCGCCGCGTGCACCTGCGCCGCCCCGCCGTCCATCAGGATCAGGTCCGGGTATTCCCAGCCAGCTTCCGCGCCGTCGTGCCCGAACCGACGTTTCAGCGCCTCGGTCAGCGAGGCGACGTCGTTCTGCCCCTCCACCTCGCGCATATTGAACGAGCGGTAGAGCCGCTTGGCGAACCGCCCGTGCTCCAGCACGATCATGCCGCAGGAGGTGTGCTCCCCGCCGCTGTTGGAAATATCGTAGGACTCGATGCGGTCCGGCAGGACTTCCAGCCGCAGGAACTGCGCGAAGGACAGCAGGAACCCGCCCTGCTTCTCCTCCTCGGCCCGCTTGTGCAGCAGAAGCTGTTTGGCGTTCTCGTCGGCGCGATCGGTCAGCGCACGAAATTCCCCGCGCTGCGGACGGTACAGCTGCACCTTCCCGCCCGCCCGTTCGGACAGCCAGCCGGTCAGCAGGGCGCTCTCCTCCTCCGGCAGCTCCATCGACAGGCAGATCCTGCGCGGGACGAACCCGCGCAGCTCGTAAAACCGCTGCAGCAGTCCCTCCAGTGCGGCGGGACCGAGGATCTCGTCCGCCCCGAAAAAGAAGCAGTCCCGGTCGGTGATCGCACCGCCCCGCACGAACAGCAGCGCCACCGCACTGCCCAAATCGTCCTGATACGTCCCCACGATGTCCGCTTCGACGTCCGGCTCCGCCACGATCTGCTGCTTGTCGCCGAGCTTCTTCACCGCCCGCATGCAGTCGCGGTACCGGGCGGCCCGCTCGTACTGCTGGTTTTCGCTCGCCTGCTCCATCTGCTCCTGCAGGCTCCGCAGCAGCCCGCCGTATTCCCCGCGCAGCAGCTGCACCGCGCCGGCGACCCGCTCGCGGTACTCCTCGGGGCTGACTTCCCCGCGAATGCAAAGCCCGCAGCATTGCCCGATGTGGTAATTCAAACACGGGCGACCCTTCCCGATGTCCTTCGGGAAGGATTTCCGGCAGGTCGGCAGCCCGAACGCCCGCGACGCGGCCGAGACGATCTCGTAGGCGACGTGCGAGGAGGAAAACGGGCCGAAATACCGATCCTTTTCGCTGCCTTCCTCCTTGGAACGGGTGTAGACGACCGAAAGGGCGGGGTATTCCCCGGCGGACAGGCGGATATACGGGTAGACCACGCTGTCCTTGAGCTTGATGTTGTAGTGCGGTTGGAACTGCTTGATGAAGGCGTTCTCCTGCAGGAGCGCCTCGAGCTCGGTCGCCGTGTGGTACACCTCAAAGTCGTAGACCGAGCGGATCATCTTTTCGGTTTTCCCGTAGTGCGGCACGGAGGGGGAAAAGTAACTGGATACCCGGTTGCGCAAAGCCTTCGATTTGCCGACGTAGATGACCGTCCCCGCCCGGTTGCGCATCAGGTACACCCCCGGCGTGAGCGGGAGCAGTTTCGCTTTTTCAAGCAGTTCCTCGCGGTTCATCCGTCCATTTTCCCCTTTCATGACAAAAATCCGCCCGGCAGTCCGAACGGATTTCACCCTTCACAGGTTCCTTTCGATTGGCGGGCGGACCCGTTGGCGCTCGAAGAAATGCGCGTCTTTCAGTCCTCGAAACCCTCGATCAGCTCCGAAAGCCCCGCGATCGCCTGCTCCTCGTCGGCGCCGTCCGCGATCAGCGTGACCACGTCACCCTTGGAGACAGCCAGGGAAAGCACGCCGAGCAGACTTTTCGCGTTCGCCGTGCGGTCG
Organism: uncultured Clostridia bacterium; assembly: GCA_947630765.1. Lineage (GTDB taxonomy): Bacteria > Bacillota > Clostridia > Oscillospirales > CAG-382 > Coliplasma. The sequence continues at coordinate 68,652 of CANRIX010000009.1, read as the reverse complement.
CTGTTTTCCACCCAAATGGAACTGCGGTAGGAATTCGCCTTCTGGATAAAGAATGTCGCAGGACGCGCATGAAGTCCCTTCTCATTCCGAATGGTTACATCTTTCCTCGTCATGACACAAACTCCCCTGAGAATTGATTATAGATAGTATAGCAAATCCGCGCGAAAAAATCAATAGCGCCAAACCAGAAAAAACAGTGCCGATTCCCTTGTTTTTTGGTGATTTCCGACGATGCGGGACGGTTTTACGGTTCCGAAACGCGCACACTCGTGATTTCCGCGGCGAAAAAGGCGTCCGCGGTCGAAAGGTACACCGTCTCCCCCGGCACGAGCAGCGTCCCGCCGTTGAGCCGGACAAAGCCGTTCGTTTCGTACCCGGTCGCCGTGGCGGTGCCGTTTACCGTGTACAGACCGTTGCGCACCCGAACCGTGCGGCCGTCCGGCAGTTCCTGTTCGTCGGTCGCGTCGCCGGCCACGCAGGTGAGCAGTTCGCCCATGGCGGACCCGTCCGACGCGTACAGCGTCGCGCCCTCGCGCAGATACGCGGCGGTCTGCTCCTCCACGCCCACGACCGAAAAGCTGTAGGTCACGATGGCGGACCCTTCCTCCTTGAACAGGGAGCGGACCCACGTCCGACCGAGCAGCGCGGCAAGCACCGCGAGGAGCAGCACCAGAAGCAGGATATCCAGCCCGTTGATCCGGCGCTCCCGCTTTGCCTTTTCGTCGCTCATGACTGCTCCTCCTCCCGTGTCAGCGTCAGGATCAACGCCTGCCCGCGGTACCCCGGCACCATCGCGTCCAGAAGGACGCCGGACGCGATGCGGTCGTCCCCGACGAAGTACCCGCCGTCCCGCATTTCCGCCGTGATGTGCACGGTCAGCAGGACGTCGCTCTTTTGGTCCGAGCGGGCGTATGTATAGGCGTAAAGCCCCGCCGCGTCCGGCTCCGCGTCCTGCGCGTCGAAGTACGCCTCCATCGCGCGGGAAACCGCCACCGCACGCACTTCGCCGAGCGCCGCGCCGAACGACGCGTAAAGCGTCTCGCCTTCGGCGAAGGTTCCGCTGTACGCGTTATCCACGCCGGAGAAGCGCACCGTGCAGACCAGCTCCGCCGTCGGGGTCTCCCCGCGATGCATGACCCAGTACACCCCCGCCGCGACCGTCAGCGCGAGCAGCAGCAGCAAAGCGACGTCAAACAGCGGGAAGCGCCGCTTCTTCCGTTCGGTTTTCCGATTCAGATCCATTGCGTTTCTCCCGCCTCTCTTTCGCATCCGTATCCGTAAAGGTTCCCGGTCAGCGACGACATCGCGCACAGGCACCAAAAGACCCCGAGCAGCCGCAGATCCGCCCAGACGTTCACCGCCCACGCCGTAAGCAGGAACACCGGCACCGAAGCGGCGACCCCGCCGAAGCGCATCGTCCTTTCGCGGTCATTCTCCCGCCGCATGCAGGTGAACAGCCTTTGCAGGGCGCAGAACGCGCAGCCGAAGAACAGCAGCAGCGTCGCCGCGCCGCCGTCCAGAAGCAATCGCGTGTACAACCCGGCGGCGAACCCGTCCGGGAAGATCCCGTTCGCGAGCGCGGCCGCCGCGAGCGCACCGTCCCCGGCGCCGACGCCGGTCAGGAAGTATTTTTTCATCAAAGCCCCCGCCGCCGGGGAAAAGCCGGACAAGATAGGCCCCAGCCGGTCGCCCAGCAGCAGGACCGCCGCCGGCAAAGAGACGCACCCGGTCAGCGCCGCGCCCACCGGCGCACCGTGCGCGAACACGGCGTACAGCAGCACCGCGAGCAGCAGCCCGAGCACCGTCCACGCGGAACGCAGCAGCACCGCGTCCACCGCGATGAGCAGCAGCGCGACCGCCCCGCTCCGGCACCGCCCCCGGGCGAGCACCACCGGCAGCAGCACCGCGAGGTAGCAGCCCAGCACCGTCCCGGACAAGCCGAGTCGATAAACCGCCGCCGGAAGCCCGAAGTTCCACCCCGGGAACATCTCCGAAAGCGGTCCGCCGACGTACGACCAGCCCATTCGCAGCGCGGACAGCGCGAGCGTTACGACCCCGCCGTACACCAGCACCGCGTGAAAGGCGCGACCGAGCGTTTCCGTCGTCAGCATGCAGACCGCGAGCACCCAAATGCAGGCGAACAGCAGCATCCGAACGAACGCATATCCATCCCCCGCCGTCACCGCCGAAAGCCCGCATGCCGCGAGCAGAAGCAGCAGCAGGACCTCGGGCAGGCGGACGCGGAACGCCCGCTTGAGCCGGAAATACTTCTGCAGATACCCGAATACCGTCAAAAGCGTCAGACAGCCCGTCCAGCGCAGCGGCGCGAACGGCAGCAGGAACACCGCCGCGAGCAGTCCGCATTCCGGCGTCGCCGGCACGCAGAAGCAAAACAGCGTCGCAGCCAGGAACAGCAGCACCCGGTGCGGCGCGAACCACACCGTCGCAAGCCCCGCGAGCGTCCCCGCCACGAACGCGATCCCGCCGCGGGCCGTCACGCGGTCCTCCCCCTGCCGCAGCCCTTCCGGGTCAAAGCCGAGGGATTCGATGAAGAACCGGCGGAAAAACAGGCTTTCCGCGCAGGAAACGTTGATGGGTTTCCCGAAAAACAGCAGCGGGACCGACGCGACGAGCGTCAGCGCCGCCGTGCAGAGCGCCAGCGCGTCCGGCTGTCCGATGCCCGGCAGCAGGAAGCGCTTGGCGAGAAAGACCCCGACCGTGTACAGCGCAAACACGATCCCGGCGATGCCGAAAAAGCGCACACGCGTATGTAGGAACGCACGGCGAAGCCGCCCCGCGAGCGCGAACAGCCGGCTCTCGCAGGCGCCGGACGCGATCTCCGTGCGCAGCGGGCCGGAAACCGTCTCGCGGAACCCCACCGTGCGCGACAGCCGCGCGACGAACCCCGTGCGGGACGCTTCGTCCACCCGGTCGGCGGAACAGAAAAGCCGGGAAGCGGGTCCGTTGCGGAACCAATCGACGCAGCGAATGGACGCCCGACGGGTGCGCGACAAAAGCAGACTGCCCGAAGCCCGTCCCCTGCGGGAACGAAGTCCGGCAGACTTTTCGCGGGTCGCCGCCTTCTCCTTCGCCATGCGTCTCTCCTTTTCTCATTCGCCTTCCCCGACGTCCTTCTTCAGCAGGTCCGGGCGCTTCCGGCGGGTGCGTTCGAGCGATTGCTCCCGCTTCCAGCGCTCCTGCAGAGCGTGGTTGCCGTTGATCAGCACCTCCGGCACCTCCAGCCCCTCGAACACCCGCGGTCTGGTGTACTGCGGGTACTCCAGGAGCCCGTCCGAAAGGCTTTCCTTTTCATAGCATTCCCGGTTGGCGAGCACGCCGTCCTGCAAGCGGGCGATGCAGTCGACGACGATCGCCGCGGGCAGCTCCCCGCCGGTCAGCACATAGTCCCCGACGGACAGCTCCTCGTCCACTTCCAGCTCCAAGATCCGTTCGTCGATTCCTTCGTAATGTCCGCACAGCAGGATCAGCCGGTCGTATGCGCAAAGCTCCCGGGCTTTTTGCTGGGTGAACAGCTCCCCCTGCGGGGACAGGTAGATGGTCCGCGTCCGACCCGCTTCCTGCGCCTTGACGGCGCGAATGCAATCGACGGCCGGCTGGCACATCATGACCATGCCGTATCCGCCGCCGTAGGGCGTGTCGTCCACGCGGCGGTGCTTGTCCGCCGTGTAAGCGCGGATATCCGTGCAGCGAATGTCCAGAATCCCGGCGCTCCGCGCACGACCGACGATGCTCGACGAAAAAATCGCCTCCATCAGCTCCGGGAACAGGGTCAGCACGTCAAAACGCATCTCAGCCCTCCGTCCCCGGCGCGAAGCCGTCGATGAGGTTCACGCGGATCTCCTCGCCGGGCTTTACCGAAACGAGGTACGCCGGCGCCGGCGGAAACAGGAACGTTCTTTCCCCGTCCCCGATCTCCCAAAGCACCTGCCTGCCCCGTTCCTCGACGGAAAGCACCTTCCCGACCGTTCGTTCCGTTCGCAGATCAAAAACCGGCGTCCCGATCAGGTCGTCGTTAAAATAGCTTCCCGGCGGCAGCGGGACGTCCTCGCGGTCGAACCAAAGGGTCCGCCCGGTCAGCGATGACGCGGACGTGCGGTCCCCGTACCCCTTGAACACGACGGTTCCGAGGTGCACGAGCCACTTTTCTACCTCTAAATACGCCTTCCCTTCCGGGTCCAGATACAGTTTCTTTACCCCGGAAAGGAACTCCATGCTGTCGCACCAGCAGGAGAATCGCACTTCGCCCTTCAGTCCGCGGGGCGCGTTCAGCCGCCCCGCTTCAAGGTACCGCCTCATCACAGGATGTCGACGATGACCCGCTTGTTTTCCCGGACCGCCTGCGCACGCATGACCGTGCGGATACTCCGGGCGATCCGGCCTTCCCGGCCGATGACGCGACCGACGTCCTTCTTCGCGACGCGAAGCTCCAGCACGACCGTGTCCCCGCTGACGCGTTCCTCGACGGAAACCTCCTCCGGATGCTCGACCAGACCCCGGACGAGGTCCAGAAGCATCTGTTTCATTCGATCACTCCGTTTTTCTTGAGCAGGCTGCGCACCGAATCCGTCGGCTGCGCGCCGTTGGCGATCCACGCCTTGACCTTTTCGGCGTCGACCGTCACGGTGGACGGGTTGGTCATCGGGTTGTAGGTCCCGATCTCCTCGATGAACCGTCCGTCACGGGGCGCACGGGAATCCGCGACGACGATGCGGTAGTAGGGCGCCTTCTTCGCGCCGAGTCTTCTGAGTCTGATTTTTACTGCCATGGTTGTGTTTCCTCCGAATGGATAGGGGATCCTCCCCTGTATGTTCATTTTCTTTTTTCGTTTTTCGTGTTTCAGCCGAACAGCCTGCCGAACCCGCCGAAGCCCCGGCCGCGCTTCTTGCCGCCGCCCATGAACTTCTTCATCATGTCCCGGGTCTGTTCGTACTGCTTGAGCAGGCGGTTGACCTCCTCGACAGACGTCCCGCTGCCGGCGGCGACGCGCTTCTTGCGGGAGGAATTGAGCGTCTGCGGATGGGTCCGCTCGTAGGGCGTCATGGAACGAATGATCGCTTCCGTGTGCGAGAGCGCTTTTTCGTCGATCTTCGCGTCCTTCAGCGCACCGGGCTTGACGCCGGGCATCATGCCGAGCAGCTGCTCCATCGACCCCATGCCGCGCAGCTGTTCGAGCTGGTCGAGAAAATCCTCCAGCGTGAACGACTGCTCCCGCAGCTTGCGCTCCATTTCGGCGGCCTTCTTTTCGTCGATCGCCGCCTCCGCCTTTTCGATCAACGTCAGCACGTCCCCCATGCCGAGGATCCGCGACGCCATGCGGTCCGGGTAGAACGGTTCGAGCGCGTCCAGCTTTTCGCCGGTGCCGACGAATTTGATCGGCTTGCCGGTCACATACCGCACGGAAAGCGCTGCGCCGCCGCGGGTGTCGCCGTCGAGCTTGGTCAGGATCACGCCGGTGATGTCGAGCAGTTCGTTGAACCGCTCGGCGACGTTGACGGCGTCCTGCCCGGTCATCGCGTCGACGACCAGCAGGATCTCGGTCGGTTCGACCGCGTCCCGCACCTGCTTGAGCTCCTCCATGAGCGCTTCGTCAACGTGCAGGCGGCCCGCCGTGTCGATCAGAACGGTATCGTATCCGTATTTGACCGCATGCTTGACCGCCTCCTGCGCGGTTTTCGGCGGGCTTTGCGTCCCGCGCTCGAACACCGGCGCACCGACCTGCTCCGCGACCACCTGCAATTGCCGGATCGCGGCGGGACGGTAGATGTCGCAGGCGACCAGAAGCGGGTTCTTGCCCTGCTTCTTGAGCAGTTTTGCGAGCTTCGCCGTGTGGGTGGTCTTGCCCGAGCCCTGCAGCCCGCACATCAGGATCACCGTCGGCGGCTTGGGCGCGACCGCGAGCTTCGCGTTGCTCCCGCCCATGAGGGAGATCAGTTCCTCGTTGACAATCTTGACGATCTGCTGACCGGGCAGCAGACTTTCGAGCACCTCCGACCCGACCGCACGTTCGGACACCTTGTTCACGAACGCCTTGACGACCTTGAAGTTGACGTCCGCTTCCAGCAGGGCGAGCTTGATCTCCCGCATCCCCGCCTTGACGTCCGCTTCGGTCAGCTTGCCTTTGTTGCGAAATTTCTTGAACGCTTCGGACAGTTTCTCCGCCAAACTGGAAAACATCCGTGTTTCTCCTTCCTATCGTTCGTCCGTCAGGATCGCGGTCAGTTCCGCCGCGAGCGCACGGTCCTCCGCGCGTTCGCTCCCGGAAAGCCGGTCGACGACGGCGAACAGCTTTTCGCGCTTCTCCAGAAGCCCGATCGCCGCTTCCCACGCGAGCAGGTCGCTTTCCCCGCGACGGATCGCGTCGTGCACGGCTTGCCGCGTGATCCCCGCGTTTTCGGCGATCTCCGCGAGCGAAAGGTCCTCGGCGTAGTACGCGTTCAGGACGTCCCGGCACCGCGCCGAGAGCGCTCCCCCATAGCAATCCAGCAGTCTGCAAAGCGTTTCCCGCCGATCCTCCATGTTCCCGCACGTCCCTTTCCCCGCCGAACGCGGACGGCATTCCGCCTCCCGACCGCAAAAAACGAGCCTGTAAAGGGAAATGCTTTACAGGCTTATTATACACATTTTTTGCCGCTTGTCAAGGGGTCTGACAGCTTTTTTGCGAAATTTTCATCTCATACCGCCCGTTTTCGGCGCAAAGCAGCACGTCGCAGTCGGTTCCGACGCTCCCGTCGAGGATCCCGCCGCTCACCAGTTCCTCCGCCGCACGCACCGCCTGCCGCCGGACCTCCCGTGCGCCGCCCTGCGACGGCAGACGCGCCTGCGCGCAGGAGAGCGCCTGCGAAAGGAAGCTCTCGTCGAACCGCACGCCGATCCCCTTCTGGCGCAGCCGTTCCGCGAAACTGCGCACCCCGCTCCGGGCGACCTGTTCGAGCGCGTCGCGCCCGAGCGGACGGAACACCGCGAGTTCGTCGACGCGGTCCACCAGTTCCCGCGAAAGCAGGGCTTCCGCCCGCAGTCTCGCCGCGTTCCCCGCCGCTTCGGGCGACGACGCAAACCCGATGCCGGACGCGCCCTCGCCGAGGTTGGCGGTCAGTACCACCGCCGCGTTGCGGAAGCTGACGGTCAGCCCGGCGGAATCGGTCAGCTTGCCCTCGTCGAGGATCTGCAGCAGCAGCGCCCGCACCTCCGGGTGCGCCTTTTCCACCTCGTCGAACAGGATCAGCGAATACGGTTTGCGGCGGACGCGCTCGGTCAGGAATCCGCCCTCCCCGTAGCCGCTGTAGCCGGGCGGCGCACCGATCAGCTTGGAAACGCTGTGCGGCTCGGCGTACTCGGTCATATCCAGCCGCACGAAGGAATCCTTGCCGTAGAGCAGCTCAGCGAGCGCCTTGGCGCAGGCGGTCTTTCCCACGCCGGACGGACCGATCAGCAGGAAGCTGCTCGCCGGCTTCTCCGATTCCCGCACGCCGGTCCCCGCACGCCGCAGGGCGGAACAGATCGCTTCGACCGCGCCGTCCTGCCCGAGGATGCGCTCCTTCAGCCCGCTCTCCAGCCGCCGCAGGCGCTCCGCTTCGCTGTCTTTGAGCGCCGTCAGCGGGATGCCGGTCTTTTCCTGCGCCGACGCGGCGATGTCCTCCGCCGTCACCGCCGTCCCACCCCGCATACGCTTGCAGGCGGCCGCTTCGTCGATCAGGTCGATGGCTTTATCCGGCAGGTAGCGGTCGCTGATATACCGCGCCGACAGCCGCACAGCACTCTCGAGCGCTTCCGGCAGCAGCCGCACGCCGTGGAAGGTCTCGTACTTCTCCCGCAGGCCGTTGAGGATCCGCAGGCACTCCTCCTCGGTCGGTTCCTCCACCGACACCCGCCGGAACCGCCGGTCGAGCGCCGCATCCTTCTCGATGCAGCGTTTGTACTCCTTTTGCGTGGTCGCGCCGATGAGCTTGATCTCCCCGCGGGCGAGCGAGGGCTTGAGGATGTTCGACGCGTCGATGGCGCCCTCCGCCGCCCCCGCGCCGACGATGGTATGCAGTTCGTCGATGAACAGGATCACGTCGTCCGCTTCCCGCGCTTCGGCGAGGATGCTCCGTATTTTCTCCTCAAATTCCCCGCGGTACTTGGTCCCCGCAACGATGGACGCGAGCTCCAAACTCATGATGCGCTTGCCGAGCAGCGCTTCCGGGACCCGCCCCTCCGCGATGCGTGCGGCGACCGATTCGACGATCGCCGTCTTTCCGACCCCCGCTTCCCCGACGAGGCAGGGGTTGTTCTTGGTGCGGCGGAGCAGGATGCTGATGATCTGCTCCTCCTCCTTTTCCCGCCCGACGACCGGGTCGGTGCGCCCGAACAGCGCCTTTTCGGTCAGGTTGACCGCGTTTTTGTCCAGCGTCGGCGTGCTTTTGCGCACCCGTTCGGCTTCGACGCGGCGGTCCTGCCGTCCGTCCGCGCCCCGCCCGTAGAGTTCCTCGAGGATGTCCAGCAGTTCGTTCGCGTCCGCGCCGCACCCCTCCGCCAGCCGCTTGCCGACGCATTCCTCCTGCAGGAGCGCCATAAGCAGATGCTCCGCGCCGATGAGCGCGTTCCGCCCGCTCCCGCGCACCAGCAGCGACGCCCGCATAAGGATCCGGCGGCAGGTCGGCGTCAGATCCTCGGTCGTGACCGTACTGCGCATTCCGGTGCCGACGATGCCGACGATCCGGCGGCGCAGCTCCGACTCCGTCACCCCGCGTTCGGTCAGCAGCCGCGACGCGGAACTCTCCCGCTCCGCGACGATCCCGGCGAGCAGATGCTCGCTGCCGATATAGGTATGCCCCAGTTCCTTGGCGAGCGAAAGCGCCGTCCCCAGCGCCCGCTTCGCGCTGTCGGAAAATCGTTTGGTCAGGTCACTCAACTTCAAGCAGTCTCCTTTCGCTCGGCTCCTGCGCCGCTCCGGCGCAAAAGCCGCGATGTTACATCCTATGAAAAAATTTTGAAAAGGTTCCGTTTACCCCCTTTACTTTCCGTTCGGTTTCCGCTATAATGGAAAGCAGAACAGAGGAAAGGGGGAACCGCCATGCCCGCACCCGGCCATTCCGGCAGACCGGCGCAGAAAAGACCGACGCAAGGCAGGCCCGCACAGGGCAGACCGGCGCAGAGCAAGCCTGCACGCAAACCGAACAAAAAGCGTTCGCTGTCCGCCGGGGAGAAGCGGGGCGCCCAGCTTTTGCTCGCCATTCTCACGGTCGCGTTGGTCCTCTACGTCGTCGCCGTGTTGATTATCGCCGTCTTTCTCTGGTATTCATTCGGTACGACGCCGAAAAATACCGCTCTTTACGAATTGGAACTGCTCGAAAGCGACGGGAAGACCCGGATCAAGACCTATTCGGTCAAGCAGGCGAACAACCGCTACGGGTTGTATATCCCCTATTCCGACCTCGCCGCACCCTGCTCGTTCGGCGTGGCGGGGGACGGCGAACAGGTCACGCTGTTCCTTCCCGGGGAGGACGGGGAGCTGGGCAGCATCCAGTGCAGCCGGGATTCCTCTCTCGTGCGCGTCAACGGCAGCCCGGTCCGGCTCGCGTCGCCGATCCTGTTCGAAGGGGACGACTACCTGCTCCCGGTTTCCCTGCTGGAGAATTACATCATCGGTCTGACCGTGCAGTACGACGACGAGGAGAAGATCTGCGCCGTCACCCTGCCGAAAACCCCGGTTTTCACGCTCAAGCAGCACCGCCCGACGCCGTCCGCTCCCTGCACGGACGAGCAGCTCGCCCTCGCCGAGCGCAGCACCTCGCAGACCTCGGGCACCTCGTCCGACACGTCAAACCAGACCTCCGCCGGCGGAAATGCGTAAAAAAATCCGTTCAGGCTCTTGACAAGACCCTTCGGTTGTGCTATGCTATGGCGTAAAACATCACGCAGGAAAGGATACCGATATGAAATACGTTTGCGAACTTTGCGGCTGGGAATACGACGAGGAGGCCGGTTCCCCGGACAACGGCATCGAACCCGGCACCAGCTTTGAGGATCTGCCGGAGGACTTCGTCTGCCCGCTCTGCGGCGCCGGCAAGGAAGATTTCGAGAAGGCCGAGGGCTGAAAAAAGAAAAAGCGGAGGGGCAAGGCCGTTCGCGCCTTCCCCCTTTTTCTTTTCTGCCGTTCGGCAAAAACCGACAGGAGGTCCCGGAATGCCCGAAAAACCGTTCTTCGCGAAGCGCGAACGGCTGCTGCTCGCGGTCCTGCTATGCGTCCTGCTTGCCGCCTACGCGCTCGTCGGAGCCCAAAAAGCATACCTGCACATGGACGAGGCGTACTCCCTCGGCCTTTGCCAATACGACCGCGTCGACCTGACGAAAAACCCGGATTTCTACGATTCCTGGCATACCGCGGACTACTACGCCGACTACCTGTCCCTCGGCGAGGACCAACGCGGCGACTTGCGAGCGGTCTACGTCAATCAGCGCGACGACGTGCATCCCCCGCTCTACTATTTTCTGCTGCGGCTGGCTTTGAATTTAGCGCCCGGACAGGTCGCGTTCTGGCCAGGTGTCCTGCTCAACCTGCTGCTGCAAGTGCCGACGGTGCTTCTGCTGTACGCGGTCTGCAAGCGGCTGTTCGCCCGCCCGAGGACGGCGTTCGTCTTTACCGCGCTCGCGTCCCTGACCATGGCGGCCTTCTCGTCGGTGGTGTTCCTCCGCATGTACGCCCTGACCGGGGTCTGGGTCCTGCTGACGCTCTGGCTGCATCTGCGCATCGGCGAACGGGAAACGCTCTATGCGCTCCTGCCCGCCGTCGGGCTTGCCGCGTTGTGCGGGTCGCTGACGCATTACTACTACCTGCTCTTCCTCGCGCCGCTATCTCTGCTGACCGTCGTGCGGCTCGCACGGGAAAAACGGAAGCGGGAACTGGTTTTCTACCTGCTGACGCTGGTCGCCGCAGGGGGCGCGTCCGTCGCGATCTTCCCGTTCTCGCTCCAACACCTCTTCCTCGGCTATCGCGGGAAGGAAGCGCTGCAAAGCGTGTTCCACCCGCTCGACCGCATCATCAACATCGGGGCTTCTATCTACTATCTGGACTGCTATGCGTTCAACCGCACGCTGTTCCTGATGCTCCTCATCGGCGCCGGATGCGCGATTTACGCCCGCGTTCGCCGCAAAAAACGGGAAACGACGGTCTTTCCCCGCGAAAAAGCGTTTCGGACCGTCGCGCTCCCCGTCGCCTTCTACACGGCGGCCGTCGCGTTCGTTTCCCCCTACGGGACGCTGCGGTACTACCTGCCGGTGTGCGGACTGTTGACCGTTTTGGTGGTTTTCGTCTTTCTCCGACTGCTCGCCGGCGTCCTGAAGCCGCGGGACGTCTGCGTCCTGCTTGCCCTGCTTTTGGTGCTGTCCGTCGCGCTCCCCGCCGCCGTCGGGGACGAGCCGGAAATGCTGTACGCCGATCGGCGGGAAACCGTTTCGCGGGTGCAGGACGCGCACGACCTGCCAGCCGTCTACTGCATCAACCCCTGCTGCGACCGATTCCTCGACGACGTGTACCTGTTCACCCTGCTCGACAGCTCCTACGTCACGCATGACCCCGCCTGCACGGAGGACGCGTTCCGGCGGATCTTGGACGGGCAGGACGTCTCCGGCGGGGTGCTGGTGTTCCAGTTCTGCGGCGAGAGCGCCCCCTACCCGCAGACCGTACAGTCCGCGTTCGGCTTTTCCGAGTGCCGCCTGTTCGCGGATTTGGGGCTCTGCAGCGTCTATTACGTCGGGAACGAACCCGAACCGTAAACGCAAAAAACACGGCGCACAAACGCCGTGTTTTTCTCTGCTTTGCAGCCTTATTCGTCGTGGCGATAGCGGTTCTGCGTTTCCTCCTGCTGTTCCTGCGCCGCTTTCTTGCGCCGGACCGAGCGGACGATGCAGTACACCGCGAATATGACGACGCCGACCGTCACGAACACGATCAGGACGTTCCCCACGGGCACGGTTTTCTTGAACACCGCTTCCATGTCGTCGATGACGATGACGACGGGGATCCCGGTCTGCTCGGTGAAGTTTTGAAGGGAACGGTCAACGGTCTCCGCCGTGATGGACAGGCCTGTGCGGTTGGTCACATGGGACTTCGACGAACCCGCCCCGGACGACCCGTCGCGGAAGGAGGAATCCAGCCCCAGCGCCGTCACTTCGTCCGTCATGACGTCCATCGCCGACGCGAGATTGGTGTCGAGCGAATACGCGTAGTAGGACTCGTTGACCGAATCATAGATCGCACGACCGAACGCACTATACTCGTTCCCGAACAGGGCGGAAATGTCGCTTTGAATGTTGTCGCCCACCCACGCGATCGCGTAATAGCCGTCCGCTTCCTCGTTGGTAAGGAACGCGATCAGCAGGTTGTTCTCATATGCCGAGGACGAGCCGAATTCCGCTGCGTACTGCCCGTCGGCATACGTCTGGAAGGACGCTTCGTCATAGTTGACCTCGCCGCCGCTGAACACGCTGGAAAACGCCGACCCGACCACGCCGGTCAGGACAAGCAGCAGAACGAGCACAAGCAGGATCGGGCCCAAGAGCATGCCCATAAGCCCGCTGAGACAGCCGCCGCCGTAATACGGGCGCGGTCCCCAATAGCGTGGGCCGCCGAAACCGCCGCCGCGGGAACCACCGCCCCCGCCGCCGCGCGAACCGCCGCCGAATCCCCCGCCGTTTCTTCCTCCACCGGGTCCCGGCATTTCAAAACACCTCCGTATCCGTCAAGCGCTTCACAGCTCGATCAATTCGTATTCCCGCGTACCGAAGCCCAGCGCGGCCGCCGCTTCGATCGTATGCACCCCGTGCCGGCTCTCGACGCGCTCCAGAAAATGCTTCTGCCCCGGGTCGTCCGTCGCCGCGTAGACCAGATCCAAACACGCCTGATCGATCGCCACCGGGTCGTCCGACGCGAGGATGCCGACGTCCCGCATACACGGGTCCTCCGCGACCGCGCAGCAGTCGCAGTCCACCGACAGGTTCTTCATCACGTTGACGTACAGCAGCTTCCCGCCGAAGAACCCGACGACCGAGGACGCCGCGTCCGCCATGGATTCCAGGAACGCGTCGTGTTCCGCCGTCCACATCTCCTCCGGGACGCCCGCCCCGTGGATATACGCCTTGCCGTAGGACGACGCGACGCCGATGGAGAGCTGCTTGAGCGCTCCGCCGTAGCCGCCCATCGGGTGCCCCTTGAAATGGGAAAGGACCAGCATGGAATCGTAGTTCTGCAGGTTTTTCCCGACGAAATTCTTTTGAATGACCCGCCCGTTCGGAATGGCGAGCTCCAGATCCGGCCCTTCCGCGTCCATCAGGTCGAACGGGAAGTACCGATCCCAGCCGTGCAGACGAATGGCCTTGCGGTGCTTTTCGGTGGTGTTGCGTTCGCCGTCATAGGCGGTATTGCATTCGACGACCGTCCCGCCGACCGCGTCGACGACCGGCTTCCAGAAGTCCGGGTGCAGGAAGTTCTGGTTGCCGACCTCCCCGGAATGCACCTTGATCGCCACCTTCCCCGGCAGGGTCTTCCCGAGCGCCCGGTACAGCTCCAGCACCTTCTCCGGCGTGATTTCCTTTGAAAAATAGACCTTTGCGCGCATACGTCCGTCTCCTTTGCAATTTTTTGTTTCCGTGAATTTCTCACAATTCCAGCATACCACTTCCCGTCGGTTTTGTCAAGAAAAATTTGCCGAACGGATTTGACATTTCCCGCGAAATGGTGTATACTGAACAGGATTTCGGAAACCGAGGTGAATGACCCGGATGAAATTCCTATACCGCTACCTGCGGCCGTTCGGAAAAGCGATGCTGCTGGGGCTGTCCATCAAATGCTTCGGCACGCTCATCGAGCTTGCGCTGCCGTATATCCTCAGCCATATCGTCGACGAGGTCGTCCCGCACGACGGGCGGCTGCGCATGATCCTCGTGTGGGGGGCCGCGATGGTGCTGTGCGCCCTGCTCGCGATGCTTGCGAACGTGAAGGCGAACCGCATGGCGTCCCGCGTCGCGCGGGACGGCGCGGAGAGGATCCGGCACGACCTGTTCCACCGCACGATGACCCTCTCCGCAAGCCAGATCGACGCGTTCACCGTCCCGTCGCTGGAAGCCCGCATCACCACCGACACCTACAACGTCCACGCCTTCATCGGGCAGATGCAGCGGCTCGGCGTCCGCGCCCCGCTGCTGCTGGTCGGGGGCATTTTCGTCACGCTGGTCATGGACCCGTTCCTGTCGCTGATCATGCTGGCGGTCATGCCGATGATCTTTTGCGCCGTCTATCTGGTTTCCCGCTGCGGGTCGCGGCTGTACGCCGCCGTGCAGCGCTCGGTGGACGGAATGATCCGCGTCGTCCGCGAGGACGCGCAGGGGATCCGGGTCATCAAGGCGCTTTCCCGCGTCGAAAAGGAACACGAGCGCTACGACGCGGTCAACCGCCGCCTCGTCAAGGCGGACCGACGCGCCGCGCTGACGATGGGGTCCGTCAACCCGATCATGAACCTGCTGATGAACCTCGGCATCACGTTCGTCATGCTGCTCGGCGCCTACCGCGTCATCGGCGGGCAGACCGCCCCCGGGCGCATCATCGCCTTTACGCAGTATTTCACCATGATCTCCAACGCAACGCTCTCCGTCACGCGCATCTTCATGCTCTACACCAAGAGCGCCGCCTCCGCCCGCCGCATCGCCGAGGTGGTCGACGCGCCGAAGGACCTCGCCGTCCGGCCGGAATCCGATTTTCCGCCCCGCGAGGGCGAGCCGTACCTGGTGTTCGACGACGTTTCCTTCTCCTACCTCCCCGGCAAACCGCTGATCGACCGCCTGTCCTTCTCCCTGCAAAAAGGGCAAACGCTCGGCATCATCGGCTCGACCGGCAGCGGAAAGACCACCCTGACCCACCTGCTCATGCGGTTCTACGACGTGAACGGCGGCGCCGTCCGCATCGGCGGGAAGGACGTCCGCACGATCCCGGAGGAGACCCTGCACACGCTCTTCGGCGTCGCCATGCAGAACGATTTCCTCTACGCGGACACGATCCGCGAAAATATCCGCTTCGGGCGGGACCTGCCGGACGAAGCCGTCGTCCGCGCCGCGAAGATCGCGCAGGCAGACCCGTTCATCTCCGCCCTGCCGGACGGCTATGACCACGTCCTCGCGCAAAAGGGCGCGAACCTCTCCGGCGGGCAGAAGCAGCGGCTGCTGATCGCCCGCGCCCTCGCCGCGAACCCGGAAATCCTGATTCTCGACGACTCCTCGTCCGCGCTGGACTACCGCACGGACGCGAATCTGCGCGCCGCCATCGCGAAAGAGGTCACGGGGGTGACGTCGGTCGTCGTCGCGCAGCGGGTCAGCTCGGTCAAGCACGCGGACCTGATCCTCGTGCTGGAGGACGGCAGGCTCGCCGGCATGGGCAGGCACGAGGAACTGCTCGAAACCTGCGAAATTTACCGGGAAATCAGCGATTCGCAGATGGGGGGTGCGATCCTTGACTGAGCCGAAGAAGAAATCCAGAGCGCACCTGTTCCCGCGTCTGTTCGGGTACCTGCTGCAGAACTGGACGCTCGCCCTGCCGGCCGTCGCCTGCTCGCTGCTCGCGAACTACCTCGCCCTGCGCGGTCCGCAGTACCTCGGACAAGGCATCGACGCGATCAGCCTCGAAAACGGGGTGCAATTGGACGTGGTCTGGGCGAGTTTCTGGCGTATGCTGCTCTGCTACGGCTGTTCGGCGGTGCTCGCCTACCTGCTGACCTTCCTGATGACCAACCTCAGCCAGCGCATCACCTACCGTATGCGCAAGCAGCTGTTTGAAACCCTCACGACCCTGCCGGTCTCCTACTTCGACACCCACCCGACCGGCGACATCGTCAGCCGCATCTCCTACGACATCGACACGGTCAACTCCTCCCTGTCGACCGACCTCGTGCAGGTGCTTTCCAGCCTGTTCACGGTGTTCGGGGCGCTCTACTTCATGGTCCGCATCTCGCCGCCGATGCTGCTGGTGTTCGCCGTGACCCTGCCGATCTCCATCGTTTTCACCCGCCTGAAAGCCAAGAAACTCCAACCGCTGTTCCGCAAGCGCTCCCGCAAGCTCGGCGAGCTCAACGGCTACGCCGAGGAAATGCTTTCCGGCGCCAAGACCATCGGCGCCTACCACCAGTCCGAAACCGTCACCGCCCGGTTCGACGAGCGCAACCTCGACGCGGTCGACGCCTACTACAAAGCCGACTACTACGGCGCCGTCATCGGTCCGTCGGTCAACTTCGTCAACAACCTGTCCCTCTCGCTCGTGATGATCTTCGGAGGCGTGCTGCTCCTACTGTCCGGCAACGGGACGGTCGCGGAAGGGTCGGTCTGGTTCATGACCGCCGGCGGGATCGCGGAATTCGTCATGTATTCCCGCAAGTTCGCCGGACCGATCAACGAGTTCGCCAACATCATCAGCGAATTCCAGTCCGCCTTCACCGCCGCCGAACGCATCTTCCGCATCATCGACGAAAAGCCGGAAGCCCCGGACCGTCCGGGCGCGTCCGTGCTGTCCGACGTGCGCGGGGAAGTCGTCGCGAAGAACATCTTCTTCGGTTATTCCCCGGAAAAGACCGTCCTGCATAACCTCTCCTTCGCCACCATGCCCGGCAAGACCGTCGCCATCGTCGGACCGACCGGCGCGGGAAAAACCACGATCATCAACCTGCTCATGCGCTTCTACGACGCGGACAGCGGGGAAATCACGGTCGACGGGCAGGAGGTGCGCGACCTGACGCGGGACAGCCTGCGGCTCGCGTACACCATGGTTCTGCAGGATACGTGGCTCTTTTACGGCACGATCTTCGAAAACATCACCTACGGGCGCGAGGGTGCGACCATGGAGGAGGTCGTGCAGGCGGCAAAGACCGCCGGGATCCACTCCTTCATCGAGCGGCTCCCGCAGGGGTACGAGACCGTCCTGTCCGACGACGGGGTCAACATCTCCAAGGGGCAGAAGCAGCTTCTGACCATCGCACGCGCCATGCTCCCGGCGAGCCGTATGCTCATTCTCGACGAGGCGACCTCCAACGTCGACTCCCGCACCGAGCGCAAGATCCAGGACGCCATGTCCGCGCTCATGCAAGGGCGGACCTGCTTCGTCATCGCCCACCGCCTCTCCACGATCCAGAACGCCGACCTCATCCTCGTCGTCCGGGACGGCGACGTCGTCGAGCGCGGCACCCACGAGGAACTGCTGCGGCAGAACGGTTTCTACGCTTCCCTCTACCGTTCGCAGTTCTCGTAAATCCGTAAAAAAGGCAGGTCAATCTCATGAAACGTCGCATTTTTTCCTGTCTGCGCATCTGCACGCTTCTGCTCGTCGCCCTCGCGCTCGGCGCTTCCTGCGCGAGATCGCCGGACGCCCCGCCGACGGACGAAAGCGCCGCCCCGTCCGGGCCGACGGGTCCCGCCGGCGTCGCCATGCGGGAGGACGGGGCGTGGAAACTGTATTCGCCGGAAGGGCGGACCGTCCTGACGGTCGCCGTGCGGGACGGGGAGCTCTGCTATTCCCTTTCCCGGGACGGGAAGGTTTTCCTCGAGGAGGGGGCGCTCGGTTTGACCGTCGACGGCGTTTCCTACGGCACGGCGCTCGGCGCGGACGGTTTGGGCGACGCGGTGAGCGAACTGCGGACGGACGTACGGCGGGTGTTTGGTCGCGTCAGCGAAGCGAATGCGCCCTGCCTGTCCGTTTCCCTGCCGGTCGGCGAGGGCGAAACCGCGTTCACGCTGGAAGCGCGGGTCTTTGAAACGGGTGCGGCCTTCCGCTACCGCCTGCCCGGCGACGGGGAACGCACCGTGGAAAGCGAGCAAACCACCTTCGTCCTCCCCGCCGAAAGCCGTCTTTGGGCGGGCAGCACGCACATCTACTACGAAAGCAAGATCGAAGCCCACCTGCCCTCGCGGGAGAATCCGACGACGCTCGGACTGCCCGCGACGGTCGCGCTCGACGACGGGCGGTACGTCGCCCTGCTGGAAGCGGACCTTGCCGCCTACGCGGGGATCTGCCTGCGCTGGACGGACGCGAACCGCTATACGGCGGATTTTTCCCGCGACGGCGTGGAAAACGTCCGCTTCACGGTAACCGGCGAGATCCTGACCCCGTGGCGGGTGCTCGCGGTGGCGGACGACCTGAACGAACTGGTGAACAACACCATCCTTTACCAGCTCTGCGAACCGGCGGACGAGGAGCTGTTCGCGGACGACTGGGTCAAGCCCGGGCGGGCAGTCTGGTCGTGGATCACCGGCCGGACCACCGACCGCGTGACCCCGGAGCTGATGCGCTCGTATACGGACGCGGCGGGTGCGCTGGGATTCGAGTACAACCTCATCGACGAGGGCTGGGTGTATTGGGACGACTATGAGACCGTCCTGCAGGAACTTTCCGAACAGGGGAAAGCGCTCGGCGTGGGGCAGCTTCTCTGGACCGGCGTCATCGCCGGGGCGGGCTTCCACAACGGGATCCGCTCGGCGGAGGAAGCGGAGGAATTCCTCTCGTTTCTTGCGCAGACCGGCATGTCCGGCGGAAAGATCGACTTTTTCCCGCAGGAGACCGACGTCAGGAACGGGGTGGACCTTTACCGGCAGATCCTGCAATCAGCGGCGGAAAAACGGCTTCTGGTCGACTTCCACGGCTGCAACAAGCCGACCGGCTACGACGTGACCTGGCCAAACGAGCTGGGACGGGAGGCGATCCTCGGGCTGGAATCCACCGCTGTCACCGACCTGCGCACGCAGGCGCAGATGTTCACGACGCAGGTGTTCACCCGCAATCTGGCGGGGCACGCGGACTTCACTCCCGCCGTCGATACCGCTTTCCACCTCGCGCAATTGGTGCTGACGGATTCGCCGCTGCAGGTGCTCGGCACCGACCCGGAGACCCTGCTCGAGCTCCCGACGCTGGAGATGATCAAGAGCGTTCCGACGGTCTGGAAGCGCACGGTCGTGCTGGAGCCCAGCCGCATCGGATCGGCGGCGGTCTTCGCGCGGGAGAGCGAAGGCGGGAGCTGGTTCGTCGGCGGGATCAACTACCAGTCCGTCAAGCGCACGGTCACGCTGAACCTTTCCGAGTTCCTCGGCGAAGGGACCTACCGCATGGAGCTTTGGACGGACGCGGAAAGCGGTCTTGCGAAGGAGGTCCGAAACGTCACGAAAGCGGATACCGTCGAACTGCCGTTCCCGGCGGTCAGCGGGTTCCTCGCGCGGTTTGACCGCGTGACGCTCTCGCAGTACGGCGGGGAGCTGTACGACAGTCTTCCCGTCCTCGCCGAGCTCGCCGACCCGTCTGCCACGGCGGTCTACACGCTCGACGGCAGTCAGCCGGGCGAGAATTCCGCCCGAATCGTTTCCGGGCAGCCGCTTCCGATCACCGAAGGCTGCACCCTGCGCGTCCGCATTTTGGACGGCGACGGGGCGGGCAGCGAGCTTTCCTGCCGCTTCGTGGAAGGCACCTCGCCCCGCGTGCGGGTGCAGACCGACGAGGACGATTCCGGCTTGACCGTCGCCCTCAGACCGAACTTTTCCGCCCCGCTGCACTACACCACCGACGGCAGCGAACCGAACGCGGATTCCCCGGTCTACGGCGAACCGCTTTCCCTCGGCGCCGGCGGAATGTTAAGGCTGTACGCCGAACCGGACGGGCAAATCTTCCGCCTCGACCGCTATCTTTCGGCGTCCTGCCTGGCCGAAACCGAGCCGGACCTCCAGCTGACCGACGCCGACTGGCTGAACGCCACGACCGGCTACCCCGGCGACCCGGCGACCAAGGACCGCAACACCAAGAACAACCCGATCACGATCGACGGGACCGTCTATTCCCGCGGACTGGGCACGAACGCGGTCGGGTCGTTCACCTACGCCGTCCCGGACGGGGCGAAGCGGTTCGTCGCGGTCTGCGGCATCGACGACAACGCGAAGGTGGACGCGAACTACGTCATGGCGAGTTCCCAGATCCTCGTGTCCTTCGACGGAGCCGGATTGGACCCGGAGGCGGTCTACTATCGGACACGCACGTTCGTTTACGGGGAAAAGGTGTTGCTGGAGCTGTCCGTCCCGGCGGGTGCGGAGACGATCACGATCACCTGCGGGGACGCGGGGGACGGGAACACCTGCGACAACGTTTCCCTCGGGAATCCCGGCTGGATGCTCTCGTAAGGAAGCGGATAACGCCGTTCGTGCGCATTTCGTCGCCGTCGCCGCTGCTGATAACATTGACGCCATAGACCTTGTCCGGACGGTGTGCGCTCGTCTGGACTGCGCGGGTCTGTGCGATACCTATGACGCCCGAATCAAAATTTGCGGCTTCCGACCCGTTTTCCTCCGGCAGCGCGCCGCTTTGCAGGATACATTCTATATCGGGTTTTGACTTGATGTGAATATGATCCTCATAGACGTAAATGCGCTCCACCAGCAATTCCAAGTCGCGCTTGTCCAGGCGGTCGTGTGCGAGGATCTCATCGAAGATCCCTAGCGCAGTCGACGCGATGCGGTTGACGCGAATGATCGTGTTGCGCTTGTCGGCGGTGAGGGCGATTTGATTTTCCAGCCCCGCAGCCCGCAGACGGCACTCGTCGATCAACTCGCCGTAGGTTTCTTCGATTTGCGCCTCTTCTTCCGGCTTTCGCATCACCTCGCGGGTCTTTTGCCGGATAAGGACTTTCAGCTCCTCTTTGCGTCGGCAAGCTGGCGTTCCAAAATGGAAATTATTTCCCGGTTCTGCTTTTCGGCGGAGGACTCGTCGGCGATCTGTTTTTCCAACTTTCTGATCATCCGCCGAGCCGTCCAGCACCTTGCGCAGATATTCTTTCAGCAGTCCGTCCAGCACGTTTACCCGGATGTGGTGGCTGGTGCAGCCTTTCAACCCCCGCCGGTGATACGTACCGCAGCGGTAGGCTTCTTTTAAGTCCTTGCGGCTCATGGGGAACATGGGACTGCCGCAGTCGCCGCATTCCATCAGCCCCGAATAGACGTTGTCATACTTACGCACGCCGCGATAGTTGCCGGTGGAGCGGACTTTCAGCGACTGTTTTGTGACGGCGAAGGTCTTATAGTCCACGATGGCCTCGTGGTGATTTTCAAAAACGATATGCTCGTCCTGCTCCCGTTTCACGTCGCCGCCGTTTTTTTTGCGGGTGTATTTGCCCTGCCGCAGGGTGCCGATGTAAAAATCGTTCTGCAAAATGCCCTGCACCGTGGCGATGCTCCATTCCGGACGCGCCTTGATTTTACAGTCCTCGCCGCGGGCTTCCTTGCGGGTGCGCTCGTTCATGCGGGGCGTAGGAATGTGCTTGTCGGTCAAATGCTCCGCGATCCGCTTATAGCCCCAGCCGTCGTTATACAGCGAAAAAATCTCCCGCACCACCTCCGCTTCGGTGGGTTCGGGCTCAAAGGTCATGGTCTTGGAGTTGGTAATGACGTAACCATAGGGCACGGCGCAGATCCACTTTCCGTCCTCCTGTCGACGTTTGATGACCGAACGGACCTTTTTGGACGCGTCGGTCACCGGCATTTCGTTGACGAGGAAACGGAGCTGGATCGCCGTCCAGTCGTCATAGGTGGGGTAGTCGATGCTGTCGCCGAGCGAGATGATCCGCAGTCCTGCGTCCCGCAGATCCTCCAGCTCCACCAGTCCCCGGCTGTTGCGGCGGGAAAAGCGGGAAAAGTCCTTGATGACAAGAACGTCGTACCCGTGATTCATCAGCAGCGGTCGCATGGCCTGATACCCCTCCCGCTGCTCGAAGGTATAACCCGACCGGTCACGGTTCTCGTAAAAGGTCAGGCTTGAGCCGGGAAAGGCGCGGGATACGTAGTCCCTGATGATGGATTTTTGGTTTTCAATCGAGGTGTTGTCGCAGTCAAGCTCCTCGTCCACCGAAATGCGGCAATATCCCGCAATTTGAAACGGTTCGCTCATGACTTCCCCTCCTCAATCAATTCACGGACAAGAAGACCGAGTTCGGATGCGTTTTTCGGCGTAATTACCGGTTCGCCGATTTCGGATTCAAGTTCCTTTCGGGCGTTTCCGGCGATTTTGCCGCCGCGAGTTGCTACCTTGCGGCTCTCGTTAAATCCGTTTGGATTTTCAGATTTTGAAATGTCACGCGTAGCAGTCTCTGCCAACATGGTTAATACCAGCTCGGTATCACTCATATTGTCACGCAGATTTTCCTTTTTGAGCCCCTTCAAGTTCTTATACTGCCGCGTCGTCATGCCTGACCATGCCTTGCTGATGTCGTCGGTTAAAATCGCGTATTCCGTCCCTTTTTCCACGCCGCGTTTTTTTCATTCGTCGGTTAATTCGTTGCGGATGCGAATTGACAGCAAGCGCTGGTGTACCCATTCAGCGGAATAGCCTTTTTTAGATACGTTTCCAGCGCACGATCGATGGCTTGTTCCGGGTCGACGGTTTCTTCGAGACGCTCTTTGCCAACCTTGGCGAGCCACAGCTTAAACGGTTCGGCTTTTTTGAACGGGACGGACTGGATAATGCGCAAGAGTTGTTCGGTATTGGCCACATCGGTTTGATAGTGCTTTCCGTCTTTGGGCGATTTCATTTTCAGTTGGGTACAATTTGTAACCAACTCGCCGCCCTCTTTTAACAGACGCGATTTTAAAACTTTCCAGTAATTTCTTGCGCCATCAAGATTCTGCTGTTCGGTCAAAACCCCGACCACATCCACTACGGAAAATACCATTCCTCTTTTTCCGAATCCCACGCCATGCGGATTGGTTGATCTTCAAACAGCTGTATCGAATTATCCATAATACTTCTCCTTGCACACAACGACATTGCTCTTATAAGATTTATCTTGATAACATTGTATCGTAGTATCGTAAAATTTCTCGGGAAAGCAAGAGCCGAAGTGTGACTTTTATGTAACGGATGCGCTCGGCATCCGCTCATCGGCGTGGGCGTTCGTCTTTTGTCTGCTCCTTTGCCTTTTTTCTCGCAGTAGTGCTTCACCAGCCCGTACAGGCAGTCTTTAGGATTTCCCGCACCCGATTCCATCACCACGGGCAAATACCCCTGCGCTTTCCATGCCGCATATTGCGGCTTCAGCGATTGCAGCAGCGCTTCGTTCTTCCCCTCCTCCCGACTCAGCCAGACAAACGCTGCCCGAATCGGTTTCTCCTTCACTTCGACCCGCAAGCTCTCACCTCTTTCTCTTTTGGTCTTTCCATTTTTCGGAAAAATAGTCCGCTGCGATTCCTCCTGATTTTTTTAGAAGACAAAAGGAGTTTGACTTTTGCGGAAACATATTTCAAGAAAAGAGGTGATTTTTGATGAAGATGTTAGCGGGGCAATGCTCCCAAACGGTAGGGGCGTAAGTAGGGGCATAAGTAGGAGCGGTATGCCCCTACTTTTCGTTTGGAACCACGGGTCGACGTCCGCGTCAGACTCAAAAATCGGTCGGAACACGAGGCGTGCAACTTCGTTTCCAATTTGTGCAACTTGGATTCTGGAAACGCCCCCTTTAGGATTCGTGATGGTAAAATGGGCTGGAATCGAACTCGCAAGGGGTAGAATCGAAGTTTTACTCGGCAAGAATCGAAGTTTACTATGGTTTTACCCCGAATTTACGACCCTCTATCATAAAATTGGAAAGAATGACCCTCTCTTCGAAACGGACCAAATTTCGAGAGCTTTTTTGTTATGACTTCCGTTTTCGGACGCTCACTTTCTTTCAAAAAATTCAGTCAAAAAGTGGGGCATAGGAAATTCATTTTTCAAGGCTCTTTTTTTGACTGAAAAAGACCCCTTTTCAATGACAAAGAAAATGAGGTTCTTTCCGATATGACAAGAGGGAAATCCCCCCTGCTCTCGAAATGAGGGAGCAGATTAGTCATAACGAAGAGGAAATCATGCCGAAAAGAGCCTGACTTCCGAAGGGAGAGTCCCCGTCATATCGAAACGAGAGGAGGCAATCCTATCGAAAAGAACGGCATAAATCCAAGACAAATCCAATAGAAATCCGTTTGCTTTTTTAAATGATTGTCATTTTTCATTTGAAAATGAGTGTGGTTTTTCTTCCCGCTCGCGCATAGAACACACAAAAGAACATTTTATCGGAACAATATCAAAATTTATTTGACATTGTTCCGATAGATATTGATTTTATTCTTGAAATCTGCTATACTATACACAATACTTGTGAGGAGGTGCGACCGTGTCAAATACCATGTCCGCAAAAGAGGCCGCCGCCCTTTGGAATATCAGCGAACGCAGGATTTCGACGCTTTGCAAAGAGGGGCGCATTGCAGGGGCGAAAAAAGACGGCAGGAATTGGGTCATTCCCGCCGATGCAGAAAAACCTATTGATAAACGAGTCAAGACGGGAGCCTATCGAAAAACCGTCCGAAAAACGGCGCTGCCGCTGCCGGTCGGCGTGTCCGACTACCGCTTGGCGTCCACCGAATATTATTACGTCGACAAAACCATGATGATCAAGGATTTTCTCGACGAAAAGCCGATGGTGTCTCTGTTTACCCGCCCGCGCCGGTTCGGAAAAACGCTGAATATGGATATGCTTCGCACCTTTTTTGAAAAGACCGACGAAGACACATCCGTATATTTCAAGGACAAAAAGATTTGGGCCTGCGGCGAGAAATACCGCGCCTGCCAAGGCAAATATCCGGTGATCTTCATCACCTTTAAGGACATCAAGTTCAACACTTGGGAAGAAACCTTTGAGGCCATACGGGACGTTTTTTCCAAAGAGGCGGCCCGCCATATCGAGCTGCAAGCCTCCGACAAATGCAATGAATATGAAAAGAAGGCGTTTGAAAACCTGCTCTCCAGTGACGTGAGCGAGGTCGAGCTTTCCGGCGCGCTTTTGAATCTGTCAGGAATGCTCCACAAGCATCACGGTGTCGCGCCCATTATCATCATTGACGAGTACGATATCCCGATCCAGCAAGGTTACATGAGAGGTTACTACGATAACGTGATTCTCTTTATGCGAAACCTCTTTTCCGGCGGGCTGAAGGACAACAAGCACCTGTCATACGGGTTTCTCACGGGCATTCTCCGTGTGGCCAAGGAAAGCATTTTCAGCGGACTGAATAATTTGACCATTCATTCCGTGCTAGATAACAAATACAGCGCCTATTTCGGCTTCACCTCCGAAGAGGTCAAGGAAATGGCGGCTTACTACGGCGTTTCCGATAAATACGAAGAACTCTGTCAATGGTACGACGGCTATCGTTTCGGGAAAACCGAGATTTTCAACCCCTGGTCGGTGATTAACTATTTCAACAACGAATGTGAGCCGCGCGCCTTTTGGCAGTCCACCGGCAGCAATGATATCATCGGCGAGATTATCGCGGAGGCAGACCGGGAAATCTACGAAAAGCTGATCTCCCTTGTCAACGGGCAGTCTTTTACGACTTATATTGATACGGGCGTGATTTACCCGCAGATCAAAAACAATCCGTCCACCATTTACAGCTTCCTGCTGGTGGCGGGTTACCTGAAAGTACTGAAAACCACGCCGTCGTTCAACGGAGATTTTATGTGTGAGGTGGCGCTGCCGAACAAAGAAATTGCTCTCGTCTACCACAAGGAAATTTTGCAAAAGCTGAACGACATCATTCCACAGCCCGTCGCCATTTCCATTCAGGAAGCAATTTTCTCCGGCAATCAGGACAGGCTGAAAGACCTGATCCAAGCCCTGCTGACCCAGTCTGTCAGCTCCTTTGATACAGCGGGCGAAAATTTTTATCACGGCTTCATGCTCGGCCTTTGTGCCTTGCTCGGCGGGGCGTTTGTCTCCTCCAACCGGGAGTCCGGCGACGGTAGGTATGACATTCAGCTGAAACCCGCAAAGAAAAACCTACCTGGCATTTTGATTGAGCTGAAAGCCGCCAAAAATTGCTCGGACGCGGAGCTGAAACGCCTGTCAGAAGCCGCGCTGCAGCAGATCATCGACAGAAAATACGACACCGAGCTCACCGCCGCGGGCGTCAAAATCGTATATAAATACGGCGTCGCGTTCAGCGGAAAACGGGTGGCGGTGGCGGCAGATTGCCGGTAAGGGGAAAGCATCATGAACAGTACGAATTTATCTGAAAAATCAATCGAAGGCAAATCTTCGATAAAGCAAGTGAAATCCAAGCAGCGTGTAGCGGATCTCGGTGAAGTGTTTACCGCTGAGCGCGAAGTCAACGCAATGCTCGATTTGGTAAAACAAGAGACAGAACGGGTGGACAGCCGGTTTTTAGAGCCTGCCTGTGGCGATGGAAATTTTGTGGTTGAGATACTCCGGCGCAAGCTGGAGTCGGCAAAGAGGCGCTCTACACCGCCGAAAAAGAAGAAACCTCTGCCTCTTGAATTTGAAAAGCAGTCGGTTATCGCCGTGGCAAGTATTTACGGCGTTGACTTAATGATGGATAACGTTATCGCTTGCCGAGAGCGGCTTTATGAGATATGGAACACCGAATATGAGGCAGTTTGCAAAAAAAGAAGTAAGTGAGGACTGTCGGGCCGCTGTCCGCTTTATTTTGAGCAGGAACATCGTCTGTGGCAACGCATTGAGTCTTAAAAAAGTAGATGAAAACGGAAACGACACGGACGAGCCTATCATTTTCTCCGAGTGGGCGTTCGTGACGGGCAGTAAAATGCAGCGCAAGGACTTCCGCTTTGATAAACTGCTCGCCGGCGAATATGAGCCGCCGGCGAAGAAAAAACAGGAAGCGATTATCAGATTAGTTTGTTTGACGTTTCGCCCGACGACGAAGGCGAACTGCTGACGTCCTATATTACCGATTACAGGAGGGTTTGGGAATATGGCAAATAATCTCTATAATACAATGTATAACCCGGACGTGCTGTCCTGTGTTGCCAATCTGTCAAACGACGAGGTGTTCACCCCGCCGGAAGTAGCAAACGCCATGCTCGACCTTCTGCCGCAGGAATTGTTCAGCGATCCAAACACCACGTTTTTAGACCCGACTGCAAAGAGCGGCGTATTTTTGCGGGAAATAGCGAAGCGGCTTCTCGATGGTCTTGAGCCGATTTATCCTGACCTTCAAGAGCGGACTGACCACATTTTCAAACATCAGCTTTACGGCATTTCCATCACGGAGCTGACCGCTCACCTCTCGCGACGCAGTCTGTATTGTTCCAAGACGGCAAACGGAAATTATTCCGTGACGCACTTTGATACGGTTGACGGGAATATACGCTTTAAGAATATTCAGCACAGATGGAAAGACGGGCGATGTGTGTTCTGCGGGGCGTCGCAAAAGGAATACGACCGCGAGGCAGGACTCGAAACTCACGCCTATGAATGGATACATACCATAAAGCCGGAGGAAATATTTAAGATGAAGTTTGACGTGATAATCAGTAATCCGCCATATCAATTAAATGACGGAGGTGGAAATGGCGCAAGTGCAAAGCCTATATATCAACTATTTGTCCAAGGTGCTAAGAAATTGAATCCAAGGTTTATTTCTATGATTACCCCATCAAGATGGTTCACAGGTGGGAAAGGCCTTGACGAATATCGTGATGAGATGTTACACGATAATCATTTGCGAATTATTCATGATTTTCCTGAAGCATCCGATTGTTTCACTGGTGTTCAAATTAAAGGTGGTGTGTCGTACTTCCTGTGGGATAGAGATAATGCCGGAATCTGTGCTGTATATTCTCATAAAGGAAACGAAGTGTTGGGACCGGTTAGCCGTCCTTTGCTTGAAAAAGGATGTGATACCTTTATTCGATACAACGAGGCAGTAGGTATTCTTCACAAAGTGAAAAAATTATCAGAACAATCCATGGAAAGGAATGTTATGTCTTTGATTTCGCCCTTGACCGTGCGCTTCGTCAGATTTCCGATTACAGCTGCCGCCTGAATGTGGCGGAGAGCAACCCTGAAAAGAAGGTCGGGGAGTTTATCAATTTCCTGCCTGTGCTTGCCTATGACGGAAGCGCCATGCGGCAGGTCAACGCCGCTGAGATTTTGGATATTGCTATGGCCGGTACTTCCGCGACGCTGCTCGCCAAGCGTTGGGAATCCGCGCTGCTTATTAATGTAGACAATGACACGCTTGCGAGGTTGCTTGCCGGCGAGGAAGCCATGGACGCACTCATGCGTATTGAAGGCTTCCGTAGTTTGAATTCGGATATTGAAACGATTATCAATAAGTCCAATGCCGTAAAGAAAGCCAAGCGTGACGGAGAGAAATTGACGCCAAAAGAGAAGAAAGAGCTGACAGACGCCGAGAAGGAATATAAATCGAAGCGGAAAATGATTCAGGAGAAACTGATTAAGTTGGCGACCCGTGTGCCTGTGTTCATGTATCTGACGGACTATCGGGAATACAGCTTACAGGATGTCATCACGCAGCTGGAGCCGGAGCTTTTCAAAAAAGTCACCGGTCTGAATGTGAAAGATTTTGAGCTGCTTGTTTCCTTGAATGTGTTCAATGAGGCTTTGATGAATGACGCCGTTTATAAATTTAAGCGGTATGAAGACGCAAGCCTGATTTATACGGGTATTGACAAGCATTCCGGAGAGGATGTGGGTCTGTACAGTACCGTCATTTCCAGCGCGGATTATGACGCGATGGCGGGACAACTTGCTTCTTCCATGCAAGCAGACGCACCGTCAGAAGACGATCTTCCTGAAAGACCGGTATTTACAAACGTCAGCTCCAATTTTGATGAAGATGAAGACGAAGATGAAGAAGATTTGCTGATGGCGGAGCCGAAAGTGAAATATGATGTAAAGCGAACGCCGATTGTGCATGATACAAAGCCATCTACGGGCGGTACCTATCGTCCGTCTTACGTACCCCCTACATCTGTTCCCGCGCCGTCTGCAAAGAAAGCGACAATAAAGGTAGACACTTCTAAAGTTCGCGCGGGCACTATTGTCACACACAAGGCATTTGGCGCAGGGCAGGTCAAGGGCATTGACGGAGGAATTATCGTTGTCGTATTCGGCGGTATGGATAAAAGATTTCAATTCCCCGGTGCTTTTGAACAGGGATTTTTGAAATTGGATACGGAGTCCTGACTGTAAACATCTAATAGAATTAAAAGCTATCTTAATCGAAAACCGCTCTTTTAAGGAGGGTAAAGTGTATGGATAACCAAATTGAAGTGATTCAACGTCACATTAAAACACATACGGAACGATCTGCCGAAGACCGTTCTGCTGTTTCCGTTTTAGAATCTTTTTTAAGGTCTGACGGGAGAATCAATCCGCATTTTTCCAGTACAGACAGCTGGCCAAATACGGATGGGACGTTTGAGTTTGTGGAAAATCCGAATATCAGCCGCCGGCCAAGTCAAAACCTATTTGTGCAAATAAAGGGAACAACCTGTTATTCAGAAGTTGATGGAAAAATCAAATACTGTCTGAAAAGTCTGGCGTTCCCCGCTTTTGCTTATCAGCCCGTTACATTTGATCCCTGTATTTTATTTGTAGTACTCCACCCGGACAATCGAGGAATGGAACGAGTGTTTTGGAAATATATGTCGGTTAGCTTTTTGAACGGCATAGATTTTGGAAAAGAAAGTGTAACGATTTCTTTTTCTTCAGAAGAAGAAATTAAAAATACGGATGAAAGTGTGGAACGGTTTTGCGAAGAACTCATTGATATTATTGATCGACATGCCTTTATCAGAGAGCTGAACAATTCGAGCTATTCCAAAAAAGATGCAGTTGAAATTATCAAGTCCTGCGATCTACAAATCACAGAGAGTATTGACCGAATGGACATTTGCAATGAAACACGCGATAATATCTCAAAGCGGATTTTGACTCGTTTGGAGGATCTTTGCAAAGCAACACTTATATTGAATGCATTAAGCCACAATCAGGACAAAGTGAGCCTTAGTCTGGCATGGGAACAATCATTGCTGGATATACGCACCAAGTATTTAGGAGCTTTTTTGAAATCTCTTAAATATATAGGAGGACGTATCCCCGACGAAGGGCAGGCGGAACGCCTAATGTTGAAATATTATGAATTTCTTTGGCAAATCAGAGATTTCTTAAAGAAAAAATATGGAATATCGGTATTGCATAATTTAGAAAGATTCCCACGAAATCAGGAGGATCCTGCTGATGAGGAGTATTATAAAGCAGTTGCTCAAATAATAGAAAATACCCCTTGTTATGTTGAAAAAGCCAGCCATGACCGCTATTACATTCAGAAAAAAGCATCGTTCTTTGTTGGAACTGAGCGGTATTATGAGATGACATTGCAACTGGCGGGAATATATGCTACGAAATATAACCGAATCACGGTTTATACCAAAGAGAATATTTCTACAAACTACTCCATTGAGATATCCTATCAAGAAGTTCCTATAAAATTGTGGGATGTTCCATCGGAAATCAAAATCATATCCGGTTGGAAAGTATCAATTGAGCCGGCGTGCCTGAATAAGTTGACAAAAATTCTGTTTCGTTTTTCTGCTAAGCTTAGTTCAAATTACGGAGAATATGCGGCACTTATGAATTTTTTAACTACTACGGGTATTGATCTTTTATCTTTGATTGATTTAAGGGAACTTCAGTTTCATGATATTGTCAATCAGATTTATCAAAACTGCAATACTGCTTGTTTTAAGGATGTCCTTCTTTACTTGAGAAAAAATTTCGCAG
Organism: uncultured Clostridia bacterium; assembly: GCA_947630765.1. Taxonomy (GTDB): domain Bacteria; phylum Bacillota; class Clostridia; order Oscillospirales; family CAG-382; genus Coliplasma. Next base: position 37,993 of record CANRIX010000009.1, on the reverse strand, counting down.
AAGGTTCAAAAAGCGTTGGATACAACACGATAAGATATTTATTGATCGAATTAAAAGAAGAAACGCTGGAGAATGTAATGGTTTCACAGTTTACTCCAAAATGTTTATGCGACCAATTTCTTCTATCTACGAAATGTATCCCGTTTGAACGGAATCCTTTTATCTCTAATCTTCCCGGCAGTCGAACAAACGAAATCGGAAATTTGAAAAATATATTAAAAGCCGCGGGCGACAGTAAACTGGATGAAATGAGTCCGTTTATAAAATTGAAAAGCTTGATACGTCAAACTGGCGAAATTTATTTTGACGAAACAATTTTTTCAGAAGGATCTATTGATAAATTTAATGAAAGTCTCAGTGATTGGGAGCTGAAAAACGGGTATAAGATCAAAAGAGAAAACGGATTTACCTGTATTGACTTTTATGAAGAGGATACTTTGTTTATTATCAAAAAGCTTTTGGAACTGTCGTCTATTGGCAACAAAGGGCAAGAAGCATTTAACCGGCAATTTGTGAAACGCCAGGAAAACAATATTACGGATCCGTTGAAAAAACAGGCTTTGACAACTGCTTTTGTAAATTCCCGTATTTTGTTGATATACGGCGCTGCCGGAACCGGCAAAACGACTTTGATTAATTATCTTTCCAATATGATGAATGATCGAAGCAAGCTGTTTTTAACGAAGACACATACAGCACTACAAAATTTGAAAGCTCGTATTGACAATCCCGGAACAGAACATGATTTTATCAGTATTGACAGCTTTACGCGCAAAGTAAATTTGAAAGATTACGATGTCATCTTTGTTGACGAATGCAGTACGATTGACAATCGCACGATGAGAAGATTGTTGAGCAAAATCAACGAGGATTCTTTTCTGGTTTTGGCGGGGGATACTTATCAGATTGAATCAATCGATTTTGGAAATTGGTTTTCTTATGCGAAAGAATTGGTAAAGGCGCCAGGTGTCAATGTGGAACTTCTGACCACATGGCGAACCGAAAAGCAAGAACTCATCAATTTGTGGGACGAAGTTCGAAACAAAGGGATGATAACTGAAAACTCGTCTTTGAGGGTCCGTTTTCTGAAAAAATCGGGGAAAATATTTTTCATAGAGAGGAAGAAGACGAAGTTATATTGTGCTTGAACTATGACGGGAAGTTTGGTTTGAACAACATTAATAAATATTTCCAGAGCCTAAATAAGCAAAGCGAAGCTTTTGAATGGCAAGAATGGAAGTACAAAATCGGTGATCCGATTCTTTTCAGTAATGCACCTCGATTTCCCATGTTCTATAATAATTTGAAAGGGAGAATTGCCGACATAAAAAAAGACAATCACAGCATTACATTTACCGTAGATATAGGGACTATTTTGACAGAAAGTCACTTTTTCGGAACAGACGTTGAATATATTGATACGTTTGGCGAAGAAACGCGCGTTCGGTTTACGGTATATCAATATGATCCAAAGGCTCCAGCTGAAAAGCAGGACGAAATGCGGCTACGCACGGTTATTCCGTTTCATCTTGCTTATGCAGTATCAATCCATAAGGCTCAAGGTTTGGAATTTAACTCGGTGAAAATTCTTATTCCTTCTGCCAATGCCGAAAAAATAACGCACGGCATCTTTTATACCGCGATTACAAGAGCCAAAGAAAAATTAAAAATCTTTTGGTTCGATGAAACCATGCAGCAGGTAATTCGCGGGTTTTATGAAACAAATCAAGACCGCAAGAGCTTAGATATTGTGAAGTCTAAAATCAAACAAACATCTTAAATCATATTGTGGTGTAATGATAAATCGTCGCGAAAGTGTGTTATTGTTTTTTGGGGAATCTATCATAACGGACGCGAAGCTGTTTGACTAAAGTGGATTAAGTCACAGAAAAAGCAGTCAGTAAGATGTTCAAAACTTGTACGGCAAAGGGGGTCATTAGAGCAAACGCAAGTCAGCCGATTGAGAATTTTCCCCAATCGGCTGACTTCTTTTATGTACCCCACCCCATCTGTTCGGCAAGATGCAGCATTCCGAAAACGAACGAATCCGACGGTGTCAACGTTATCTCCAACGGCTCCCCGTGGGAAATTTGACCTGTTCGTTTTCAGGTCTGCAAAACCCCCGAAAAGCGACCGCTTTTCGGGGGCTTTTACGGCGTTACAGCAGTTTTTCGGTTTCCGCGCAGAGCTCCTCGGCGGTCTCCCAGCCGGACGCTTCAGCGAGCAGGGTGTATCCGCCTGCGGCGTTCGGGAAGACGGTCACGCACCCGGTCGGCCAGAACACTCGTGCCGGGAAGGTATCCTTCTGCGTCAGCGCCGCGATGCGCGAAGCGCGGCGGTCGGCGGCTTCGGTCGCGGGAACGACCGGCAATTCCCGCCGGCAGACGAAGAACGCGGGCAGGGCGCTCAACGCTTCATCCAGCGAAACCTTCCGCTCCTGCAGGCGCTTCGCGACGGTCAGGCAGAGTAGGACGCCGTCGTTGACGTACGGGCTGTTCGACGGCTGCTCTTCCATATGCGTGCGGACCTCGTCCCGCCCGTCGGCGTACAGGCGCAGCTCCTTGCCCATATTCCGCAGGTAGTCCTCGACGGTTTTCGGCAGGCGTGCGGGCAGGTAGACCTTCCGCTCGTCGCTTTCGGCGGCCGCGAGGGCGACGAGGTGCCAGTAGGTCAACGGCTTGCCAGAACGGGTGTAGGCGCAGGCGCGGCGCCCGTCCGGGGACACCGTGAAGTTGTCCTCGCTCTCCCCGTAGGAGACGTCCGCGCCCAGTTCCTTCGCGTTGGAGAACAGGAATTCCCCGGCGTCGTCCCGCCGCGTGACGGAAAATTTTACCCCGGAAAGCGAACCGACCTGCTCCTGCAGCCATACGCAGTACCGGCGCAGCACCCGGTCCTCGCCGTCCGGGAATACGGCGGGCTGCGGCGTGATGCAGCGGTCGTACTGCTCGCCGCGCAGGCGGGATTCGATGTCCCGCTGGGCTTCCCGCGTCAGCGGCAGTCCGCTGCGGTCACAGAACCAGAACCGCACCCGTCCGACGCTCTCGCGCAGGTCGACGAACACCGCCAGATCCAATTCGTACTGCCGCACGGCGAACGAGATGACCGCCGGGAACCCGTCCCCAAGCTCCCAGACCTTCGCGCCCGCGTCCTGCGCCCCGCGTGAGAGCAGTTCCGCGTACAGGCGGCTCCCGGCAGACGGCCCGTGCAGGACGCCGAGCTTCAGTTCCCGCCCCGGCGTTTTCAAAGCGCGCCCCAGCCGCAGGCAGAAACTGCTGTCCAGCTCCGCCCGGTCGCCCTGGATCTGCTCGTCGCCGAACCAGCGCCTGTCCAGCGCACCGAAAACGTACCGTTCGCCCACCGACGCGTTCTTCCCGACCAGCAGTCCGCCCTTCAGGCGCACCCCGGCTTTCAGCGACGCGCCGTCCTCCAGCACGGTATTCTCCCCGATCACGCAACCGGGCGGCACCGTACAGCCTTCCCCGACCCGCACGCCGGAACAGAGGATGCTTCCCTCCACCCGCGAGCCGCTCCCGACCGAAACCCGGTCATGCAGGACGCTCGCGCGGACCGTCGCGTCCAGGGAGATCGCGCATTCCTGCCCCGTGACCGTCTGCCCGTCGGACAGCGCCATGCAGCAGCGGTAGTAGCTTTCCGGCGTGCCGACGTCCCACCAGTGCCCCGGCAGGACCTCGCCGAACACCTCGATCCCGCGCTTCAGCAGGCGGGGAAACAGGTCCCGCCCGAAATCGAACTTTATGCCCTCCGGCACCTCGTCGAGCAGCGAGCGGTCGAGCAGGTAGATGCCGGTCGACACCAGATCCGACGCCGTGTCCCGCCACGAGGGCTTTTCGGAAAAGCCGACGATGCGGCTCCCGTCCAGCGTGACCACCCCGAATTCCCCGGGCGCTTCCGCGTGGGTCAGCAGGATGGTCGCGAGCCGGCGCTCCTTTTTATGCCGTTCGTAGGCGCGACGCAGGTCGAAATCGGTCACGGTGTCGCCGGAGATCACCAGAATCGTGTCCGCAAGCCTGTCGCGGACCGCCCGCACGCTCCCGGCGCTCCCGAGCGGAACGCTGCCCTTGACGGTTTCCAGCTCGATATTGGGGTCGCGGTAGAGATCAAACGCCTCCGGCAGGGCGCAGACGGTCAGCAGCGCGTCCTTCCAGCCGTTCCGCTTGAGGCAGTCGGTCAGCCGGGTCAGCACCGGCGTGCCGCAGACGGGCACGAGGGGTTTCGGCAGGTCGTCCGTGATCGGCGCGAGCCGGCTCCCCATGCCGCCCGCGAGGATGACGACTTCCCACCGTCGTTCGTTGGTTCGCTGTTCCATGGTCATAACCATTCCCTTCCTGTTTTCGGTAGTTTGCCCCGAAAAAAGAAAAGGTATGTAATTTTTTCGGAGCGAACCCCTTTTGACCCCTGTCTGCAAACACAAACCGTCGGCATCCCTTCGAGAAGGAACGCCGACGGCTTCTTTTTCACGCGTTCGGGCGCAAGACGTTTACTTCAGTTCCGGCAAGGACGCGGCGGCGACGGACTGACCGACGCGGCGGCTGGACTCGTCCGGGATGTGCAGTTTGCAGGTCTTTGCCAGCTCCGGGAACTCCTTGTCGAGCACCTCTTGCGCACGGGCGAGCAGGATCTCCCCGCCCTTGCCGGAGGTCACGCGTCCCATGATCAGGACGTGCTTCATCTGGTAGAACTCCGCGTAATAGCCGATCGCGTAGCCGAAGTAGCAGCCGATCGTGTCGTAGATCTTCGCGGCGCGCTCGTCGCCCTCCGCCATCAGCTTCTGGACGACCTTCAGCTTCTCCGCCGGGGTCATGGATGGATCCAGTTCGATCCCCGCCGCCGGGGCGAGCTTGATGACGCCGTCCTGCGAGAAGTACTTGACGCCGCAGCCGTAGTCCCCCGACCATTCGTCGACCATCGCGTTCTTACAGAAGTCCACCGGCACAAACGCCAGCTCGTTGAGCCAGCCGGTGATGTTGCCGTCCGGGTCGACGTAGCCGCCCGCCTCGGACGTGCCCATCGCGACGCCCAGCACCGAGTCGTCGTTGAGGTCCATCGCGCCCGCGAGCGCCGTCACGTCGCCGTCGTTGGCGACTTCGATCGGGATCTCATGTCCGAGTTCCTCGCTCAGCTTCTTCGCGACGTCCATGTACATGGTCTTGACGCGCTTCTCGAAGTCCTCCTTGGAAACCTTCAGGAACAGCGACGCGACCATGATCTTGTTGTCGATATACACGCCGGCGGAGGAAACGCCGATCGCGTCCACGCGGGGCATATGCTCTGCGGCGGTCTTCATCGCCGCGTAGATGCCGTCGAAATGGTACTGCGGGTCCGGGTTGACCTTCGGCAGCCAGACGACCTCCTCGGAATACACGGATTCCCCCTCCACGACGGCGGAAACCTTGCGGTCGGAACCGCCCGCGTCGAACCCGATGCGGCAGCCGTCGAGGTGACGCCCGACCGGGGACGCCGTGCTGACGTCCTTCGGCGCCTTGTCGAGCGGCACGGACAGCACTTCAAACTTGGTCTCGTACACGCCCTCCATGAAGTGCAGGTCGAAATCGCGGTAGCCGCCGTCAACGTACGCCTGCTGGATGCGCTTGGCGACCGTTTCGGAACCGGCGATGGTGATGCGGAAGCCGCCCGCCACCCACAGCATGGACTTGACGATGCGCTCGACGAATTCGTAGTTCTCCTCGTCGTGCCCGGTGCCGTCCGGGAAGATGCGGGTGCGGTAGGTCGTGATCGCGCCCTTGTTGCGCTCGACGGCGATGACGATATCCTGCCCGTTCTCCTTGGTCTTTTCGCGCATCTCGCGCACCTTGAGCGCCATCGGCGCGAATTGCGGGTCCAAAATGGCCTTGACTTTAAGCTCCATAACGTACTGTTCCTCCGATGATGGTTTTTTCGACGTTGAATTCCGCGTCCGTGATGATGATGTCCGCGTCCTTGCCGACCTCCAGCGAGCCCTTGCGTTGATCGACGCCGATGGCTTTCGCCGGGTGCAGCGACGCGCAGTTGACGCACTCGTAAAGCGGGATATCGCTGTGCGTATAGACGTTCCAGACGCCCTTGTTGAGCTTCAGCACCGAACCGGCGATGGTCCCGTCCGGCAGGCGGCACTCGATGCCTTTGGAGATGAATTTCTGCCCGCCGAGCGTGTATTCGCCCTCCGGCAGTCCGCCGGCGGGGAGGCAGTCGGTGATGAAGCAGAGCCGTTCGCCCTTGAGCGCGTGCACGATCGGGTAGAGCGCCGGATTGACGTGGAAGGTGTCCACGATCAGCTCGGTCGTCACGTCCGAATTGAGCGCGGCGCCGACGACGCCGGGATTGCGGTGCGCGAGCGCGGACATGGCGTTGAACAGGTGGGTCGCATGGCGCACGCCGACGTTGGTGGACGCCATGGCGGTGTTATAGTCCGCGTCCGTGTGTCCCATGGAGACGACGACGTCGGTATCCCGACGGATCTCCCGGATCGCGGCGAAATCCTCGTCCATTTCCGGGGCGAGCGTGATGATCTTGATGATGTCGGCGTATTCCTTGACGAACTTCGCGTCCGGCTTGAGGATGTGCTCCTCCGCCTGCGCGCCCTTCTTCTTCGGGTTGATGAACGGGCCTTCCGCGTGTACGCCGAGAATGGTCGTGCCGTTCCAGGTCTTGCTTTCCTCCTGGAGCGCACGGCAGACCTCGAGCGCCTTGACGATGACCTTCTTGTCCACCGTCATGGTCGTCGGCAGGAAGCCGGTCACGCCGTTCTGCACGATGCCGCCGGCGATGGTGCGGATGCTCTCCGGGTCGCCGTCGCAGACGTCCTTGCCGAGGTATCCGTGAATGTGCAGGTCGATCAGACCCGGGGCGACGTACTTACCGCTCGCGTCGATGACTTCCGCACCCGCCGGGACGGCGTCCGAAATGCCTTCGATGACGTCCGTGTACAGCAGGACCTTGCCCTCGACGATGCGGTCCTTGAGGATGATTTTTCCGTTGGTGATCGCTTTCATGTCTTTGCCTCTTGTCTATGTAAATTTCTTTTTTACTGGGATATGGGAAAGAGAATTTCCCTACAGTATAAAATCTATTTTTCCGTCAGCTTTCGGATCGCCTTCACGTCCCCGGCGACCACGACGAACGTATCCGGGAAAAACTGGATGCGGGGGTCGGAGGTCAGCAGGAAGCGGTCCGTGCCGGGCTTGCTGTAAGCGATGACGTTGACGTTCCAGTTCTTGCGGATATCCAGCTCCAGCGGGCTCTTGCCGACCCAGTTCTTCGGCACCGGCAGCTCGCAGATGACCAGGTCGTCGCTCAGCTTGAAGTACTCCAACGCGTCCCGCACCGTGACCGTCTGCGCCAGACGGCGTCCGGCGTCCCGCTCCGGGAAGATGATACGGTCGGCGCCCAGCTTGCGCAGCAGCTTTTCGTGCCGCTCTGAGGACGCACGGGCGATGATGTTCGGAATGCCCATCTCCTTGAGGCTGAGCGTGATCATTGCGCTGCTCTCGATGCTGCTTTCCAGGCAGACGATGCAGCATTCGCAGTCCCGCACGTCCGCGTCCCGCAGGACGGCGTCGTCCGTCGCGTCGCCGCAGACCGCGTCCGACACCTCGCGGGCGATGCGGTTGACCCGCTCCCGGTCGCAGTCGATGACCACCACCCGCTTGCGGCTGGCCGCCAGCGTCCGCGCGACGTTCGCGCCGAAGTTGCCCAGTCCAATGACACAGTAGGTTTTTTCCATGCGAAAATCCTCCCTTTGCGCGTTCCTTCCGTCCGCGCCATGACCCGCAGTATTCCAAAAGGCATTTTCCTTCGCCGTCGTGCGCGTCTCCCGGTTTCCGTACCGATTCCTCCGGCGTCAGAAATTTCCTGCATACAGTATACCGCATTCCGTTCGGAAAATCAAGTGGGTTTTGGCATTTCCCCGCACTTTTTTCCGCCGGAATCGAAATTTTTGCGTCCTGCTTCTTGACGGACGCGGATTCGTATGCTATAATATTACAATGTATCATTAAAAGGGGAAAGTATCCCTATAGGGAAAATCCCTATGGGGGATAATATCCCCATGAGCATACGGGAGGGAGCGCATGGTCATTCTCGGGATCGACCCGGGCGTCGCCACCGTCGGGTACGGCGTCGTGGACTGTCGGGGGGATCAGTTCCGCTGTCTGGAGTACGGCTGTATCACCACGGCGGCGCACCAGTTGCTGGAGCACCGGCTCTCGGAGATCTTTGCGGGGATGAAAGAACTCATCGACCGCCACCGCCCCGACTGCGTTTCGGTGGAGGAACTGTTCTTCAACAACAACCAAAAGACCGCCGTGGACGTGGCGCAGGCCCGCGGGGTGATCCTGCTGGCGGCGGACCAGTGCGGGCTTCCGATCTACGAATACACCCCGCTGCAGGTCAAAAGCGCCGTCGTCGGCTACGGGCGTGCCGAAAAGCAGCAGGTCATGTATATGGTCCGACAATACCTGCATCTGCGGGAAACGCCCCGCCCGGACGACGCGGCGGACGCCATCGCCATCGCCATCTGCCACGGCAACAGCGTTCTGCACCGCCTCATGCCGCAATAGGAATTCTTACGTATAAGGAAAGGACACGAAAAACGGTATGTTTTACTATCTGCGCGGGACGCTGTCCGTACTTCGGCAGGGGTTCGCGGTCCTCGAATGCGGCGGCGTCGGCTTTCGGCTGGCGATCTCCGCGTCGACGTTCGCGTCGCTTTCCGCGTCGCTCGGCAAGGAAGCGATGCTGTATACCTATCTTTCCGTCCGCGAAAACGCCATGGAGCTTTGCGGGTTTTCGTCGGAGGAGGAGCTGGAGCTGTTTGAAAAGCTGATCGACATCTCCGGCATCGGCCCGAAGGCCGCCCTGTCCATCCTCGGCGTGCTGACGCCGGCGGACCTGATCCGCGCCTGCGCCGACGGGGATTACAAGGCGGTCGCCCGTGCGCCGGGGGTCGGGAACAAGACGGCGCAACGGGTGGTGCTGGAGCTGAAGGGGCGTCTGCCCGACCTGCCGCAAGGTTCGCCCGGCTCGTCCGTTCAATCCAGCAGAAACACGCTTTCGCAGATCACGGACACGCTGGTGCTGTACGGGTTTTCCCGCGAGGAGATCCAAAGCGCCACGCGCGGAATGGACTTCGACCGCCCGATCGAGGAGCTCATCGCGGATACGCTGCGGGTGCTCGCGTCGAAACGGTAAACCGAGGAAAGGAGGGGCGTCATGCCGATCAATACCAAAGTCCCGGAATACGGGGACGGCGACTTCGACTTTGAAAGCCGCTACACCGCCGCCGAATATACGCCGGAGGACACCGAGACCGAGCTGTCCCTCCGTCCGAAGACGCTCGACGAGTACGTCGGGCAGGAAAAGGTCAAAAGCAACCTGAAAATCTATATCGAAGCAGCCGCCGCGCGGCAGGAAGCGCTCGACCATGTGCTGCTGTTCGGTCCGCCGGGGCTGGGAAAGACCACGCTGTCCTTCCTCGTCGCCTCGGAGCTCGGCGTCAACCTCAAGGTCACGTCCGGGCCCGCCATCGCAAAGGCGGGCGACCTCGCCGCGCTCCTGACGACGCTCGAACGCAACGATATTCTCTTTATCGACGAGATCCACCGCCTGCCCAAGCAGGTCGAGGAGGTTCTGTACCCCGCGATGGAGGATTTCTGTCTGGATCTGATGATGGGGAAAGGGCCGTCCGCCCGCTCCATTCGGATCCCGCTCAAGCCGTTCACGCTCATCGGCGCGACCACCCGCGCCGGGCAGTTGTCCGCGCCACTGCGCGACCGATTCGGCATGTCCTTTCGGCTGGAGATGTATCCGCCGGAGGACCTCGCCCGCATCGTCACCCGTTCCGCCGGACTGCTCGAAACCTCCATCACGCCGGCAGGTGCGCTGGAGATTGCGAAGCGCTCCCGTGGGACGCCGCGAATCGCCAACCGCTGGCTCAAGCGGGTGCGGGATTTCGCCATCGTCAAGGGGGACGGCACCGTGACCGAGGAGATCGCCGACCTCGCGCTCCGCGCGATGGAGATCGACGAGCTCGGGCTGGATTCGGTGGACCGCAAGATGCTCGACGCGATCATCCGCCACTTCGGGGGCGGTCCCGTCGGGCTGGAAACGCTCGCCGCCGTCACGGGCGAAGCCGCCGTCACGATCGAGGACGTGTACGAGCCGTACCTGATGCAGCTCGGGTTCCTCAACCGCACGCCGCGCGGGCGAATGGCGACCGCCGGGGCGTACCGGCACATGGGCGTCACGCCGCCGGACGGATTGACGGGCGCTGCTTCCGGGCAGCAGCTGATGGATACCGGGGAGGACGGGTAAGGAATGTTTGTCGCGGACCGCTGGCGGGAGTACACGCTGCTCGACGCCGCGAACGGGGAACGGCTGGAACGCTGGGGGAAGTACCTCCTCGTCCGCCCGGACCCGCAGGTGATCTGGCGCGGGGAGAAGCGCCGGCCGGAATGGGAAAAGGCGGACGGGATCTACCGCCGGAGCCGCGAAGGCGGCGGGCGGTGGGTCAAGAAGGATCTGCCGGAGGAATGGACGGTCTCCTATGGGGACCTGCGCTTTTCGCTTTCCCCGATGGGCTTCAAGCATACCGGGCTGTTCCCGGAGCAGGCGGCGAACTGGGATTGGTTTTCCGAGCGCATCCGTTCCTGCCCGCGGGAAGTGAAGCTGTTGAATCTGTTCGCATATACCGGCGGCGCGACGGTCGCGGCAGCGAAGGCGGGCGCGTTCGTCTGCCACGTCGACGCGTCGAAGGGCATGGTCGCCCGCGCCAAGCAGAACGCCGCCCTCTCCGGGATCCCGGGGGACCGCGTGCGGTACATCGTCGACGACTGCGCCAAATTCGTCGCGCGGGAGTACCGCCGGGGCAACCGCTACGACGCGATCATCCTCGATCCGCCGTCCTTCGGGCGCGGACCGAACGGGGAGCGCTGGGTCATCGAAGAAGGGCTGGACGAACTGCTCGGGCTGGTCTGCAGTGTGCTTTCGGAGCGCCCGCTGTTCGTTCTGCTCAATTCCTACACGACCGGGCTGTCCCCCGCGACCAACGGCTACCTGCTCGCCCGCCATCTGAAGCGCTTCGGCGGTCATGTGGAGAGCGGGGAACTGGGACTGCCGGTCGTCGAAAGCGGGCTTGCGCTCCCCTGCGGCGCGTCCAGCCGCTGGGTGTGCGACGAGATCTGAAGGGAAAAGAAAAGGGGAAGCATGAGTTTCATCGAAGTCGATCAGCTGTCGTTTCGGTACCATCCGACCGGGGCGCCGGTGCTGCAAAATCTGACCCTTTCGATCGAAAAGGGCAGCTATACCGCCATTTTGGGGCATAACGGCAGCGGGAAAAGCACGCTGGCGAAATTGCTTTGCGGCATCCTGACCCCGTCCGAAGGGAAGATCACCGTCGACGGAATGGACACGTCCGACGAATCGGTTTCGCTTCGCCTGCGCAAGACCTGCGGCATGATCTTCCAGAACCCGGACAACCAGCTGGTCGCCGGCATGGTGGAGGAGGATGTGGCGTTCGCGCCGGAAAACCTCGGGCTCCCGCGCGAGGAGATCCGCCGCCGTGTGGATGAAGCGCTCGAGACCGTCGGCATGACCGCATACGCCCGCCATTCCACCGCCAAGCTGTCCGGCGGGCAGAAGCAGCGGGTCGCCGTCGCCGGCGTGCTTGCCATGCTGCCGGACTGCATCCTGTTCGACGAAGCGACGGCCATGCTCGACCCGACCGGCCGCCGGGACATCATGGCGGCGATGAAGAAGCTCAACCGGGAAAAGAACATCACGGTCGTCACGATCACGCACTATATGGCGGAGGCGATCGAAGCGGATCGGGTGCTCGTGCTCGACCACGGGAAGCTGCTTATGGACGGCTCCCCGCGGGACATCTTTTCCCACGTCGCGGAGCTGCAGAAAGCGTCGCTTTCGGTCCCGCAAGTCACGGAACTGCTGTATCTGCTCGGAAAGGACGGCTACGCTTTCCCGAAGGGCATCCTGCACGCCATGGAAGCGGCGGACGCGCTCGAAGCGGTCCTGCCGAAGCGCGCCCTGCCGGCGGACGCGAAAGCCCCGGAACCGTCCGGCGCGCCGGAAACGGACGCGGCGCTGGAGCTGCGGGACGTGACCGTCGTCTACGGAGAAAAGACCCCGTTCCGCACGGAGGCGCTCTCGCGGGTCTCGGTGCGCTTCCCGCGCGGGGAGGTCATCGGCGTCATCGGGCATACAGGCTCCGGCAAGAGCACGCTCGCGACCCTGCTCAACGGGCTTCGCAAGCCGACGGAAGGGACCGTGCTGCTCGGCGGCGTGGATCTATGGAAGGAGCCCAAGCAGATGCGGAAGATCCGCAGCCGGGTCGGGCTGGTGTTCCAGTACCCGGAGTACCAGCTGTTCGAGGAGACCGTCCGGGCGGACATCGCCTTCGGACCGCGCAATATGGCGCTGCCGGCGGAGGAGATCGACCGGCGGGTGCGGGACGCGGCCTCCTTCTGCGGGCTTTCCGCGGAGGAGCTGGAAAAGAGCCCGTTCGAGCTGTCCGGCGGACAGAAGCGGCGGGCAGCCATCGCGGGGGTGATCGCCATGGAGCCGGAAGTGTTGGTGCTGGACGAACCCGCAGCAGGGCTGGACCCGAAGGGACGGGAGGAGATCTTCGGCGGGCTGATGGAGTACCGCGAACGCCGCGGTGCGACGCTGCTGCTGATCTCCCACAGCATGGAGGAGGTCGCCCGGTACGCCGACCGCATTCTGGTCCTGAAAAATGGAAGGGTGTACCTGTACGGGACGGTCGGCGAGGTGTTCGGGCAGGCGGAAAAGCTGTTCGACGCGTCCCTTGACCTGCCGCAGATCACCAAGCTGTTTTTGGAGCTGAAGAAGCGTTCCCTCTGCGCGGAAACGGACGTCTACACCGTCCCGTACGCGAAAAAGAGGATCGGGAGGTTGCTCGAATGTTCAAAGACATGACGCTCGGGCAGTACTTCCCGGGGAATTCCTTCCTGCACCGGGCGGACCCCCGCGTCAAGCTCGTGGCGCTGGTGGTGTATCTGGTGTTCGTGCTGCTGGCGAAGACCGCCTGCGCGCTCGGGATCGTACTGGTCACGATGCTGACGCTCGCGGCGGTGTCCCGCATCCCGTTTTCGGTGCTGGCGCGTTCGCTGAAGCCGGTGGTGTTCATTCTGCTGTTCACCGGGGTGCTCAACCTGTTCCTGACGACCGGGGAGACCCCGCTTGTCGAATGGAAATTCATCCATATCTACCCCGAAGGGGTGCGCACGGCAGTCTACATGATGCTGCGGCTGGTCTGCCTCGTGGGCGGGAGCAGTCTGCTGCTGTCCTATACGACCAGCCCGCTGGACCTGACCGACGCGATCGAATCGCTGTTCGGCTTCCTCAAGAAGCTGCACGTGCCGATCCACGAATTCGCGATGATGATGACCATCGCGCTCCGCTTCATCCCGACGCTGACGGAGGAAACCGACAAGATCATCTCCGCCCAGAAGGCGCGGGGCGCGGATTTTGAATCCGGCGGACTGGTCCGCAAAGCGAAAGCGATCGTCCCGATCCTGATCCCGCTGTTCGTATCCGCGTTCCGGCGGGCGGACGAACTGGCGGAAGCGATGGAGTGCCGCTGCTACCACGGCGGCGAAGGGCGCACCAAGCTCAAGGTCATGCGCAGCCGTCCGTCGGATTATGTGTTCCTGCTCGCCATGGCGCTGCTGTGCGCCGGGGTGGTGCTCGCGAACCGTTTCCTGTCGTTTGAAGTGGGGGTTTTCACGCTATGACCTGTGCGCTGCGGCTCGCCTACAAAGGGACCGCCTACTGCGGCTGGCAGGTGCAGAAGAACGCCCGCAGCGTCCAGCAGACCCTGCAGGACGCGATGGAAGCCGCCTTCGGTTCGCGCGGGATCGTCACCGGGTGCAGCCGGACGGACGCCGGGGTGCACGCGAAGGGGTTCGTCTGCAAGGCGGAAGGACTGCCCGACCGGCTCCCGCCGGAACGCGTGCCGGAAGCGCTCGGGAGACTGCTTCCGCCGGACATCGCCGTGCGGGAGGCGTGGGTGGTCCCAGAAAGCTTCCACCCGCGCTACGACGCGAAGGGCAAGACCTACAGCTACCGCGTCCGCAACAGCCGCCTGTCCGACCCGTTCGATTACGCGTTTTCGGCGCTGTGGTTCCCGCGGATCGACGAAAAGCGGGCGGACGAGCTTTGCAGATGCTTCTGCGGGAAGCGGGATTTCCGTTCCTTCCAGGCGGCGGGCTCGGACGTGACGGATACGGTCCGCACGGTTTCGGACTTTTCCTGCCGCCGCGACGGCGAGATCGTTCGCTTTACCGTGACGGCGGACGGCTTTTTGTACCATATGGTCCGCATCCTCGTCGGCACCGTGCTCGACCTGCTGCCGGCGCCGGACGCCGAACGGCGAGCGGCGGAGATCCTGTCCGCCCGCGACCGCACCGCCGCCGGGCGCACCATGCCCGCGAAAGGGCTGTGTCTCGAACAAGTTTTCTACTAAAATTCTCGGAGGTTCCCCGTGTCCGCGTTTTCCGTCTTTTCCGACCACAGGAAACGAAAAAAGAATATGCAAACGCCCACGGTGGAACAGTACTACCGGGATCGCGCCAAGCGCCTGTCCCGCGTGCGGTACCTTTGCCTGCTGCTGTGCGCCGCCTTCCTCCTGTACGGTTTCGCCGTCCACGGCGAGGAGCTGACGGCGGAGAATTTCCGCTATATGCTCAAATTCCTCAACGTCACGGAGGAGGACGACGAGGTCGAAGCGAACACCGTGCGGTTCGACTACGCGGCGGGGAATATCGGCGGTTTGTTCCGCGGGGACGTCGCCGTGCTGAATACCGACGGGCTCGCTTTGTACGGCTGGGACGCGGAACAGCTCTTTTCCGCCGCCTTCCGGCTGGAATCCCCGCGCATGACCGTTACCTCCCAGAGCATTTTCGTTTACGACCTCGGAAACCCGGACGTGCGGTTGTTCAATTCCTACGAGCAGACCGCCCACATCACGACGGAGTACCCGGTGTACGCCCTGTCCGCCAACGATTCCGGCAATTTCGCCGTCGCGACCTCCGAAAAGAACTACCGCAGCGTCATCTACGTCTACAATTCGTATGCGCAGCGGATCTACACCCGCCGTCTCAGCGACCTTTACGTCGACCAGCTCGCCCTCTCCCCGGACGGAAAGAGCTTCCTCGCGCTCGGGCATTCCGCGCAGGGCGGGGATCTGATTTCTGTGCTGCAGCGCTATTCGCTGACCGACGAGGAGCCGGTGTTCACCGCCTCGTTTGCCGGGGAGCTGCCGCTGCGGATCGATTACCTTTCGGACGGCCGCTTCGCCGTGCTGACCGACGGGGCGCTGCGGTGCTACGATGTCGGCGCGGAGGACCCGGTCGGGAGCGTTTCGCTGGAGGACGCGTCGCTGCGCGGGTGCGATTTTTCCGGCGGGCGCGTGCTGCTGACCTTCTACGACGCCGGACTTTCCGGCGGGACGGTCCTGCGCGTCTACGGAGATGACGCGGTCGTACAGGGGGAATACCGCTTCGAGGGCGCGGTGACGGACAAACGCATGCTCGGCGACGCGCTTTGCGTGCTGACCGTCGGAAAAGTGACCGTCCTGCCGCTTTCCGGCGGCGAACCGACCGCGTATACCGTCGGCAAGGACGCCCTGCAGCTGCTCGACGACGACGGAACGCTGGTCCTATTTGAAAAAAACGACGCCTATCGGCTGACCGATGAAACCAATTCAAAAGGAGAATCACAATGAGCCTATTGCTTGACCTGATCCTGCTGCTGATCGCAGGAGTCACCATCTTCCTTGCCGCCAAACGGGGCTTTGTCAAGACTCTGCTTTCCACCGCGAGCACGCTCGTCGCGTTGGTAATCGTTTTCCTCTTCACCTCTCCATTGACCAACCTTCTGGAAAGCACTTCGCTTCCCGAAGCCGTCCGCACGAATACCGCTTCCGTGATCGACAGCCTCGTCGAGCAGCAGGACGCGGGCGACAGTCAATCCCTCGCTTCCGACCACGACAGCGAGCTGTATGCCCTGCTCGAAGGGATCGGTATCGACAGCGAAAGCCTGTCGAACTGGGTCGCGGAGCACGAGAACATGGTCAAGGAGGAATTCCGCGACGAACTGGTCGATTTCATCGCCGACAGCGTCACGCCGATGCTGCTGAGCGCGATCTCGGTCGCCATCCTGTTCTTCGGCTCGTACATCGCGCTGAAGCTGCTGAGCATCCTGCTGACCGGCGTGGTGGAGAAGATCCCGTTCGTGCGGGGCGCGAATCATCTGCTCGGCGTCGTGCTCGGCGTCGTGCTCGCGCTGATCCGCATTCTGATCTTCTGCACGGTGGTGCGGGTGCTGCTCAATACATCTCTGTTCTCCGGCTGGAGCGCTCTCGCCGGGATCGACCCGGACAAGACCCTGCTGTTCCGCCTGTTCGGAAGCATTCCGTTCGTTCGGATGTTCTTCTGATGGCCGCCGCGCGGCAAGGAACGCGGAATAACATAAAAAAGGACAAGGTATGCGTCCCATGAAAAAGAATATCCAAAAACAGATCCCGAATATCCTGTCTGTGATCCGTCTGCTCTGCATTCCCGTGTTCGTCTTTCTGTTCATACGGGAGAAGCGCGTCGCCTCGGCGGGAGTGTTCTGCTTCGCGTCGGCGACGGACGTGGTCGACGGGTACTTAGCGCGTCGGAACAACTGGGTCACGAACGTCGGAAAGATCCTCGACCCGGTCGCGGATAAGCTGATGCAGTTCACCGTCCTGCTGTGCCTGACCTGTTCGTTCAGCGGACCCGCTCAGATCATCGCGTCGATCGTGCTGGTGCTGTTTTCGCTCAAGGAGCTGGCGATGCTCGCCGGTGCGATCGTGGTCCTGCGCGTCAAGCGCAACGTCGTCGCGTCCGTCTGGTACGGGAAGCTCGCGACGGTCATCTTCTTCATCATCACCGTCGTGCTGATCCTGGATCCGGGCAACCTGCCGCTCTGCGCCGTGCTCTGCACGCTGCTGGTCTGCACGATCCTGTTCGCGCTGATCATGTATTACGTCAAGATCTTCCGTGGGAAATACGGAATCAAAAAATTCGAGAATATGAGGAGAACCAAGGAATGACCCCAAGATTTCCAAAGTGCAGCCGATGCCATGTGCGGCCCGCCGTGATCTTCATGAACAAGGAGGTCGACGGGAAGCCCGTGCAGGAGGGGTACTGCATCAAATGCGCCAAAGAGCTTGACATCAAGCCGATCGATACGATCCTCAAGCAGATGGGTCTGAGCGACGACGACCTCGAAAATATGTCCTCCGAGCTGGATTCCCTGCTCCCCGACGTCACCGGGGAGGACGACGGGACCGACGAGGGCCGTGCGCCCGCCATCGACCTCAACGCGGTCTTTAACGGCGGGGAGAACCGCCCCGCGCCCCGCGCGGCAGGCGACGAACGTCGCAAGGCGCCCGGCGCGGACCAAAAGCGCAAGCGCAAATGCCTCGACGCGTTCTGCATCGACCTGACCTCCCGCGCACGGGAAGGGAAGCTCGACCGCGTCGTCGGGCGGGACGCCGAGCTGGAGCGGGTCACGCAGATCCTCTGCCGTCGACAGAAGAACAATCCCTGTCTCATCGGCGAACCGGGCGTTGGCAAGACCGCCGTCGCGGAAGCGCTCGCCATGCGCATCGCCGATGGGAAAGTCCCGTATAAGCTGCGCGACAAGGAGGTCTTTCTGGTCGATATGACCGCCATCGTCGCGGGGACGCAGTTCCGCGGGCAGTTCGAGAACCGCATGAAGGGGCTGATCAACGAGGTCCGCGAAAACGGCAACATCATCCTCGTCATCGACGAGATCCATTCCATCGTCGGCGCGGGCAACGCCGAGGGCGGCATGAACGCCGCGAACATCCTCAAGCCCGCCCTGTCCCGCGGGGAGGTGCAGATCATCGGCGCGACGACGCTGACCGAGTACCGCAAGTATATCGAGCACGACGCGGCGCTGGAGCGCCGGTTCCAGCCGGTCATGATCAACGAGCCGTCCATCGCGGATTCCGTGAAGATCCTGCAGGGGATCCGCCCGTACTACGAGAAATTCCACGGCATCCGTATCCCGGACGCCGTCGTGCGGCAGATGGTCACGCTCTCGGAGCGGTATATCACCGACCGGTTCCTGCCGGACAAGGCCATCGATCTGATGGACGAGGCGTGCGCGAACGTTTCCATGCACTCCCCCGTCATCAACGAGCTTTCCGCCCTGACCGACGAGCTCAAGCGGCTGCGGGACACGCAGGCGGACCTCGAAGCGCAGGAGACCAAGGACGAATCCGACTACGCCCGCCTCGCGGAACTGAAGACCGCCCTTTTGCAGAAGGAGGAGCGGTTCGACGAGCTGTCCGCCGAGCGGGACCGCCTGCAGTTGACGCTGGACGACATCGCATCTGTCATCGAGGTCTGGACGGGGATCCCCGCGTCCAGCATCGGCGAAAACGATTTCCGCAAGCTCGAACGGCTGACCGACACCCTGCGTTCCCACATCGTCGGGCAGGACGAGGCGATCGAAAAGGTCGCCCGTGCGATCCGCCGCTCCCGTGCGGGCATCGCGTATAAGAAAAAGCCGGTTTCGTTCATCTTCGCCGGGAGCACCGGCGTCGGCAAGACGCAGTTGGTCAAGGACCTCGCGCAGTACCTGTTCGATTCGCCGGACGCGCTGATCCGGCTGGATATGAGCGAATATATGGAAAAATACTCGGTTTCCCGCATCATCGGCTCCCCGCCGGGCTACGTCGGCTACGACGACGCGGGACAGCTGACCGAAAAAATTCGCCGCAAGCCGTATTCGGTCGTGCTGTTCGACGAGATCGAAAAGGCGCACCCGGACGTGCTCAATATCCTCCTGCAGATCCTCGACGACGGTCGGATCACGGATTCGCACGGCAAGGAAGTCAACTTTGAAAACACCGTCATCATCATGACGACCAACGCCGGGGCGACCGCCGCGTCGCCGACCGGGTTCACCCATACGGCGCACGAAAGCGACGAACTGCGGGTCCGCACCGCCCTGGAAGCGTTCCTGCGCCCGGAATTCCTCAACCGGGTCGACGAGATCGTCGTATTCAACCGCCTGACGCGGGAGCATTTCGGGAAGATCTGCCGGATCATGCTCGGCGAACTGGCGGGCGTGCTCGAAGAAAAGGGGATCAAGCTGTCCTGGACGGACGGCGTCATCGACTGGCTGTCGGAGAAAGGGTTCTCCGAGAAGTACGGCGCCCGCAACCTGCGCCGGCTGATCCAGACCGAGCTGGAGGACGCCATCGCGTCGGAGCTGGTCGCGCGTTACCGCGAGACGGTGACCGCCGTGGAGGTTTCGGTGGAGGACGGCAAGCCGGTCCTGCAGGTCCGCTGAGGGCGGAAAAGTATTCTCAACGTTATCTGGAAAGGAACAGCCCGTCATGCAGGGAATCTCCGACAATTCCACCGCGCAGGCGGAGTTTCCGCCGCAGACGCTCACCCCCGAGGAGGTCGCCGAACAGCTTCGGAGCGATCCGATCGCCGGGTTGAGCGAAAAGACGGCGCGGGCGCGTCTGCGGCGGTTCGGCAAGAACCGGATCCGCAACGAGATCGATATTCGTTTCTCGCAAAGCCTCAAGAACCAATGCAAGGGGCTCAACAACCTGTTCCTGCTCGTCGCGATGCTGCTGCTGTTCCTGTTCACGCAGGAAACGCTCTACCTCGTCGGGGTGGGCGCGACCGTCGCGCTGATGCTGTTTGGCGCGTTCGTCGAATCCCGCGCGGCGGGGGCGCTGAACGTGCCGGGAAAATACGCTTCGCTGTCCGTGCGGACCGTGCGCGGCGGCGCGGAGAAGCGGCTGGACAGCCGACTGCTGGTCCCCGGCGACCTGATCCTGCTGCAAAAGGGGTGCCTCGTCCCCGCCGACGCCCGTCTGGTGGACGCGACCGGGGACCTGACGGCGCTGGAAACGCCGGTCAGCGGGGAGCGGAACAGCGTGCGCAAGCACGTCTACGCGGTCGGTCGGGAGGACGAGTCCGTTTCCGCCAACATGATCTACGCCGGGACCATTCTGACCGGCGGAAGCTGTAAAGCGATGGTCTGCCGGACCGGCGGGAACACGCTGACCCGCCAGATCCACGCCCGGCGGGAGGAGTATCTGCCGCCGCTGCTGCGCGGCGTGCGGGAGTTCTGCCGCTGTACGTCGATCGCCTGCATCCTCGCGTGCCTGCTGCTGGTCGCGTTCGGGGCGGTCCGAAAGGCGGACGTGAATCTGCTGTTCGCGCTGACAGCCGCCGCGGGCGGCGCGTCGCTGTGCGATACGGCGCTGTCGCTTGCGCTGATGTCCTTCGGCGTGGGGCTGCGCGGCATGGCGAAGGACAAGCTGATCGTCCGCAACATGGACCGCGTCTCCAAGCTCGCGTCGGTCGACACGGTCATGTGCCCGCAGGAACTGATGTTCCCGCCCCGCAGGACCAAGCTGCAAAGCGTCTACGCCGCCGGCAAGACCTTCCAGACGGAAGGCCCGCCGGTCCCCGCTGTGCAGGACCTGCTCAAGCTCTCGCTGATCTGCTCCGCGCACCCGAAAAGCCGCCGTCCGTTCGAGCAGGTCGCTTACGACTACCTCAAGGACGCCTGCGTCGCGATGGACGACCTGACCGACAAGTGGTTCCGCATCGAATTCGATTACGCCGGGACCGGCGACGTCTGCGGCGTGCTCGCGCTGCACGACGACCATAACAACGTCGTCGTCAAGGGCGCGCCGGAAAATATCATCTCCCGCTGCGCCGGGTATGCACAGGACGGCAAGGAGTACCGCCTCGACGCCGTCGCACGGCGGAAAATCCTTTCGGCTGCGGAGAACGCCGCGAAAACCAACGCCTTTCTCGTCGCCGTCGCGTCCGGGATCACCGACGCGGACACCCTGCGCGCCCCCGAAGCGGAGCGCAGGCTGATCTTCCGAGGCTTCCTCGCGTTTGCGCTTTCGATGGAGGTCGACCCGGCAAGCGCCGTGTTCCGCTGTGCGCGGGCGGGGATCGAAGCGGTTGTCTCCACTTCCGACCCCTACTATACCGCCGTCAGCGTCGGCCGCAGCGCCGGGATCATCGAAAGCGAGGGGCAGGTCGTCAGTTCCCGCGAGATCAAAGCGCAGGAACGGGGTATGTTCGTGCTGAACGCGGGGAAATATAAACTGTTCTTAGAGCCGGACGACGACCAATGGCAGGACGTTCTGCAGCTGCGCAAAAGCGCGGGACGGACCGTCGCCGCCATCGCCTCCCGCGAGGAGGAGCTGCCGCTGCTGCGGGAAGCGGACGTGTCCGCCGTGCCCGCCGGGGCGTGCGACGCGCTGCGGGAGTCCGCCGACGTGCTGCTGCTGGAGAACGGCTTCCATGTGACCGCCAACGGCATTACCGACGCCCGTGCGCTCTGCTTCCGCCTGCTTTGGCTCGCGCGGTACCTGACCGCCGGGGCGTCGACGCTGTTCCTGTCGATTTTCGCGTCGCTGTGTGCCGGAACGCCGCTGCCGCTCGGGTTGCCGGAGCTGCTGTACGGCGGGCTGTTCGTCAATTTGGTGCTCGCCTGCGCGATTTCGCTGCTGCCGGTGGACCGCAAACTGCTTTTTCAGCCGTTTCCAACGCCCGGTGGCGGACTGAGCCTGCGTACCCTGCTGCCGTCGTTCGCCTACGCGCTGGGCAGCGGGATCTGCCTGACGGTCCTCGCCGCCCTGACCGAAAGCGAGACCTGCGGAATGCTCTTCTTCCTGCTTTCGCAGTTCCTCTACGCCTGCGGCTGCCTGTGGCCGGAGGGCGCGTTCCGGCGCAAGCGGTTCGGATACCGCCTTTTCTGGGTGCTTTTCCCGGTCCTCGCGCTGCTGACGCTCGCGCTGGTCGCCCTGCCGGGGCTGAACACCGCGCTGGGATTTTCCCTGCCGACGCTTCGAAGCGCCCTGCTCACCGTCGGATTCGCCGCCGGGTGGCAGCTTTGCGTACAGCTGTTCCTGCTGATCCGTTCCAACCGAAAAAAGAAAGAAAAAAGATAAAAGAAAACGAAAAAGGAGCTTGCTATCATGAAAATCACAAAAGATATGCTGATCGGCGACGTGCTGGATCAGTATCCCGACCTTGCCGTCTACTTCTTCGAGATCGGTATGCACTGCCTCGGCTGCCCGCATTCCCGCGGGGAGAGCATCGAGGAAGCCTGCGACGTGCACGGGACCGACGTCGCCGCCCTGCTGGAGAAGCTGAACGCGGCGGTCGCCTGAGGGGGAGGGACGTACATATGGCCGGCAAGAAAGGGAATAAAGTGACCGGGTTCTTCCACGATTTCAAGGCGTTCATCACCAAGGGCAACATCCTCGACATGGCCGTCGGCGTGATCATCGGTACCGCGTTCAACCAGATCGTCACGTCGCTGGTCAACGACATCCTCATGCCCGTCGTCGGCCTGATCTGCAATACGCAGGACATCGCCGACCTCAAGGCGGTCATCACGCCCGCCGTCATGGACGGGGAAACCGTCGTCACGCCCGAAGTCGCGATCCGCTACGGCGCGTTCATCTCGTTCATCATCAATTTCCTGATCGTCGCGCTGACGCTGTTCGTCGTGCTGCGGGCTTCCATGAGCTTCCAGAAGAAGATGGAATCCCTGCACCGAAAGGAAGCGGAGGAAGCGCCCGCCGCTCCGCCGGAACCGACCGTCGAGGAAAAGACCCTCGCCGTGCTCGAGGACATCAAGGGCATGCTCTCGGAGAAGGACCCGAAGGACCCCGACGCGAAATGACGACCGACCGCTATCTGCTCGGCGCGGACGGCGGCGGGAGCAAGACCGCCGTCGTGCTGACCGACCTCGACTTGCGGGTAAAGCACTGCAAGTCCTTTCCCCGCTCGAATCCGGGCGACATCGGCTACGACGCGACCGAGCGCCTGCTGCTTTCCGCCTTTGACGAGGTCCGCCGGGAGGCGGGCGTGCCGTCGGAAGCGGTCGCGGCGGTATTCGCCGGGGTCGCCGGACTGTCCGCGGGCGACTGTGCGCCCCGGTTCCGCGCGGCGCTTCGGCGGGCGTATCCGCGTGCCGCCGTCGATTGCTCGCACGACGGGATCAACGTCCTGTACGCGGCGTTCCCGGACGGCGAGGACGGCGTGTCCGTCATCTGCGGCACCGGGTCGTCCTGCTTCGTCCGCCGGGGGGATTCGCTGTACCGCATCGGCGGGTGCGGGCAGTTTGACCTGAAGGGCAACGGCTACGAGATCGGCCGCGCCGCGTTCGCGCACGTCTTTCGCGCGATGGACGGTCGGGACGCGTCCGGCTGGCTGGCGCAGGCGCTGCACGAACGGTTCGGCGGCGACTGCCACGCGCACATCATCGAGATCAACGATTTTACCAAGAACCAATTCGCTTCCTACGCGCCGCTGGTCTTTGAAGCGGCGCGGGAGCATAGCGACGGGGCGGCGCTCGCCATCCTGCGCGAAAACCTGCACTACGTCGCCGAACTGATTTCCGCCGCCGCGCGCTGCTTCGACGGGGCTCCCTTCCGCACCGCGCTCGCGGGCGGACTGTTCCGCGACCCGCTGACCCTTCCGCTGCTGCGGGAAAAGACCCCGCCGCAGGCGGAACTGTTCGTCCTCGACCGCGAACCGTACCTCGGCGCCGCCGCCGCTGCGCGAGCGCTGTTCAACGGCGCCCCGCCGCCGACGGACGCAAAATTCCCCGCACGTTTACAGAAAGGATACGACCAATCATGAGCGACATTGTCTACGACGAACTGCGCACCATGCGGCATTCCTGCTCGCATATCCTCGCGCAGGCCGTCAAACACCTTTACCCGGACACCAAACTTGCCATCGGTCCCGCCATCGACAACGGCTTCTACTACGATTTCGACTGCGCCGGCAAGCCCTTCACGGCGGAGGACTTCGACGCGATCGAAGCGGAAATGAAGTCCATCATCAAGGCGAACCTGCGGATCGAGCGCTTCACCCTGCCCCGCGCGGAAGCGCTTGAACTGATGAAGGACGAACCGTACAAGCTCGAACTGATCAACGACCTCCCGGAGGGCGAGGAAATTTCCTTCTACCGGCAGGGCGACTTCACCGACCTGTGCGCCGGACCGCACGTCGCCTACACCAAAAAGGTCAAGGCGTTCAAGCTGACCTCCGCGACCGGCGCGTACTGGCGCGGGGATTCCAACCGCAAGATGCTCACCCGCATCTACGGCACCGCCTTCTTCACGAAGGAGGAGCTCGACGCCTATCTCGCCGCCCAGGAGGAGGCGAAGAAGCGGGACCACAACCGGCTCGGACGCGAACTCGGCTACTTCACGACGGTCGACGTCGTCGGGCAGGGGCTGCCGATCCTGCTGCCGAAGGGCGCTCGCGTCGTGCAGCTGATGCAGCGTTGGATCGAGGACCTCGAGGAAAGCCTCGGCTGTATCCTGACCAAGACCCCGCTCATGGCGAAGCGGGACCTCTACCAGATTTCCGGGCACTGGGACCACTACCTCGACGGGATGTTCATCATCGGCGACCCGAACGACGAAACCAAGGACTGCTTCGCCCTCCGCCCGATGACCTGCCCGTTCCAGTACCAGGTCTACCTCAACGAGAAGCGCTCCTACCGCGACCTGCCGATGCGCCTGACCGAAACCTCCACCCTGTTCCGCAACGAGGATTCCGGCGAGATGCACGGGCTGATCCGCGTGCGGCAGTTCACGATCTCCGAGGGGCATTATATCCTGCGTCCCGACCAGCTCGAGGAGGAATTCAAGGGCTGTCTGGAGCTGGCGAAGTACTGTCTGGACACGGTCGGACTGCTGGAGGACTGCACCTTCCGCTTCTCCCAGTGGGATCCGGCGAACCCGAAAAACAAGTACGAAGGCACCCCCGAACAGTGGGAGGAAGCGCAGTCCATCATGGGTCGCATCCTCGACCACCTCGGCGTGGAATACACCGTCGGCATCGACGAAGCCGCCTTCTACGGTCCGAAGCTGGATATCCAGTACCACAACGTCTACGGCAAGGAGGATACGCTTGTCACGATCCAGATCGACCTCCTGCTCGCCAAGCGCTTCGGCATGGAGTACACGGATTCGGACAACACCAGCAAGACCCCGTATATCATTCACCGCACCAGCCTCGGCTGCTACGAGCGCACGCTCGCGTACCTGATCGAGAAGTACGCGGGGGCGCTTCCGCTCTGGCTTATGCCCGAACAGGTCCGGATCCTGCCGATCGCCGACCGCCACAACGACTACGCGTTCGCCTGCCGCGACGCCCTGCGGAAAGCGGGCTTCCGCGTCACGGTGGACACCCGCAGCGAGAAGATCGGCTACAAGATCCGCGAAGCGCAGCTCGAAAAGATCCCGTATATGCTGGTCCTCGGCGACGAGGAAGCGCAGAACGGCACCTACGCCGTCCGTTCGCGCAAGGACGGCAACCTCGGCACGGTCGACCCGGCGGCGTTCCTCGAACGCATCACCGTCGAGCGCGACACCAAAGCCAAGGGCTGACCGGCAAAGCCGCCGACCCGTTTTTCCGTATACCGCCGCGAGGGTGCCTTGCGGCGGTATTGCTTTGACGACCGAAAGGAGCGTTTTTCATATGCCTACCGAATCTGCCTTCCCCGAATGCGAGGACTGCGTCTACTTCCGCTACGACGAGGACGCGGACACCGACCTTTGCGCCCTGCCGTTCGACGAGGACGAGCTTTGCCGCCTCTACGCGTCGGAAAAATGCCCGTACTTCCGCAAGTACGACGAGTACGGCACGGTCCGCAAACAGAATTGAAGAAAATCGAAAAAATTTCCCCGTTTCGCAAGGAATTTCTCCTTTTCGCGTGTATTTATAGATGAAACCCCCTCGCGGGAGAGAACCAAAAAGGAAAGGAGATGTATCACCATGGAGGACGGTGCAAGTAGCTACCGCCGTTTTCTGGAGGGCGACGAGTCCGCATTCGACGAGGTGCAAAAAATCTATTTTGACCGGCTGGCGTACTATATCAACCGTTTCACGCAGGACTTCCATGCCGCGGAGGACCTCGCGGTCGATACCCTGCTCGAACTGTTGATCCACCGGAACCGTTACCATTTTCGCACGCCCCTGAATGCGTACCTGTTCGCCATCGCCCGCAACAAAGCGCTCAACTATCTGCGCAAGCGCGACCATTTTCACACCGTTTCCGTCGATGACGCGGAGGAATTGGCAGACCGCGCGTCACTCGAGGAGGACCTGCTGACCGACGAACGGAATCGGGTCCTGATGCGGGAATTGGAGCAATTGCCGGAGGAGCTGCGGGAGGCGGTCCATCTCGTTTACTTCGAGGACCTCACCTACGAAGAGGCGGCACGCGTCATGCGCAAGAACCGCAAGCAGGTGGATAACCTGCTGACCCGTGCCAAGAACGCTTTGCGACAAAGCGAAGTGCTCCAAAATATGGTAAACAAATAAAAAAGTAAAAGCCCGACGCGCTGCCACGCGGAAACGGGCAAGAAAAGGAGATTTGATTATGAGAAAAACGCAGGAACAGGTGAAAGCGGAACTGCAAGCCCGCCTGTCTCAGTATCAGGCGGCGCAAAAGTCGCGCAGGCGGTTTCTGCTGACCGGCGGCGCGCTGGTGCTGGTCTGCGCCGTCGTGCTGCTTGCCGTCATGCTGCCGCTGTCCAAATCCGAACCGCCGGTTTCCGAAGAATCGTCCGCTGCTCCTTCGCAGGACACCGTATCCACCGAATATGTGCTTCCTCCTGTGCGGTATGGGCAGAAAGGGACTGCGGGCGGTATGCTGGCAAAACGATATGACCTCGAAACTGCCATCGAGGATTCCGACATCGTCGCCCGTGTCCGTGTCGGCGACTGGCTCGGAGAGGACACATGGCTCGACAGCAGCTTCTTCGAGGTATTCGTCGAAGAGCAGTATAAAGGCGACCCGATCGACTCCTTTATCCTGATGCAGATGGGGACCTCTGAATATACCTTTGATAACTATCCGTTGTACACGGCGGGGGAGGAATTGCTGGTTTTTGTCGCGTACGTTGAAAATGTAGACGACCGCGGGGACCCGCTTTGGAGCTTCGATTTTGACCACGCGTACGGACTCGTCGGATGCTGGACGACGGCGCTGTATGCGCTGACCGACGAAAAAGGCGATATGTACTACGTCCAAAATTTCGGCGGGTTGAAATCGCAGCGGGCGGAACTGACGAATTACGCCGAAGATAAAGACTTTGCGAAAGCCCTGATTAATCGTGCGGGAGAGACCGATCCGATTTTCGGAATAGACGATAGTATTGAGAATTGGCGGGAAATATATGATTTTGGAAAAATTTATTCTGCGAAGGAATATGATCCTTTGCTGACGTCCGAATTGCCGCAAAACCCGTCAGAAGAAGGGGGACTTTCCTCCGGCGAATAACCTCCACGCCGGGGAAAAGAACAATCGACGGCGCACGGGACACGTTCCCGTGCGCTTTTGCGTATCGAAAAATTGGACGTTTTTTGCGAAAAGAGCGGATAAAAAAGGCAATCCCGTCAAATACTAACGGCGAATGAAGGTTCAACGAAAGCAAATAGGAAAGGCAGAATGAAACTATGAAAGCAACAGGAATCGTTCGCCGTATCGACGAACTCGGGCGGATCGTGATCCCGAAGGAGATCCGCCGCAGCCTGCGCATCCGCGAGGGCGAGCCGTTGGAGATCTTTACGAATGAGGAAGGCGGCGTCGTCTTCCAGAAATACTCCCCCGTCGGGGAATTTGGGGAATTTACCGCACAGTACGCCGAAGCGCTCCACAAGACCGCCGGCTTCCCCGTCGCCATCTGCGACCTCGACAGCGTCATCGCCGCGGCAGGCGTGCCGAAAAAGGAATACCTCGAAAAGCCCATTACCGCGCACCTCTCCGGGATCCTCGAGACGCACCGCCCGTACAGCGCCAGCGCCGGGGACCCGGTCAGCGTCGTCGACGAGGAGGACGGGGCCGACACCGCCCCGGCAAACGGACACCGCGAGATGCTGGTTTCCTACCTCTCGCCGATCGTCAGCGAAGGGAACGTCGTCGGGGCGGTCATGTCCCTTTCGGACTCCCCGCTCCCGCCGGACGAAACCGCAAAGAAGCTCATCAATACCGGTGCACTCTTCCTCTCGTCCCAGATGCAGGTCTGACGACCCGCCGACAAGGTCCGCGAAAGCGGACTTTGTTTTTTGCCGCAAACGGCGGGACTTCCCACTGTGCGTTCCCGTTTGAACGGGTTCCCCGGGGGAATTCCGAGATTTTCTCGCAAAAAAGACGGAAAATGGGATTGATTTTTTTTATCGGTTGTTATATAATGGAAGTTCAGTACAGGAAAAACGCACGGGGAGGGAACGCTTACGGACGGGAACGCATTCAATCGGCGCAAGCGGGCGTTGTTTGAGCAGTACTACCGCTTTCTCAATCCGCCGCAGCGGGAGGCGGTCTCGACGGTCAAGGGTCCGCTGCTCGTGCTCGCGGGGGCGGGGTCCGGCAAGACGACGGTGCTGGTCAACCGTATCGGCAACATCATCCTGTTCGGCGACGCGTGGCGTTCGACGGACCTTCCGCCGGACGCGGAAACGCTGTACGGGGAGATGGAGCTGGCGGACGGCGGGAGCCGTGCGCAGATCCGCGCCGTGCTGGAAAAGTGTGCGGTCGAACCGGCGCCGCCCTACCGCGTGCTCTGCATCACGTTTACGAACAAAGCCGCCAACGAATTCAAGGAGCGGCTGTCCGCGCTGCTCGGGGAGCGGGCGAAGGACATCTGGGCGGGGACGTTCCATTCCATCTGCGTGCGGATCCTGCGGCGGAACATCGACCGGCTCGGATTTACGGGCAATTTCACGATCTACGACGCGGACGACACGAAAAAGGTGGTCGCCGCCGTCATGAAGCAGCAGCATATCGACGAAAAACTGCTGTCCGTCAAGGCGGTCACGAACCTGATCTCCCGCTTCAAGGAGAAGGGGTACCTGCCCGACGACCTCGAGGACGACGAGGAGGTCAGCGGGGACGTCCGCCTGCACGACGCCGCCGGGGTCTATCGGGACTACCAGCGGATCCTGCGGGACGCGAATGCGCTGGACTTCGACGACCTGATCCTCTATACCAACCTGCTCTTTCGGGAGTGCCCGGAGGTGCTCGACCGCTACCGCCGGCAGTTTGCCTATATCCTCGTCGACGAGTTCCAGGACACCAATCCCGCCCAGAACCTGCTGATCGCGCAGCTCGGCGGCGGGCACGGCAACGTCTGCGTCGTCGGGGACGACGACCAATCCATTTACAGCTTCCGCGGGGCGACCGTGGAGAACATTTTACATTTCGACGACCTGTTCCCGGACGCAAAGACCATCCGGCTCGAGCAGAATTACCGTTCGACCGGGCATATTCTGTCCGCCGCGAACGCCGTCATCTGCCACAACGAAGGGCGGAAGGGCAAGAACCTCTGGACGGACGCGGGCGACGGCGAACGCATCCGGGTCGAGCGCCCGATGACGCAGGCGGAGGAATCCGCGCTGGTCGTGCGGGAGATCCGGCGGCAGGTCGCCGACGGGAGTCGACGGTACGGGGATTTCGCCGTGCTGTATCGGGTCGGGGCGCTCTCGAACGCCATCGAGCAGGCGCTGGTCAAGGCGCGGATCCCGTACCGCATCTGCGGCGGACTGCGCTTCAGCGAACGGCGGGAGATCAAGGACGTCGTCGCCTACCTGTCGGTCGTCAATAACCCGTCGGACACGGTGCGCCTGCGCCGGATCCTCAACGTCCCCCGCCGTGCCATCGGCGACACGACGGCGGACCGCGCCGAGGCGATCGCGGCGGACGAAGGCAGGAGCCTGTACGACGTGATCCGGCACGCCGGGTCGTACCCGTCGCTGTCCCGCGCGGCGGGCAAGCTGACGGCGTTCGGCGCGTTGATCGAGCGGATGCGTGCGTTTTCGGCTGGAAACGGGCTGACGGACACGGTTTCCTATGTGCTCGAGGAGAGCGGGTACCTGCGTTTCCTCGCCGAGGAAGCCGAAGCGGACGGCGACGAGCAGCACGAGCGCGAACAAAACGTGCAGGAATTCCTTTCCACGATCCGGCAGTACGAGGAAACGGCGGAGGACCCGTCCCTCGCGGGCTTTTTAGAGGAGATGGCGCTGGTGTCCGACGTCGACGCGCTCGAGGAAGGGCAGGACGCAGTCACGCTCATGACTGTCCACGCCGCGAAGGGGCTGGAATTCCCGTCGGTTTTCGTCATCGGCTTCGAGGACGGGCTGTTCCCCAGCCAGCAGGCGATCGCGGAGGGCGGCATCGAGGAGGAACGGCGGCTGGCGTATGTGGCGATCACCCGTGCCAAGCAGTCGCTTTGCCTGACGCATTGCGCCGCGCGAATGCTCTATGGGCGCACGGACGCGCGAAACGCGTCCCGATTCCTCGCGGAGATCCCGGAAGCCGACCGCGTTTCGTCCGCGCCGGAGCCGTCCGAATCCCGCCGTCCGTCCTTTTCGGGCGCACGGTACGCAGGCGGATCGTTCGGCGTTCGAGCGGGCGAGCAGATCGCATTCGCCGCCGGGGACCGGGTCCTGCACCCGATGTTCGGCGCGGGAGAGGTGCTCACCGCGCAGGAAATGGGCGGGGATATGCTTTACAGCATCCGCTTCGACGACGGAGCGGAAAAGCGCATTATGGGCAGTTTTGCCCGGCTGAAGCGGGAACCGTAAACGGTTTCCCCTTTGCGAAACAGGAAAGGAGCGCTGTCAAGATGGCAGAGATCAAACCCATCCGCGCCATGCGGTACACCGAAAAAGCGGGCAAGCCGGAGACCTGCGTCTGCCCGCCGTACGACATCGTGAGCGACGCGGAATACGCGGCCCTGTGCGAAGAAAACCCCTATAACCTGATTCGGCTGGAGCTTCCCGCCGGCGGGGAGGACCGCTACGCGAATGCCGGGCGACTGCTCGACGATTGGCTGCGGGAGGGCGTCCTCGCGCAGGAGGAATCGCCGGCGATCTACCTCTATCGCGAGGCTTTTACGGTCGCCGGGAAGCGGTACGCGTTCGACGGGCTGGTCTGCCTGGTCAAGCTGCACCCGTTTTCCGACCGGGTGGTCCTGCCGCACGAGGAAACGCTTTCCAAGGCGAAGGAGGACCGTTTCCGGCTCATGCAGGCGACCGGCTGCAACTTTTCGTCGGTCTACGCGCTCTACAGCGACCCGGACGGCAGCGTCCGCGAGGTGGTCCGCGCGTCGCGGGAATTGCCGGTGCTGACCGAATTCACCGACGCGGAGGGCGTGATGCATTCGCTTCGCCGCATCGGCGACGGGGCGACAATCGACCGGCTGGTCGCGTCGTTCGCGGACAAGCAATTGTTCATCGCCGACGGACATCACCGCTATGAAACCGCCCTGCGCTACCGCGACGACGTGCTTTCACGCGGGAATCCCGCCGGGCAGGACGTCGATCACATCCTCATGACGCTGGTCGACCTGGCGGACGACGGGTTGGTCGTCCTGCCGACCCACCGGCTTATCACCGGCATCCCCGTAGAAAAGGCGGAGCTGCTCCGCCGGGCGGGAGGCTGCTTTACGGCGGAGGAATTTCCGAACGTCGCGGACGCGGAGCGGGTGCTCGCCGAAAAGATGCGGCAGGGAAAGCACGCCTACGCGCTCTACACCGGCGGGGACGGCTTCACGCTGCTGACCGGCACGGCGGACGCGGACCGGCTGACCGTCGAGGGGCGGAGTGCGGCGTACGCCCGGCTGGACGTGACCGTACTGCACACCCTGCTGCTGGAGCGTGCGCTGGGCATCGACCGCGAGAACATGGCGCGTCAGCAGAATCTGCGCTACACCCGTTCCGCCGAGGAAGCGGTCGCGTCCGTGCGGAACGGGCAAAGCACCGCCGCGTTCCTGCTGAACCCGACGCGCATCGAGGAGATCCGTGCGGTCGCGGAAGCGGGGGACAAAATGCCGCAGAAGAGCACCTATTTCTACCCCAAACTCAAGACCGGGCTGGTCATGAACCGGCTGTAAACGAAAGGACGGCGCAACGATATGGCAAAACAACTGGAAAAGAAGTACGACCCCTCCGAATTCGAGGAACGGCTGTACGCGGAATGGAATGAAAAAGGGTATTTTCGTCCGGGCAGACCGGGCGCGAAGCCGTTTTCCATCGTCATGCCCCCGCCCAACATCACCGGGCAGCTGCATATGGGTCACGCGCTCGACAACACCCTGCAGGACTTGCTGGTGCGCTATAAGCGCATGTGCGGGTACAACACGCTGTGGGTGCCGGGGACCGACCACGCGTCGATCGCGACGGAAGCGAAGATCGTCGAAAAGATGCGGGAGGAAGGGCTGACGAAGGAGCAGATCGGCCGCGAGGGGTTCCTCGAACGCGCCTGGGATTGGAACCGGCAGTACGGCGGGCGCATCACCGAACAGCTTAAGAAGCTCGGTTCGTCCTGCGACTGGTCCCGTCAGCGCTTCACGATGGACGAGGGCTGTTCGGAAGCCGTGCGGGAGGTGTTCGTGCGCCTGTACCGCAAGGGGCTGATCTACCGCGGGAACCGCATCATCAACTGGTGTCCGCACTGCCTGACCTCCATTTCCGACGCGGAGGTGGAGTACGAGGAGCAGGCGGGGCACTTCTGGCACCTGCGCTACCCGGTCAAGGGCAGCGACGGCGAATATATCTACCTCGCGACCACCCGTCCGGAGACGCTTTTGGGCGATACGGCGGTCGCGGTCAACCCGAAGGACGAGCGGTACCGCCATCTGGTCGGCAAGACGCTCATCCTGCCGCTGGTCGGGCGGGAGATCCCGGTCGTCGCCGACGAGTACGTCGAGATGGACTTCGGGACGGGTGCCGTCAAGATCACCCCGGCGCACGACCCGAACGACTTTGAGGTCGGTCTGCGGCACAATCTGGAGGTCATCAACGTCCTCACACCGGACGCCCGCGTCACCGACGACTACCCCGCCTACGCCGGAATGGACCGCTACGAAGCGCGCAAGGCGATCGTGCGGGACCTCGAAGCGGGCGGTTACCTCGTGCGGGTGGAGAACTACTCCCACAACGTCGGGACCTGCTACCGCTGCGGCACGACCATCGAGCCGCGCGTGTCCCTGCAATGGTTCGTTCGGATGGGCTCCCTCGCGGAACCGGCGATCCAAGCGGTCAAGGACGGGGACATTCGCTTCATTCCCGACCGCTTCTCAAAGAACTACCTGCACTGGATGGAGAATCTCCGCGACTGGTGCATCTCCCGGCAGCTCTGGTGGGGGCACCGCATTCCGGCGTTCTACTGCGACGACTGCGGGGAACTGACCGTCACCGCCGAACCGCAGGCGGTCTGCCCGAAGTGCGGCAAACCCATGCGGCAGGACCCGGACACACTGGACACCTGGTTCTCGTCCGCGCTCTGGCCGTTTTCGACGCTCGGCTGGCCGAAACAGACGGAGGATCTGGAAACCTTTTACCCGACTTCCACGCTCGTGACCGGGTACGACATCATCACGTTCTGGGTCTCGCGCATGATTTTCTCCGGTTTGGAGCATACTGGGAAAAAGCCGTTCTCCGACGTGCTGGTGCACGGGCTGGTGCGGGACGCGCAGGGGCGGAAGATGTCCAAATCGCTCGGCAACGGCATCGACCCGCTGGAATTGATCCGCACCTACGGGTGCGACGCGCTCCGCTTCGCGCTGGTCAGTGGGAACAGCCCCGGAAACGACATGCGGGCGTCCGAAGAGAAGTTTGAAGCCGCCCGGAACTTCGCGAACAAGATCTGGAACGCGGCCCGCTTCGTGCTCATGAACCTCGACGGCGAGGACCCGGTTTCCTTCGGCGATCTGCCGCTCGCGGACCTGCCGGACGAGGACAAGTGGATCCTTTCGCAGTACAACCGCACGGTCGGCGAAGTGCGGGAGAACCTCGACCGATACGAGCTGGGCGTGGCGCTCGGCAAACTGTACGACTTCATCTGGGACGTGTTCTGCGACTGGTATATCGAGCTGGTCAAGGCGCGCCTGTCCGAAAAAGGCACCGAAAGCAATCGCACGGCGCAGAAGGTGCTGATCTACGTGCTTTCCAACACGATGGCGCTCCTGCACCCGTTCATGCCGTTCATCACCGAGGAGATCTGGCGCACCCTGCCGCACGAGGGGGATTCCGTCATGGTGTCGGATTACCCCGTCTGCCGCCCGGAGCTGGACTTCCCGCGGGAGGAGGCGTCCATGCGCAAGGTCATCGACGCGGTCCGCGCCGTGCGCAACCTGCGCAGCGAGATGAACGTTTCGCATGCCCGCCGTGCGCATCTGCATATCGTCACGGCCGACCCGTCCGCGTTCCTCGGCAAGGAGAAGTTCTTCGAGCGTCTGGCGTTCGCGTCGGGCGTGGAGGTCGGGAGCGAAACGGTGAACGCCGACGGGTCCGTCCGCGCCATCACCGACGACTGCGAGATCCTCATCCCGCTCGCCGACATGATCGACCGCGAGGAGGAACTCGCCCGCCTGCGCAAGGAGCTCGCGTCGGCGGAAGGGGAACTGACCCGTGCGCAAAGCAAGCTGGCGAACGCCGATTTCGTCGCGAAAGCGCCGCAGAAGCTGGTCGACGGGGAGCGTGCCAAGGCGGAAAACGCGTCCGCCAAGCTCGAAAAGCTTCGCGCCGCGATCGCGCATCTGGAAAATCTGTAACACCCGAAAGGAAGAACGAAAAATGGCAGAATGTACGCACGACTGCTCGACCTGCGGCGAGGAATGCGCCTCCCGGCAGGAACCGGGCAGTATGCTGGAAAAGCCGCACGAGCAATCGGACATCCGCAAGGTCATCGGCGTGGTGTCCGGCAAGGGCGGGGTCGGGAAATCCATGGTGACTTCCCTGCTTTCCGTGCTGGCGAACCGCGCAGGGCTGCGGACCGCGATCCTCGACGCGGACGTCACGGGCCCGTCGATCCCGCGTTCCTTCGGATTGTGCGGACAGGCGACCGCCGACGAGGTCGGCATCTATCCGCTCCTGACGAAAACCGGCATTCGCGTCATGTCGGTCAACCTGCTGCTGCCGAACGAGACGGACCCGGTCGTCTGGCGCGGCCCGGTCATCGCCGGGTGCGTCAAGCAGTTCTGGACGGACGTGATCTGGGGGCCGACGGACGTGATGTTCATCGACATGCCCCCGGGAACCGGCGACGTGCCGCTGACCGTGTTCCAGTCCGTCCCGCTCGACGGGATCCTGATCGTCACGTCGCCGCAGGAACTGGTTTCCATGGTCGTCGAAAAGGCGGTCAATATGGCGAAGCTGATGAACATCCCCGTGCTGGGGCTGGTGGAAAACTTTTCCTACTTCGTCTGCCCCGACTGCGGCGGCAAGCACGAAATTTTCGGCGCAAGCCGCGCCGAAGAAACGGCGAAGCGGCTGGGGATCCCGGCGGTCGCGCGCATGCCGATCGACCCGAAGCTGGCGGCCGCCTGCGACGCGGGCACCGTCGAGCTGTTCGAGGGGGATTGGCTCAACGGTCTGTTCGACACCCTGCTTTGACGGGAAAACACGGACAAAGAAAAAACGGTATGGCGCCAAACGCGGAGCCATACCGTTTTTCGTATGTTTTTTCGTTTCAGTCAAACGCAAACGTGGACAGGACCATCTCGTAGCAGCCGACCGTGTCGTCGTACCCGCCCTCCGGCACCGTGAACGTCACAAGGTACGCCACGCCGTACCGCACGCAAACCGTCTGCTCGAACCGATAGGGCAGGTCGTCCTCGGAGAGCTGCAGCGTGTAGCGGTTGCGGCAGGCGGGCACACCGCCGAGCTCCATCTCCTCCTTTTCGGAGGTGAACTGGATCCGTTCGCCGTATACGTCGGTCAAGTCGGCACGGTAGTCGTCCCAATAATTGTTCGCGCCCTGTTCGCTGTCGGAGAGCGTAAACGCCATGACCGAGATGCTCGCGTATGCGACCGCTTTGTCGCCGGCGATGTTGCTCTTGATGCCGGTCATGCCGTCGCTGCGGTCGACCTCCCACGCCTCGTCATAGTAAAACGAATAGTCCTCGCCTTCAAACAGCATGCCACCATCGGGCGCGCCCTCCTCCGTCCGCCCGGACGAGCAGGCGCAAAGCAGCAGGGCGGCGAGCAGGAGGAACAGCGAAAGACGGAAAAAACGGGATCTTTTCATAGGGAACTTCCTTTCTGCGCTTCGTCCGCGCCTTACGGAATCGTATAAACGGTGCTTTTCCCGCAGACCAGCTTGCGCGTGCCTTCCGGCAGGTCGATGTGAAAATACGCGTCGTCGAGCCCGGGCGTCTGCGCGAGGGCGGACTGCTTTCCGCCGCGGACGGTCAGGGTGATCTGCCCGCTCCCGTCGCTGTCGGCGATGAGCTTGTAGACGTATTCGCCCTCGACGTTGGAGCGGATGCGGAAGGTCAGCCGTCCGTCGACGAGCGAGAAATTATCGAAGGTCAAATCGCCGTATTCGTACGCGGAGGACCAGCGGTACGCGACGATCCCCGCCGTCAGCGCGACGGCGAACGCGAGCAGCAGAGAGACGCAGACGATCATCAGTCGGTTCATGGAGAAAAGACGCTCCTTTCGGATTTTCTTTCATTATACACTTCTTTTTGCAAAAAGGCAAGGGGAAAACGTAAAAAAGACGCAAAATCAGTGCGTTTTGTCCTGCAATTTTGGGCAGGTCTGCTCTTGACAAGTTTCCCGAAACCGGGTATACTAAGAAAAATGGACAGACAGGAGCAAAAAGATGAAGGCAATTGCGATCCTCGGCTTTGGTACGGTCGGCAGCGGTGTCTACGAGGTGCTGAAAAAAGCGGAGGACATTCGGATCCAATACATCGTGGACCTGCGGGAATTTCCCGGGCACCCGCTCGCGGATCGGGTCACGTCGGACTACGAAAAGGTGCTCGCGGACGAGCGCGTCGAGGTCGTCGTGGAAACGATGGGCGGCGTGAAGATCGCCTACGACTATACCAAGCGTGCCCTGCTCGCCGGCAAGAGCGTCGTGACGTCGAACAAGGCGGTCGTGGACGCCTGCGGGGAGGAGCTTGAAGCCATCGCCCGGGAAAAGGGCGTTTCCTATCTGTACGAGGCGAGCGTCGGCGGGGGGATCCCGATTTTGCGTCCGTTGCGGGACTGCTTCGCCGCGGACCGTATCCTGAAGATCTCCGGCATCCTCAACGGCACGACCAATTATATCCTGACCCGCATGGCGGAGTCCGGCTGCTCGATGGAGGAAGCGCTCGCCGAAGCGCAGGCGCTCGGCTACGCCGAACAGGACCCGACGGCGGACGTCGAAGGGCATGACGCCGCCCGGAAGATCTGCATCCTCGCGGGGCTGGCGTTCGGGCGGTATATCCCGTATACCGAAGTGAAGTGCCTGCAGGGCATTCGCGACGTGACCGTCGAGGACGTGCGACTCGCGGCGGAGCGCGGGTGCGTCATCCGTCTGCTCGGCACGGCGGAGCGGGTGGAGGTCGGCGGGGATGAACACCTCCGGCTGGCGGTCGCCCCGTATCTGGTGCCGGAGGACAGCCTGCTGCACGCCGTGCGCGGGGCGTTCAACGCGATCTCGGTCGTCGGCGAATCGGTCGGAGAGGTGCTGTTTTACGGACAGGGAGCGGGGTCTTTGCCGACCGCGTCCGCCGTCGCGAGCGACGTGCTCGAAGCGTTGGCGCGGAAGCCGATCCCCGCCGTGCGGAACCATCTGGAAGCCGGGTACGTCCTGCCCGACTGCGCGACCCACCGCACCGCCGTCCTGCCGAACGGAAAGACCTATTTCGCACTGTAACCGAGGATCCTTCCCGAAAAAACGGATCGAAACGCCTCGGGCGGGGACAAGCTCGCCGGGGGCGTTTTCGCTTTCCCGCCGGACGCCTCCCTGGGGACGGCGAATCCGCTTTTGCCCGCAAAAAATTCAAAAAATGTAGGTTTGTCAATGATGTGTTACAAAGTCAGGAAAAGAAAAGAGGACATCTTTAGGAGAGAACCAGTTAAGCGGA